>JBQTIP010000293.1:0-11129 GCA_052388025.1 Actinomycetota bacterium
GTCAACATCGAGCAGCGACGGCATCGTTCCCTCCTCCCGTCGTTGTCGATCGGCGTAGCGCTCAACGGGGTGATATCGCCGCCGGTAGAGCCATCCGAGTACCGCTGTCGCCGTCTTGCCGGCTCCCGTCGGGACGCGCACGACCTCGGGAACGATCGGCGACTCCGCGAACGCGACCTGGTACGGGAACGCCGTCCGGCCGCCGGTAGCCTGCGAGAACAGGTCCCCGAACCCGTCCGGCGAGGCCGCGTTCATCTTCCCTCCTCCCGGGGGCCAGGTGTTGATGATTCAAGCACCACCGGCTCGCCAATGGGAATCGAGAATGAAGAGCGAGCGACCCGACAGGTGACCTTCGGTCGCCGCACAGAGCCCTTGGAGGGGGAGGTACTCATGCCGAGGAACTCTGCAACACCCCTCTGACACGAACGCGTGTTCGGTCATGGGACTCCCGCCGCCGCGAAGCGTGTTGGCGATCGTCAGGCCGGGAGGAGCTCCAGCGAGTCCACGTGCCGGGGGCGCATCACCGAGAAATGCCGTCGGTCGAGGGTTGCCGGTTTCGGCTCCCCCAGGCGCTCCACGACCGCGAGCACCGCGGCGTCGACGAACCCGACCCCGAGGTCGTCGTACCGGTCGATGAGCTCGCGGACGCGGGGATGGTCCTCGGCCACCAGATCCTCGACCACAGGGGCGGCAGCGCTGGTGATCGGCGTCGCTCCGGTCGGCCGCGGGCACGAGGGTCCGGTGTCGAGGATCAGCGCCACGAACGGGGCGGAACCCGCTCGCTCGCCTGGGTGCGAGCCGTGTCGGTGCGTCCCGAGCTCGCGATGCCCAGGGACTTCGGCTTCGGCCCGTACTCCCTGGCCTTCTCGCGGAGGGCCTCGCGGACGACCTCGGAGAGTGAGACGCCGCGGTCCCGTGCCAGCGCCCGAAGCCGCCGCATCGTCTCCTCATCAGCCCTGATGGTTGCTCGTTCCATCACACGCATGATGTCACGAGACATGCGAGGTCGAGTTGGGACGTTCGTCGAGCTCTACCAGACGCTCGGCTATCATCCGCGATGTGGGCGTCACCGAGTCCCTCCCGGTCACCGTCGATCGCACGCACCTGATCGTCATCGGGGAGAAGCTGTACTCCAGGTCCCTGGAGCTCGTCCGGGAGCTGGTGAACAACGGCTACGACGCCGACGCCACCGAGGTTCGCGTGGACGTCCGCCCGGACGAGATCGTCGTCGCGGACGACGGCAGCGGCATGGATCGGGACGGCCTGCTCCGGTACTTCCAGGTGGGCGTCCCCGACAAGCGCGAGCACCCCATCTCCCCGATCCACGGCCGGCACCGGATCGGGCAGTTCGGCAGCGGCAAGTTCGCGACGCTCGCGTCGTGCGAGCGCTTCGAGGTCCTGACGCGCCGGGGCCCCTTCTCCGCGAATGTGACCTTCGATCGGCGGGAGTGGGAGGTCGGCGAGGGGGACTGGCAGCTTCCGCTGCAGCTCGACCCGCCGGACGGCAGGCGCCGGGACGGAACGACGGTCCGTCTCACCCGCCTCACGAAGCGCTTCGAGCCGAGCGAGGTCCGGGACCTGCTGCTCGAGAGCGTGCCCCTACGCGCGCACGATTTCGCCGTCTACGTGAACGGGCTGCGGCTCGTTCCCCGCAGCCTCGCGGGACGGCGGATCCCGTTCCTCGAGTCCACGGCCCACGGGGTCGTGAGCGGCGAGGTCGTGATCCTTCCCGCCTCTCGCGCGTCGGCGCAGGACCTGGGGCTCGAGGTCAAGGTCAAGGGCGTGACGGTCCGTCGCGAGCTGTTCGGCATGCAGGCGTGGGGGAAGCTGGTCACCCGGATCCGCGGCGAGGTGAACGCCGACTTCCTGCCGCTCACCACCGACCGCAACGGCTTCCTCGTCGACACCGCCGAGTACCGCGCCTTCACGGAGGCGATGGATCGAGTGATGACCGAGGTCGAAGCCGCGCTCCGAACCCTTGCCCTTCGCAAGGAGAACCGCGTGGCGAAGCGGTCGGTGACCGAGGCCATGGCGCGGATCGAGCGAGCCCTCCGCCGCTACCCCGAGCTGTCGCCGTTCGGGGCCGTTCCGATCGGCGAGCCGTCGGACGTGGCCGGCGAGGCCGCCGTGGTCCAAGAGCCGGCGGGCGCGGTCGCATCACTGGCCGAGATCCCGGCCGCCGAGGAGGCCGCCGGATCGCCCCGAGAGGAGGCGCCTGACGCCACACCCGCCGAGGAGCCGGGGCCGGCCCGGGAGCCGGCGCGGCCCAGGGTCCGCCGCCTGACGCCCAACGCGGTGGTCCAACGCCACAGGATGGGCGAGACGGGAGTGACCTGTTGCATCGACCAGTTCGGCCCCGAAGGCCCCGAGTCGTTCTCGGAGGGGACCATCATCTACATAAACAGGGACCATCCCCTGTACCGGCACGAGGCGGCCAGGCGCGAGACCTTCACCCGCCACCTCGCACGGCTGCTCACCCAGGAGCTTGCCCTCATGAACGAGCAGGACGATCCCCGCCGCGCCTTCCAGCAGCAGAGCCTGCTCCTTCGCGAGTCGTTCTCCGTCGACGAGGAGTAGCCCCGAGGCCTTCAGTCGGGCGAGCGGCCCCGCCGGTACCCTCGAGCGCCGTCAGGCGCTTCCATCCACCCCCACGGGCCGGAAGCCGGCGATGTCGAGGATCGAGCCGGTGCGTTCCTCCGAAGGCTTTACGACGACCTCTACGCGAGCACCGATCTCGAGGGGCTCCTCCTCGCCCGCATCCAGGAGGAAGTGCATCAGAACCGCGTCGGCGCCGTCCGGCCGCACGAGGCCGAGCGTGACCGGCTCGTCCAGCGGATCTCCTTCGACGTCCACGTAGCCGATCGTGAATGACTCCAGACGGCCGCCCGGGCCCACCTCGGCGTCCGCGGTGAGCTCCGCGAAGCACCGCTCGCAGAACAGCCGCGCCGGGACGTACGTGTAGGAGCAGGCCTCGCAGCGCGAGCCGAGGATCACGCCGCGGTCCCGGAGCGCCTCGAAGAAGACCGCCCCAGCCACGCCGGGCGTGTAGCGGTGCGAAACGGGGATGCCGCCCTCCCACCGTCTCACCTCACTCGTATCGCTCAGCTTCTCGAGCATCACGCCTCCGTTCGCGGGCGGAAGTGCGCGATGTCGAGGATCGACCCCACGCGCTCGGCTTCCGGCTTCCACACCGCCTCGACGGCCATGCCCATCCGGACGGCTTCCGGATCCACGCCGCCTAGCTTATGTAGGAATCCCCCGTCGGAGCCGTCGATCGCGATCACGGCCGGGATCTCCGGGGTCGCGAGCGGCTGCATGTCCCACGTCACGTAGCAGATGGAGAACGTGCCGACGGTGCCGGTTTCCGCGACCTCGACCCAACGGTCGGTCGGTCGGAAGCACCGCTCGCAGAACATCCGTGGCGGGACGAGCACCCGCTCGCATTCGCGGCACTCGCGCCCGACAATCCGCCCCTGCTGAAGCCCCGAGAGGAACCGCGAGACGGCTACGCCGGTGTCCCAGGAATAGCGCGCGTCGACCTCGTGCTCGACCGCACCGGCCTGCGAGCGGAACTCGGCGTCGGAGAGCGCGTGCCCGGCGGTCGTGTACGGCGGCGTCTGGATGACAGGCAGCGCCGAGCGGGTCGCCGGGGGCGTCGCTCCGCTTGCCAGTCCATCCCCAACCCCGCTCCGCGACGCCCCCGGCTCCTCCAGCCCCGACGCGCCGAGTGGAGCAACCCCGCCGCCGCCTCCCCCGCCACGATCCACGCCCATGACGACGACGGTTCCCACCTGCATCAGGTCACCCCAAGCCTGGGCGACGCCCCGCTCGGGGGTTCCGGGGACCTGCCTGGCGCCGGCCTCGCCGCGGAGCTGCCAGTAAAGCTCCGCGATCTTCATCAGCCCGGCGGCCGCGATCGGGTTCCCCACGCCGAGCAGCCCGCCCGACGGGCACGACGGCAGGTCGCCGTTGCGGTTCAGCACGCCGTCGCGGGCGGCCTCCGGCGCCTTCCCCTTGTCGAACAGCATGAGCCCCTCGAGGTGGTGCAGCTCCTTGTAGTCGAACGGGTCGTAGGGCTCCGCGACGTGGATCTGCTTCCGCGGCTCCGTGACCCCGGCCATCTCGTAGGCCATGCGCGCCGCGTCCTCCACGTACTGCGGGTACGCCAGATCGCGATTCGTCCAGTACGTCGTGTCCAGGTTCCATCCGACGCCCTCGATCCAGACCGGCTTGTCGGTGAGCCGCGCCGCCACCTCCTCGGACGCCAGCACCACCGCCACCGCCCCGTCGGAGATCGGCGAGACGTCGAGGCGCTGGACCGGCCAGGCGAGCGTCTCGGAGGCGAGCACGTCCTCGACCGTGATGTCGGCCTGTCCGAGGAGCGCGGCGGGGTGGCCGGCCGCATTCCGCTTGTTCTTCACCGCGACCGCGGCGATGTCGCGCTTGTCCAGGCCGTAGGCCGCCATGTAGCGGTGCATCTCGAGCGCGAAGATCCAGAGGAGGTTCGGCCCGAGGGGCCGCTCGATGACGTTGTCGAAGATCGTGAGGAAGGCGCCCTGCGGATGAGGCCGGCACGACGACATCTTCTCCTCGGCCACGACGAGCGCGACGTCGAACATGCCGCTCGCGACCGTGTACCAGCCCTGGATCCCGACGAACACGCCGCTTCCGCCGCCCACGTAGGTACGGATGAACGGCTTGCCGTAGGCGCCGCAGCCGTCCGAGAGGTACTCGCCCTTCATGTGCACGCCGTCGAACGCGTCCGGCGCGGTCCCGAGGCAGACCGCGTCCACGTCGGCGAGCGAGAGCTCGCAGGAATCAAGCGCGGCGCGGGCCGCCTCCCAGGCGAGCTCCTTCCCGGTCTCCTGCGCCCGCCGGACGAACTTCGTCATGCCGGCGCCCACGACCGCTACGCGCCGGCCCATCAGCGCCGCTCCCCCAGGTACTCGATGATCTGGACGGTGTTGCCGTCGGGATCGGCGAACGAGGCGAACCGCGCTCGTCCCTCGACCTCCCCGAGGTGCTCGTCGAAGCGCACGCCCCTGGCCTCGAGCTCGTGACGGGAGGCATCCAGGTCGTCCACCTCGAAGACCGCCGTTCCCCCCCTGGGCACAGCGTGCCCCTCCACCGCGCCGTGGAGCGCGAAGCGGACCGCGCCGCCGTCGAACTCGGCCCAGCTGTCGCCGTGGCGGCGAAGCAGCGCGAGGCCCACCACGTCGCGGTAGAACGCGACGGCGCGCTCCATGTCGGCGGTCCAGTAGTAGACGTGGTCGAGTCCCTTGACGGTCACGGCGCCGCCTCGTCGTTCGCCAGCACCACGACGGCGCCCGAGGTGGTCGGCACGCCCCGCCACGACTGAGCCACCGCGACGCCCGAGTCCTCGACCTGCCGCTCGCCGGCCTCGCCTCTTAGCTGCTCGACGCACTCCAGGACTCGCGCCAAACCGTTCGCTTCGAACAGGTACCCCTGGCCGATCGAGCCGCCCGAGACGTTCACGGGGAGGTCGCCGTCGGGGTCGAACGTGCCGTCGTCGAGCATCGCCGGGATCTCTCCCGGATCGACCAACCCAAGGGCCTCGATGTGCTGAAGCTCCTTGAAGGCGTAGGTGTCGTCCACCTCCGCGAGTTCCACTACCTCGGCGGGGTCGTCGATCCCCGCCTGCCCGTATGCCATGTCCGCGGCCCGCCTGACGAAGTCGGCGTCGCCCCAGGATCGGCTCTCGAGGCTCGGGCTGCCCGACGACCAGCCCGCCCCGAGCAGCCACACCGGCGCCTCGGTGAGCTCCCGTGCCCGTTCCTCGGAGGCGAGGACCGCGACAACGCAGCCGTCGGCGGGCCGGGCCACCTCGAGCGCCTTCAGCGGCCAGAACACCGGCGCCGATCCGGCCACATCGCCGGCCTCGACCGCGGCCGGGTAAGCGGCGCGCGGGTTGTCGAGGGCGTTCGACCGGTTCTTCGCGGCCACCATCGCGCAGTGCTCCTCGCCGATCCCGGTCCGCTCGAGATATGCGTTCATCTCCAGTCCCGCGACGGCGAGCGACGAGACGCCGAGCGGCCGGTTCAGCACCGGGTCCAGTGCGAACAGCTCGATGCCGCCGAGGGTGAGGATGTCCGAGGCCTTGCTGTGCCCCTCGACCGCGACCACGCCGGCCACGCCCGAGCGGATCAGCATCATGGCGGTGGCCACGGCGAAGAGGCCGTCGCCGGCGACCGTCTGGACCGGGCGCTGGGCGGCCCCGAGCTGATCGGGCACGTACTCGTCGAAGATGCTCGTGCCCTCCAGGAAGTCCTCGGAGACGCACACGAACGAGTCGACGTCGCGCCGGACCTCGACGCCCGCGTCGTCGTAGGCGCGCTGGGCGGCCTCGAACATCAGCTCCTTGTACGAGAGGCCCGCGATGATGGGGGCGAACCCGGCGTGCCCGACCCCGATGACGGCGACCCGTGAAGTCACGCCTGGGTTATACCTCGGACCCGACCGGCCCGTCGGCCCGCTATCCGCTTCCGAGGATCCGGCGCTTCTGGGCCTGGAACTCCTGCTCGGTGAGCACGCCGCGGTCGCGGAGGTCGGCCAGCCGCTGGAGCTCGCTCGACGTTGAAGGCCCGGCCGCCGGCATCCCGCCCCGAGACATGCGCTCCTGGTTCAGCTCGCCCTGGTGATAGATCGTCTTCTGGACCTCCTCGGGCCTGCGGATCTCCGAGAAGACTTGACGGCCCTGCTCGCCCGCCGACTCGATGATGAGATCGCCGGCGCCGATCATCCGCTCCAGGATGCCCTGCTGGAACCGAACGTCGTTGATCGCCTCGAGCGGGACCTCCATCGAGCGCTTCGCGATGAGCCCCCGGCGATGGATGATCCGGTCGGACGTGACCACGAAGTGCGAGGTGGCCCAGGCGATCGCCTCGCGGAGTGGATACGCGAGGAGAACCAGTACCCCGACGGCTATCACCAGCCAGAACAGCGCATCGTGGGCGCTCCCCTCAGGAAGCCTCGGGATCGCGAAGATCCACGCCCCGAGCACCAGCAGCGTGACGACGCCCGGGTACACGAGCGCGATCCAGTGCGGGCGCAGGTCGGCAACGAGCTCCTCGTTCTCGATCAGCAGCCGCTTGGGGAACGCCACGGCCGGACGCTACCGCGAGCGG
Source organism: Actinomycetota bacterium (assembly GCA_052388025.1). Lineage (GTDB taxonomy): Bacteria > Actinomycetota > UBA4738 > UBA4738 > HRBIN12 > JBQTIP01. The sequence goes on from JBQTIP010000293.1 coordinate 7,146, forward strand.
CGGGTCCGGGCAAGCGCTCGGGACGATGCCCCGATTGCCGGTCCATCCCCAACCCCGCTCCGCAACATCGCCAGCACCTATCGGAGGTGTTCGATCTCGCCGAAGGCGACCGTCTCGCGGCGTCCCTCGGTTTCTACGATCAGGCCCCCGCCCTCGTCGATGTCGACGGCCTGTCCTTCTACGACACGGCCCTCGACCGTAGTCGCCCTGATGGACCTTCCGATCGTGACCGACACGTCCCGATGGGCCGCGATCACCGCTCGCGAGAAGGCCGGGTGGGCGGGATGGTACCTGCCGCGGAACCAGTGCAGGAACGACCCCAGCAGGGCCGCCGGGTCCGCCTCCCCCACGCCGGTCGCATCGGGCACCTCGGCAGGCCCGTCGCCCAGGTTCACCCCGGCGCCGAGGACCACGTGCTCGATCCGATCCCCGGCGAGCCTCGCCTCGGCGAGGATGCCGCCGGCCTTCCGCCCGCCGACGAGGATGTCGTTCGGCCACTTGCATCCCGCGTCCGCGCGCGCGACCTGCCGGCAGGCGCCGGCCATCGCGGCTCCCGCAAGGAGTGAGAGGAGCCCGGCCCGGTCGGGGGGCAGCTCCGGCCGAAGGACGAGCGAGAACATGAGCGCCTGCCCCGGCTCGTCGACCCAGGTCCTGCCCATGCGCCCCCGGCCGGCCGTCTGGTGAGCGGCGGCGACGAGCGTCCACTCGGGCGCGCCCGACTCCGCCAGCTCGAGCGCGGTGGCGTTCGTCGAGCCTGTAACCTCATCGAAGCGGACGGGGGCCGAGACCCCGACTCGTTCGAGCGCCTCTCTCAGGTTCCGTTCGGACAGCAAAAGGTTTGACTCCCGTCCGGGGGTACCCGATTATCCCGAGCCGGAGCGTCTCGTGCGAAAACCTCGCGTCCTCGTCGCCAATCGTGGAGAGATCGCAGTCCGGATCATCCGGACGTGCCGTGAGCTCGGCTGTTTCGCGATCGCCGTGTACTCCGACGGAGACCGCGACGCCCTCCACGTCGAGATGGCCGATGCCGCGCACCGGATCGGCCCGGCGCTCGCGGCCGACTCCTACCTGTCGATCGGGGCGATCCTGGAAGCGGCGCGGAAGTCGCGGGCGACCATGATCCACCCGGGCTACGGATTCCTCGCGGAGCGCGCGCACTTCGCGGAGGCGGTGACCTCGTCCGGGTACACCTTTGTCGGGCCGCCGCCCGAGGCGATCGACATGATGGGAGACAAGGCGGCGGCCCGCCGCGCCGCCGAGCGCATCGGCGTTCCGATCGTTCCCGGCACCCCCGAGCCGGTCACGATCAAGCGGGCAGGGAAGCAGGCCGAGCGGATCGGGTTCCCTCTGCTAGTCAAGGCGGCGTTCGGGGGCGGTGGCAAGGGGATGCGCGTGGTCCGTTCCGCCGACGATCTAGAGGACGCGCTGAAGCGAGCCGGGAGAGAGGCCCAGGCCTACTTCGGCCGACCGGAGGTCTTCCTCGAGCGCTACATAGACCGCGCCCGCCACGTGGAGGCCCAGGTCGTCGCCGACACCCACGGCAACGTCTTCTTCCTGGGCGAACGAGACTGCTCGGTCCAGCGCCGCCATCAGAAGCTCGTCGAGGAGACCCCGTCGCCCGCCGTCGACACCGACCTCCGATCGCGGATCGGCGAGGCGGCCATGGCTCTCGCCAAGGAGTGCGGATACACGAACGCCGGGACGGTCGAGTTCATCCTCGACGAGGACGGGTCCTTCTACTTCCTGGAGATGAACACCCGGCTTCAGGTGGAGCACACGGTCACCGAGATGGTGACGGGGCTCGATCTCGTCGCGCTGCAGATCGAGGTGGCGCTGGGCGAGCGGCTGGACGTCTCGGCCGAACCTCGGGGCCACGCGATCCAATGCCGGATCAACGCGGAGGATCCCTCCCGCAACTTCCTGCCGGCCCCGGGGCGCCTCATCGGATACCGGGAGCCGTCCGGGGCGTTCGTCCGCGTGGACTCGGGCGTGAAGGAGGGCAACGAGATCGCGGCGGACTACGACTCGATGTTCGCCAAACTGATCGTCTCGGGTCCAGATCGCGAGGCGGCCCGGCGTCGAATGCGCCGCGCGCTCGACGAGTTCCGGGTTGAGGGAGTGCCGACCACGATCCCGCTTCACCGATGGATCATGGACAGCCAGCAGTTCCGGAAGTCCACTCACACCACGACCTGGCTCGAGCGGGCGCTTCGCGGCGTCGAGCTACCCGACAACGAGCCCGCGCCGCCGGCCGTCCCGGAACTCCGCCCGCTCCGTCCGGCCGAGCTCCTCGTCGAGGTCGACGGGCGCCGGGTCCCGGTCCGGATCTTCGACGAGCGCTCCAACGCGGCGCCGAAGCCGCCGGTGGAGCACGACGTGCATCACGGCGAGCACGTTCACGGGGTCATCGCGTCGGAGATGCAGGGCACGATCCTCCGGGTGCTCGTGGAGAAGGGCCAGCCGATCGAGGCCGGCGACGTGATCTGCATCCTGGAGGCGATGAAGATGGAGAACCACGTCGCGTCGCCTCGCGAAGGCGTCGTGACGGAGCTTCCGATCAAGCCGGGCCAGATCGTAACGACGGGGCAGACGCTCGCCGTCATCGACTGACGCCCGGCCGGCTCAGGCCGTCGCGTGGCGGTCGAGGAAGTCACGCACGGCCGCGAGGTAGCGATCGTTCTCCTCGACGAACGTCATGTGCCCGCTCTCCTCGAAGACCACCAGCTCCGACTTTGGGATCGCGCGGGCAATTGCCTCCGAGGCCTCCACCGAGCAGGTGCGGTCACGCCGCCCGGCCAGCACGAGCACGGGCTGCGGGATCTCGCCGAGCCGGTCCTCGACCTCGATGCCCCCGTAGCCGGCCGTCGCGAATCGCCGGAGCACGGCCGGCGAGTACACGGCGCCCTCGGTCCGCCGCTCGAACTCGGTGATCCTGGGATCGAGGGGGTCGCCGAACTGGAACGGAAGCTGGTCGTGCAGGAGCGCCGCGACGTCCTCCTGGGTCTGCGCGACGGTCTCCCGCTCCCAGGACGACGTGACCTGATCCCGAAGCTCTTCCGGCTCGAACGCCTCGAGGTTCCTCTCAACGTGGGCGAGATACCGGGCCGACGGCAGGCCGCTCGAGACGATCGTCTGCTCCGCTTGCCCCGGGTAGTCGACGGCGTTCTGGAGGGCCACGAACGCGCCGTAGGAGTGCCCGAGCACGGCATATCGCTCCAGCTCCATGACGCGCGCCAGCATGATGACGTCCTGCGCCATGCGTTCGAGGGTCCAGGTGTGCTCGCGCGCCGGATCCGAGCGGCCCTGGGCGCGCTGGTCGACCAGGATCAGGCGAAAGCGGTTCGCGAGCGCATCCAGGTAGTCCCCGAACATGTGATGGTCCAGGCCGGGCCCGCCGTGCAGCACGACGATCGGGTACCCGTTGCCCCGCTCGACGACGTACAGCCGTGTGTCGTCGATCCGGACGTGCCGGCCGCCCGGCTCATCCACCGGGCCGGCCCCAGGCGTCCCGCCCGGTGACCCGGAAGCCGGCGTCGTGGATCTTGTAGGCCCGGTTCACGGAGACGAGGACCGCCGTGAGCGTCTCGACGATCCTGGCCATCGAGAGGTCGCCGGCGTCGACCCACCGGAGGTTCGGGATCTCCTCGATGAGATCGCCCACCGTGGCCTTCGCCTCGGGATCCGAGCCGCAAACGAGGACATCGCTGTCGAGGGGCCGATCGAGGTCCTGGAGGGCCTCGCCGGAGATCGTGTGGAACGCGGCCACCGTCCGGACCCCCGCCTGGAGCAGGGCCGTCGCCTGCTCTGCGGCCGAGCCGTGCCAGGGGCGGACCACCTGCCAGGCGCGGCCGCCGACAGCGGTGGCGAGCGGGCTCGTGCAATCGACCACGATCTTGCCGGGGGCGACATGCTCCTTGATCGACCGGTAGATATCGGCCTGCCCGGCGTAGGGGACGGTGACGAAGACGACCTCGCCCCGCTCGG
>JBQTIP010000294.1:0-10874 GCA_052388025.1 Actinomycetota bacterium
GCGGGCGGTGCTCGACCGGGCCCTCGCCCTGCACGGGCGCGGTCCCTACGTCGTGCAGGCGGCGATCGCGTCCCTGCATGCCGACGAGCCGCGCGACTGGCCCCAGATTGCCGCCCTCTACGGCGAGCTCGCCCGCCTCACCGGCTCGCCGGTCGTCGAGCTGAACAGGGCCGTCGCGGTCGCCGAGGAGCAGGGTCCCGAGGCGGGGCTCGACATCGTCGATCGCCTCGCCCTCGAGGACTACCGCTACCTGCACTCGACGCGGGGTGAGCTGCTGCGCCGCCTCGGTCGAACGGACGAGGCCCGCGACGCCTATCGCCGAGCCCTGACACTGGTCCACGACGACGCCGAGCGGCGCCTCCTCGAGCGGCGGCTGGCGGAACTCGGCAGGGCTACCGGTCCCGCTCGGCAATGACGGATCGGGGCGCCGGACCCATCTCCCGTCGCCAGCGGACGCCGCATCTCGAACTGCGACAGAAGCCACAACACGTAACGCGCATACTTAGGGCATCTCGCCACCTCATTGCCGGTATCGTGGCCTGCTGTTTTCGTGGTATCCCCAGGTTTCCCCATCATGAATCCATGGCAGTAATGGATTCATGCTGGAGCCGTTGCTTTGTACGTCGGGGGAGATAGGCGCCCCCCGCTTTCGAGTCAAGGGGCAACCGCTGTCTGTCGACGCAAAGCAGCAGCTCAGACGGCTTCCAGCTCTGTGACCAGCACTCCTCGACCAGACTCTTGATCCGCAGGTTTCCGGGTTCGAGTCCCGGGGGGCCGACCTCAGGTCCTGATGATCACCGGAGTCCCAAGCGGCACGTCGGTCAGCTTCGCCATGTCGGCGTTGTAGACCCGGACGCAGCCGTGGGACACCGTCCGGCCGCGATCGCCTGGGTCGGACGTGCCGTGGATGGCCATCTGACCCCCGCCGGGCCAGTCCTTGAGGACCTCGGAGTACCCGCTGATGCCCAAGGCGAAGATCCCGTACGGCCCCGAGGCGCTCGGCTGCGACACGCCGATCGTCACGTAGAAGGTCCCCGTCGCCGTCGGGTACTCGGGCCGGCCGATCCCGACGGAGAATCGGTGGACCAGCTTCCCGTCGCGGAAGTGTTTCAGGGTTCGCTCGGAGAGGTCGACAACGATCCTCTCCTGATGGGCGACGAGGCGAACATCGCTCGCGCGCACCCAGCCCGTGGCTCCGTTGGGGCGGACCGGGAGCAGGATCTTCAGCCACTCCTCCCCGCCGGCGTCGCTCCGCGCCGCCGTCACGAGCAGCGGGACCGGCTCGCCGTAGGGGTTGGTCGGGTCGAGGACCAGCTTCGGCTCGCCCGACGCGTCGCGCGTCCGCCAGATGCTCAGGTACGGTTCGATCGACAGCACACCGTAGGTGCCTTCGTCGAGCAGGGCCGCCTCGACGCTCGGGAGGGCAACCGGCGCCTCGACCTCGGGCGTCGGCAGAGTGGGAGCCGGTTCGGGACTCGGATGGCTGCACGCGCCGAGCGCGAGCGCCATGAGGACAGCGACCGAAGCGAGGCGCAACCGGGTCATGACGGCCGATTATCGCAACGCACCCAGGGACGGTCGCAATAGGCCATACGTAGGGAATCGCCATTCTCAGCAGGCGGGACTCCGCTAAGCTGCGTCTCTGCCGGCGAGAGTGGCGGAACCTGGCATACGCGCCGGACTTAGGATCCGGTGCCCGAAAGGGCGTGGGGGTTCAAATCCCCCCTCTCGCACCCCTCCTGACCCGCAGCTATTCGCCAGAGAGGCCGGCGATCGACGAAGGAGCCGAGCCCCTCTCGCTCACACATGGCTCACGGTGTGTGCCACACGACACGAAGTCCGGCATCGCTGAGCCCCGATTTCTCGCCTGCCCGTGTCAGGCCCTCGAAGGAGAACCGTGGATGCGGAAGCCCACCGCCCGAGCGGCAACGGCCAACTCCTGGTCATGGGTGGCGAGCGAGAGATCGTCGAACTCATCCCGCACCAGCAGAGCGCTCGCCAAGTGGATAGCGTCGAGGGATCCGAGCGTCGTCGGAAACGGCTCGGCCGCGCGTTCGAGGATCTGAGGACCGACCGGGACGAGGCTGAAGGCCTCGATCGCCTCAAACACCGCCGCCCGGCGATCGGCCACATCCTCGTCTTCGAGCCCCAGGCGGATCCGTGCACGGTCGATGGTGCGCAAGCACTCCAGGGTGATGAGCTCGCTCGCCACCGCAGCGGTGATCCTCGGCCAGATACGGAGTCGGCCCGGCTCCCCCAGGACGACGCGAAGCAGGACCGAGGAGTCCACGTAGACGTTCAACGCTGCTGCCGTTCCTCCAGCAGCAGGTCGGTGGAGCTCACGTCCCACCGGGCCGGAGTGCGGCGCTTCCGGCGGATGGAGGAGAACGGACGCCTCGGAGGAAGCAATACGAGTGAGGTGCCGGCCCGGCTCACCGGGACGATCCGAGCGATCGGACGGTCCCGGTCGGTGACCTCGACCTCGCCGCCGCGCTCGACCTCTCGCAGATGCCGGGACAGCTGATCCTTCAGCTCTGCGATCTTCACCCTCTTCATGGCCACATCTAGCCACATCGGGAGCAGCGTGTCAACCGGCTCTCGGGGTTCGCAGTGCTCGCGTCAGATCGATCTTGCGTGAGAGCGGTACCCTTTGATGTGGTAGAACGGTATCCTAGAATGTGGGAGAGTGGTATCATGCCTCGATGGCCGACTACCGCGAGCGAGCGATCGAGGGCCTGCTGAGCCGAATACTCAGCGAACTGCCCGCTCTGCTCATCGTCGGCCCTCGAGCCACCGGCAAGACGACCACGGCTATCCGTCACGCATCGACGGTCGTTCGCATGGACCGTCCCGGCGAGTCGGAGGCCATGAGAGCGGATCCGGACGCGGCGCTCAGGGGCCTTGGCGAGCCGGTGCTCATCGACGAGTGGCAGGTCGTGCTCGATGTCCTGGGAGCGGTCAAGCGTGCGGTCGATGCGGACTCTCGCCCCGGAAGGTACCTCCTGACGGGATCGGTCCGAGCCGAGCTCGAGACCGACACATGGCCGGGTACGGGCCGCCTCCTAAGGATCCCTATGTTCGGGATGACCGCGAGGGAGCAGCTCGGGCGGCTCGGCAGCGCTCCCCTGATCGATCGACTGGCGGCGGGCCACGGCCTGGAGACACCGCCGGATCCGCCTGACCTCCGCGGATACATCGAACTCGCGCTCGCGAGCGGCTTTCCCGAACCCGCACTTGCGCTCTCCGAAGACGCGCGGCACCGGTGGTTGGAGAGCTACGTCGACCAACTCGTCACGAGGGATGCCGGGCAGGTCGAACGAGGCCGCGACCCCGCTCGGCTCCGGCGCTACCTGGAGTCCTACGCGCTCGGCTCCGCGGGGGCGGTCGAGGACAAGACTCTGTTCGAGGCCGCCGGCGTCAACCGGAAGACCGCGATCGCATACGAACGGCTCCTCACGAACCTCCTCGTGATCGAGAGCATCCCCGCCTGGACGTCCAACCGTCTCAAACGCCTGGTCCTTTCCCCCAAGCGCTATCTCGTTGACGCCGGGCTGTTCGTCGGCATCCTGCGTGTCGACGCGCAGGCCGTGCTTCGTGACGGCGACTTGATGGGACGCGTGCTCGATACGTTCGTGGCATCGCAGCTTCGCAGCGAGCTCCCTCTCGCCGAGACCCGACCTCGCCTGTACCACCTCAGAACGCAGCAGGGTCGTCACGAGGTCGATCTCCTCGCCGAACTCGCAGGGGGCGGGATCGTGGCTATGGAGGTGAAGGCGGACGCGGCACCGAAGCGCGATTCGGCTCGCCACCTTGCGTGGCTCCGCGACGAGCTCGGCGACCGCTTCGTGGCCGGCGTCGTGCTACACACAGGCCCTCGGGTCTACGCGATCGGCGATGGGATCGTCGCGGCGCCCATCTGCACTTTGTGGGCGTGAGCCATCGTACTCCCCCTCTCGCACCTCAGGCCGTGACTACGACCCTGCCCCGTATCTCCGGGTGGATGCGGCAGTGGTACCTGAAGGTGCCGACTTGCCGGAAGATCCGGCTGAAGGAATCGCCCGTCCGTAGGGTCCCCGAGTCCCAGACGTCCGTGTTCGAGGTCGAGGTGTGGCGCAGGTTGTCGTCGTTGATCCACCTGACCCTGGTCCCTCTCGAGATCGTGAGGACCCTGGGAGAGAACCGGGAGTCATCGATCCTCACCCGCTCGGTCTTCACTGCCCCGTAGACCGCCTCGCCAGAGGCGGTCGCCGCTCCCGTGAGCGAGACGGCCAGCATCAGCGCCAGCGCGGCCGTGCAGCACAGGAACCTGAGCCCGGCCATCTCGCCTCCTTCGCGCAGATTCGGGTACCCCGATCCTACGACGAAGCCGAGATCCTGACCGTCGGTCGGGCTTCGCCGAGGTGGCGAGGGATGGCCGGAGCAACGACACCGGGCAGGAAGACGAAGAAGCATGTTCCGACGCCGGGACGGTCCTCGACCCACGCCCTCCCGCCGTGAAGGGCGGCGAACCGGGTCACGAGGGACAGGCCGATCCCGGCCCCGGAGCCGCTCGCACGGGCGGCGCTCCCCTGGCGGAACGGCTCGAAGATCACCGCTTTCATCCCCTCGGGGATCCCGGGGCCCTCGTCCTCGACCGAGAGCACCACACCGTCCCTGCGAGCCCGGACCTTGACCATCACCGGAGTACCGACGGGCGTGTGTTTGGCGGCGTTCGCGAGGAGGTTCTCGAGGATCCGCTCGACCTTCCCGGCGTCCACCGGCAAGACCACCGGATCCGCCACGACGCGGCAGGGATGATCTTGAAGGAAATCAGCCTCGCCGACCACACGCCTCGCAAGCGCGCCGAGGTCGGCCGACTCGCATTCCGGCTCGATCAAGCCCCGGTCGAGCCGGTCTAGATCGAGCAGGTCGGTCACCATGCGATTGAGCTTGCGCCCACTGGCCGAGATGGCGTTCAGCAGGCCGGCGCGTTGCTCCGGCGTGAGCTGAAGTTGCTCCCCTCGCTCGAGGGTTTGGACCGAACCGAGTATGGCGGTGATCGGGCCACGAAGGTCGTGCGCGATCGCGTGTAGCAGCGTGTCTTTCACGTCGTTCAGCGCCCGGAGATCCTGCGCCGCCTCACCCTCCTCCGCGGTGAGCTCTCGCTGGCGCTGGAGCTGGTCCTTGAGCGCCGCCAGCACCGCGACCATGAAGAACAGGCTGAGGAACCGGATGGAGGTGTTGAGATAGAGCGCCGGGCTGCCCAGACGAAACAGCCCGCCGACCAAGTCGGCGGCGAACCACGTGGCCGCCGACGCAAGCGCGACCAGCACTCCCAAGCCCATGCCCCTGTGCCAGGTCACGAGCGAGACCGGGACCAGGTAGAAGTACCCGAGGATGTTGAGCGGCCCCGTGGCGACGTCGGCGGCGCCGATCACGAGCACGAGGGAAAGGCCGGTCACCACGACGAACGCCGGGGATCGCCGCTCGAAGTACGACTCGGCGCGGAGGATGTAGCGTCGCTCCCGGCGCGCGTTGTCGGGACCGCTCCCGCCGCCGAGCACGGGCTCTCCGTATGGACTCGTGATGACCCCCTCGATCGTTCACATGAATCGTCGGCGGTGGGAGCTCGAGTCTTGAGCCGTCAGGCCGGATCGCCGAGCAGGCTGCCGAGGGTCCGGAACGCACGCCCGCGGTGGCTGATGCGGTCCTTCTCCTCGGGATCCAGCTCGGCCATCGTGAGGTCCCAGCCGGCAGGCACGAAGATGGGGTCGTAGCCGAAGCCACCCGACCCGCGGCGCTTGGCGAGAAGCGTCCCGTCGCAGACGCCCTCGGCCGAGACCTCCCGGCCATCCGGCCAGGCGAGCGCGGCGACGCACCTGTACCTCGCCGTCCGCCCCGATGCGGGCACACCCGCCATGGCCCGGATCAGCAGCGCCAGGTTCTGCTCGTCGGTGGCACCCTCGCCCGCGTACCTCGCGGATCGATGCCCGGGCGCTCCACCGAGGGCGTCCACCTCGATCCCCGAGTCGTCCGCGACGGCGGGGAGCTCCAGCTCCAACGCGCAGGCACGGGCCTTCAGCAACGCGTTCTCGAGGTACGAGCCCCCGGTCTCCTCGATCTCGGGCCAGGGACGCGGGTCGCCCTCGGCGGTCACCCATCGAACGGGCCAGCTCGCGCAGATCCGCCGGAGCTCCCGAAGCTTGCCGGGGTTGCGCGAGGCGATGGCCAGATCCTCGGGGAAGCTCACCCGCCCAGGGTCTGGCGCTGGATCTCGGTCAGCTGACGGATGCCCTCCTCGGCCAGGTCGACCAGCGCGTCCAAGGCCTTCCGGTCGAACGGCTCGCCCTCGGCGGTTCCCTGGAGCTCGACCAATGAGCCGGAGCCGGTCATCACGACGTTGAAGTCGACCTCCGCGCTCGCGTCCTCCTCGTAGGACAGGTCGAGGATCGGCCGGCCGTCGACGATCCCAGCGCTCACGGCCGCGACGCTGTCGGCGAGCGGGTCCTCCACGAGCAGCCCGCGTTCCCGAAGCGTCCGTACGGCCATCGCGAGAGCGATGTAGCCGGCGGTGATCGATGCGGTTCGCGTCCCGGCATCGGCCTGGAGGACGTCGCAGTCGATCCAGATGGTCGACTCCCCCAACGCCTTCAGCCTGGTGACGGCGCGAAGGGATCGGCCGATCAGCCGCTGGATCTCCTGCGTTCGCCCGGACGGCCGCCCCTTCCCGACCTCGCGCGGCGTCCGCTCCATGGTCGAGCGAGGCAGCATCGAGTACTCGGCCGTCACCCACCCCTTCGCGGTTCCCTGAAGGAACCGGGGCGCCCTGTCCTCGTAGGAGGCCGACACGAGCACCCGGGTCCGGCCCATCTCCAGCAGGACGGATCCCTCCGCCCACTCCTGGTATCCGAGCTCGATCTTCACCGGCCGAAGGTCCGCGGGACCCCGGCCGTCGGGGCGCTCGCTCACTCGCGCACCTTCATCCGCAAGCCTTCCTCCGCGAGCTCGATCGGGCCGTCGAACGCCTCGGCCGCCTGCGCCCGCGAGACTTCCTTGTCGAGGGAGGGCCAGAAGTGGGTGAGCACCAGCCGGTCCGCCCCTGCCCTCCCGGCGTACTCGGCCGCCTGGCGGGCGGAGAGGTGGAACGGCAGGAGGTCGTCCCGGTCCTGCCAGGTCGCCTCCGACAGCAGGACGTCCGCACCGCGTGCGAGCTCCTCCAGCTCGTGCGTCGGGCCGGTGTCGCCGGAGTAGGCGAGCACGCCGTCCCCGCCGTCGATGCGGAACCCCAGGGCCTTCAACCCGAGGTGCTCCATTGGACGCGTCTGGATCCGAAACGGCCCGAGCTCGAACCCATCCCCCGGTTCGACTTCGTGGACCGCGAAGGTCACACGCATCGCCACCTGGCTGTCGATCGAGACGAGGCCCGCGCACTGGTCGAAGAAGCCCGCCGGCGAGTGCAGGGGGATACCGCGAGGCCCGAGCTCGCCGTAGAACCGCGCGTAGAAGAACGGGTAGAGGTCGACGAAGTGGTCGGGGTGAGCGTGGGTGATCAGCACACCGTGCACGTCTTCCATCTGGATGTGCTCCTGAAGCCTGGCGAGCGTCCCCGTCCCCGCATCGACCAGCAGGTTGAAGCCGTCCTGCCGAACCAGGTAGCCGCTCGTGGCGCCGTCCGGGTACGGCCAGGTTCCGCTTGCTCCGAGAACGGTCAGCTCCACGAGACGCCTTTCACGAGTCCGACCTCTGCGGCGCCGATACCGCCGATGTCGGGACCCAGGAAGTGCTGGGCGACCGACCGGAACTGTTGGGGCTCCCCGGTGCACAGGAACTCGTGCTCGGGCGCCGACGGCTCCGCCCGCTGCAGGTCGCGCTCGAGAAGGGTCGCGTAGACGTCCTTCGCCGTCTCCTCCGCCGAGGAGACCAGCACGATCTCATCGCCGAGGACGTAGCTGATGAGGCCGGCCAGCATCGGGTAGTGCGTGCAACCGAGGATCAACGTGTCGATGCCCTCCTTCCGTAGCGGAAGAAGATACCCGCGCGCGATGGTCAGCAGCTCGTCGCTCGCCGTGTCGCCCAGCTCCACGTGCTCCACGAAGGCCGGGCAGGCGCGAGAGGAAAGGGCCACATCGGAGCCGACCGCGACCGCCGTCACGGCCCGGTCGTACGCGCCGCTCGCTACGGTCGCCTCGGTCCCGATCAGCCCGACCCGCCCGTTGTGGGTGGCGCGAACAGCCGCCCGCGCGCCGGGGTCGATCACCCCGATGACGGGGATGCTCGTTGCCTCCGTCACCTCGCGGATCGCCGCCACCTCGACGGAGTTGCAGGCGACGACCAGCATCTTCACATCGCGCGAGACGAGGTACGCCGCGATGTCCAGCGCGAAAGCGCGGATCTCCTCGAGCGGCCTGGGCCCGTACGGGAAGCGGGCGGTGTCCCCGACGTACACGATCGGCTCATGCGGCAGAAGATCGAAGACGGCGCGGGCGACCGTGAGCCCACCGACCCCGGAGTCGAAGATGCCGATCGGTCGGCTATCGGGCACGGGCTACCACCAGAGGGTCTCCGCGACGCCCTTCTCGGCCCGTTCGATCTCGGGCGCCCAGGCCTCCGTGGACAGATACTTCCACCCGCCGTCGGCGAGCAGGCACACGATGTCGCCGTCGTCGAGCTCGGCGGCGATGCGCTGGGCGATGTGCACTACCGCCCCCGACGAGATGCCGGCGAAGATCGCCTCCTTCTCCGTCAGCTCCCGGGTCGCGCGCAACGAATCCGAGGAGCTCACCAGGAACTTCCGGTCGAGCAGCGACTCATCGAAGATCGGCGGGGTGAACCCCTCGTCGAGGGAACGGAGCCCGTAGACGAGATCGCCCAGCTCCGGCTCCGCGGCGATCACCTCGACGCCGGGGTTGTGCTCGCGCAGGCGCCGGCCTACGCCGGTGAGCGTCCCTCCCGTTCCGAGGCCGGCGACGAAGTGGGTGAGCCCGGGGAGGTCCCGCACGATCTCGGCTCCCGTTCCCTCGTAGTGGGCGAGAGGGTTCGCCTCGTTCCCGTACTGGAACGGCATGAAGTAGCGGGCGTCGCGCGATAGGGCCCTCGCCACCTCGATCGCGCCGTTCGTCCCCTTGTCCCCCGCCGAGAACACGACCTCGGCGCCGAACAGCTCGAGCAGCCGCACCCGCTCCTCGCTCGCGTTGTCGGGGATCACCACGGTGAGGCGGTAGCCCTTGCACCGCGCCACCATAGCGAGGGCGATGCCGGTGTTACCGGAGGTGGGCTCAAGGATGGTCTTGTCCGGCGTGAGGGCTCCGGATCGCTCGGCCTCCTCGATCATCGCCTTCGCGATGCGGTCCTTCGTCGAGCCGGTCGGGTTCTGCCCCTCGAGCTTGCCCCACAGGCGGACGCCGGGCTTCGGGCTCATGCGGGGCATGCCCACGAGGGGCGTGTCCCCGATGGCGTCCAGGATGTCGGCGAAGCGCACGGCGCGATTATCCCAGCGGAACCGGCCGGCCCGACGGCTCAGCCGCCGGCGACGGCCGGCAGGATCGAGACGGTATCGCCTTCCTTGAGGGCGGTCTCGAGCGAGCCCAGGTACCGGACGTCCTCGTCGTTCAGGTAGACGTTGACGAACCGGTGCAGGCCGCCGTCGTCGGACACGATGTTCTTCGTGATCCCCGGGTACCTCGACTCGAGATCGCTCAGAAGGTCGCGGAGGGTCGAGCCCTCGGCGTCGACCTGCGCATCGCCGTCAACGTGCTTGCGGAGGATCGTCGGGAGCTTCACGCGAACCGCCATCTCCTATCCCTTCGTGGTCGAGACGCCGTGTTCGGCCTCCGGCGGCGCCTGGCCGGGGGTGAGGCCGCAGAACGCGTCGTAGTCGATCAGCTCGGTGACCGTCGGCCCCTTGCCGCAGACGGGGCAGTCGGCGTCCCAACGAACGTTCACCGTGGTGAACTCCATCGCGAGCGCATCGAAGATCAAGAGGCGCCCGACGAGCGGCTCGCCGATGCCGGTGATCAGCTTGATCGCCTCGGTCGCCTGGATGCACCCGACGATCCCGGGCAGCACGCCGAAGACTCCGCCCTCCGCGCAGGACGGCACGGTCCCGGGCGGCGGAGGCTGGGGGAACAGACAGCGGTAGCACGGTGCCTCCTGGCCCGGCATGAACACGGTCGCCTGCCCGTCGAACTGGTAGATCGACCCGTACACGAGCGGCTTGCCGAGCATCTGCGTCGCGTCGTTCACGAGGTAGCGCACCGGGAAGTTGTCGGTGCCGTCGACGATGATGTCGTAGGGCTCGAGGATCTCGAACGCGTTGGCCGAGGACAAGATCGTGTCGTGCGAGATCACCTCGATCGTCGGGTTGATCGCCCGTAGGCGGTCGACGGCCGACTCCACCTTCGGGCGCCCCACATCGGCCGTCGAGTGCAGGATCTGGCGCTGGAGGTTCGTCAGGTCCACCCTGTCGAAGTCGAGGATGCCGAGCGTGCCGATCCCGGCCGCGGCGAGGTACATCGACACCGGCGAGCCCAGGCCCCCCGCGCCGATCGCGAGGACCCTGGCGTCGAGCAGCTTGGCCTGCCCCGCACCGCCGATCTGCGGCAGGATGATGTGGCGCGCGTAGCGCGTGACCTGGTCCTCGGTGAAGCCGAAGCTCATGTGACCCTCAGCTCCTCTTCCTCGATCTGGGTGTCTCGCATCTGGAACGCCCGCATTACGGGATTCTCCCGGTCTGTGAGCGAAAGGATCAGGTACCGGACGTCCGGGTAGAAGGCGAGGCGCTGGTCGGTGTCCGACGGGTAGGCCTCGGAGTGGGTGTGGGTGTGGTAGATGCCGTACAGCTCCCAACCCTCCGCGTCGATCTCGTCGAACACCCGCAGCTGATCCTTGCCGTCCAG
>JBQTIP010000295.1:0-1502 GCA_052388025.1 Actinomycetota bacterium
TGGCCCAGAGGCGTCAGGCGATACTCTACCCTGAGCGGCACGGTGCCGTAGTCTTTTCGAGCAATAAGGCCCAGTGCGGTGAGAGCCTTCAGCTCCCTACTGAGGATTCTGGGACTGATGTGCTGTCCGTTGAGGCCAAGTAGCAGGCTCTTCTTGATCTCTCCGTAACGTAGCGGCCCGTTCCTTAGATCCCAAACGATCCGCAGCTTGTGTTTCCCGCTGGCAAGGTGTTGAAAGCGAGCCACGGGGCAGTCGTAAAGCACAAAGCCATCGACTATGGGAGTGCGGGCCATTGTTGGACCCCTCTACGCTCTGACTCTTGAGCGCATGGTAACATTTCTGTCCATACTTGCGGATTGGACTATACGGTCAATACGATTCTCGCGACGGCTGCTGAATAAACGGCCGGGCAGATGGAGAGGGGGAAGGATAGTGGAGGTTCGGCGCGACAAGTTCGGATCGGTGAACCACGATGAGGGGCGCGGGATGCTGGAGCTCGTGTGGTCGGAGGCGACCGCGACGATGTCAGAGGACGAGTTCAAACGGCAGCTGGAACTGTTTGCCGGTGACGCGGAGCGGCTGCGTCCTTCTCACGTGATCATCGACGTGACACGTTTCGCGTTCGTGCCCGGGAGTGACTTCGGCGGGTGGCGCGACCGGCACATCATCCCCCGCTACAACGCGGCGGGGATCCGTAAGTTCGCGTTCCTCGTGCCGATTGGCGCACCGCGGACGGTCGGGCAGGGCGCGACCCCGGTCCGCGAGGTACCGGGCACCTTCCTCACGGGCTATTTCGATTCCCGAGACGAGATCGAGGCCTGGTTCGCGCACACGTAACTTAGTCCTCAGCGCACCCCGTTCAGCGCTGCCTCCGCCCGCTCCAGCCAGAACCGCATGTCCATCTCGCGGAGCAGGGTTATGGCCGCGGTGAGGTGCTCATCGGCTTTCGGGCGGTTTCCGTCTCGGAGGTAGATACCGCCGAGGCCAAGGCGGCAATGGGCCGAAAGCGGGCGCATGCCGAGTTCGTCGGCAATCGCCATCGCCTGTCGATAGTAGCTCTCGGCGCCCCCTTCTGGAGGATCGCGGCGTGAGGCGATCTCACCAAGCAGACGGAGTGCCCATGCCTCGTGTCCGCGTTCCTTGTGCTTGATTGACACGTCGAGCGCGCGTTGCCCAAGGCGGCTCGCCTCATCCAGGCGGCCGGCGAGCATGTGCGCTTCGGTCAGCGGGATGATCGCGATCAGGTAAGCGAACCAGGCGCCCATCGACTCAGTCCGAGTGACGACCCGCTCGAGAAGCGGCACGGCCTCCTCGAGCCGTCCCGCCAGAGTGTAGGCGGCACCCAGGAACGCGGCGACGCCGTGGAAGGCGAGCGCCTGAAAGCCCGAGGCCCGGGACTCCTCAAGGCCGCGTTCGAGGGCAGGAATCGCACGGCTAATGTCGCCCCTCCGTAGGTGGACCAGCCCGTGAGCCCACGACGTCATGAGAAGCATGAACGGCCG
>JBQTIP010000296.1:0-1706 GCA_052388025.1 Actinomycetota bacterium
TCACCTTCGCGAGGGCCGTCGCGAGCGGCGTGCCGGTGAAGATCAGGAGGCCGAGCGCCGCGAGCCCCGCGCACACGATCCCCGCCCCGAGCGACGAGATCGCCCGCGAGAGCGGCCACGCGGCCCCCGAGCCGATCACGCCGGCCGCGTCCTCGACGGCCGCGTAGCCCGCCGAGGGGCTCGGGTTGTCGCGGAGGAGCGACAGGATGCCGAGCACGCCGATAAGGGCGAACGTGAAGCCGATCAGCATGCGGGCCCGGGCATCCTCGGCGGCCCCTTTGAGCAGGACCACGCCCCAATAGAGTGCGAGCACGGGGAACACCATCGCGGCGGCGCCGACCGCGCCGTGCAGGGCGACGGCGATGCCGCGCCCGGCCACCCCAGCCGAGTCCAGCCACAGTGCCAACACCGACAGGAGCGCGAACACGACCAGCCCGATGCCGAGCGCGTCCCGCGCCCACGGCGCGAGGTGGGTACGGACGGGCGTGCGCGCCCGCTTCCCGGGTCGCTTCCGAGCCCTTCCGCGCCGGGCCTTCGTCTTCGTCGCCACTACACCTCCATAATGAGGGGCAGGATCACGGGCTTGCGCTGCGTGACCTCGTAGAAGTACCTCCCGAGGGTCCGCCGGATGTTCTGCTGGAGCACGCTTCGGTCGGTGACCTCGGCCGCCCCGCTCTCCTTCAGGGAAAGCATGACGCGATTCCGAGCCTCTTCAAGGATGTCTCCCGCCGCCTCGTCGAAGACGAAGCCGCGGTTCACGATGTCCGGACCCGCGACGACTTCGCCGTGGTGGGCGTCGATCGTCACGACCACAACGACCACGCCGTCGGCCGAGAGCTTCCGGCGGTCGCGCAGCACGACCTCGCCGACGTCGCCGATCCCGAGCCCGTCGACCAGCGTCATCCCGGCCGGAGCGCGGCCGGCGATCCGGACCTCCTTCCCCACCTCCACGATGTCGCCGTCCTCGGCGATGATCACCCGCTCGGGCGGGATCCCGACCTCGGTCGCGAGGCGGGCGTGGTGGGCGAGGTGGCGCCGCTCGCCGTGGATCGGGATGAACCAACGGGGGCGGACCAGCGACAGCATCAGCCGCAGCTCCTCGGCCGCCGCGTGCCCGGAGGCGTGCACCTGCGCCGCCGGGACGTGGAACACGTTGGCGCCCGTCCGGTACAGGCCGTCGACGACCCGGTGGATGGCCGGCTCGTTCCCGGGGATCAGCGACGAGGAGAGCACGACTGTGTCCCCCGCCTGGAGCTTCACCCACTTGTGCTCGCGGGCGGCCATGAGCGAGAGGGCGGAGAACGGCTCGCCCTGGCTCCCGGTGCTCACCACCACGACCCGGGCCGGATCCAGCCGGTCCACCTCCTCGATCTGGACGACGTCCTCCTCGGGCACGGACAGGAGCCCCAGGCGCCGGGCCGCCGCGACACTTTGGTGCATCGACCGGCCGAGGAACGCGACCAATCGCTCGTTCGCGCGGGCCGCGTTCACCACCTGCTGGATGCGGTGGATGTGGCTGGAGAAGCACGCCACGACGGCCAGCTGAGGCGCCCTCGCGACGATGTCGGTGAGCACGGGCCCCACGCTCCGCTCGCTCGGCGTGTACCCGGCCTCCTCCGCGTTCGTGGAGTCGGACAGGAGCAGGTGGACGCCGCGACCCGCTTCCTCGGCGAGCGCATGGAGGTCCGTCGGGCGGCCGTCGAGCG
>JBQTIP010000297.1:0-9642 GCA_052388025.1 Actinomycetota bacterium
GGGGTCTCGGAGGGCGGCACGCCCGAGGAGACTTTCTGGGCGATCCGCCGCCTGCTCGAAGCCGCCGCTCGCGAACGGCCCGTCGTCGTGGTCTTCGACGACATCCACTGGGGCGAGCCGACGTTCCTGGATCTCGTCGAGCACATCGCCGACTGGTCGAGAGATGCGCCGATCCTGTTGCTCTGCATGGCACGGCCCGACCTGCTCGATCTCCGCGCCGCCTGGGGCGGGGGCAAGCTGAACGTGACCACGATCTCCCTCGAGCCGCTCTCGGAGGACGAGTGCGACCTCCTCATCGCGAACCTGCTCGGCGCCGCCGATCTTGCCCCGCACGCGGAGCGGAGGATCGCCGAGGCGGCCGAGGGCAACCCGCTCTTCGTCGAGGAGATGCTGGGGATGCTCATCGACGACGGTCTCCTCGCGAGGGACGACGGCCGCTGGATCCCGACCGGCGACCTGTCGCGCGTCGCGGTGCCGGCGACGATCCAAGCGGTCCTCGCGGCGAGGCTCGATCGCCTCCCACCGGGGGAGCGGGCCGCGCTCGAGCGGGCTTCGGTGGTCGGGAAGGTCTTTTACCGGGGCGCGGTCGAGGAGCTCTCGCCGTCGGAGGATCGGGCCACAGTGGGGGCGAACCTGCTGACGCTC
This sequence comes from Actinomycetota bacterium, assembly GCA_052388025.1. Classification (GTDB taxonomy): domain Bacteria; phylum Actinomycetota; class UBA4738; order UBA4738; family HRBIN12; genus JBQTIP01. The sequence continues at coordinate 646 of JBQTIP010000297.1, forward strand.
GTCCGCAAGGAGCTGATCCGGCCCGACCGCCCCACGCTCCCCGGCGAGGACACCTTCCGTTTCCGCCACATCCTGATCCGGGATGCCTCCTATGAGGCCATGCCCAAGCAGCTGCGGGCAGAGCTCCACGAGCGCTTCGCGGACTGGCTCGAGCGGGTGGCCGGCGAGCGCGTCGCCGAGCAGGAAGACATCCTCGGCTACCATCTCGAGCAGGCGGCGCGGCTGCGGGCGGAGCTCGGTCCGGCGGACGAGCACGCGCGGGGGCTCTCGCGGCAGGCGGCCGAGCGGCTCTCCTCGGCCGGGAGGCGGGCGTCGGATCGGGGCGACGCCGCTGCGGCAGCCAACCTCTTGGGCCGGGCGACGGACCTTCTTTCCTCCGAGGCGCCGGAGCGCCTGGAACTCCTGCCCGAGCTCGGGGAGGCGCTGATCGACACCGGGGAGCTGGAGCGCGCCGACGGGATCCTCACCGACGCCGTGGAGGCCGCCCGCCGCCTCGGCGACCGCCGGCTGGAGGCGCGGGCGGCAGTGCCGCGCCTGGAGGTGCACGGCATGATCCGGCAGGCCGAATCGCGTCAGACGCTGCAGGAGGCCGAGCGATACATGCGGGAATTCGAGGAGCTCGGCGACGAGCGAGGCGTCGTCCGAGCCGGTCTCGTAGTGGGGGAGAACGAGTTCTTCCTGGGTCGGTGCCGGCGAGCGGAGGAGGTGCTCCTGCCGCTCGTCGAGCGGGCGTCGAGGGCCGGGGACCGAGAGGGAGAGAGGAGCGTGCGAAGCCGGCTGATCCGCGCTATCTACTTCGGCCCCACCTCGGTCCGCGACGCCATCGCCCTCATCGAGCAGGTCCTGGAGCAGACAAGGGGCGAACCGCTGGTCCGGGCGACCGGCCTCTACCTCCTGTGCGCGCTCCACGGTATGGAGGGCCGGTTCGATCGCGGCCGTGAGCTGGCGGCGGAAGGCCTGGCCATCGCCGAGGAGCTCGGGCGGCCGCTACAGGTGGCGTCGCGAGCGTTCTGGCTTGGGCCGATGGAGATGCTCGCCGCCGACCTCGAAGCGGCCGAGGCCGTGTTCCGCCACGGGTACGAGACGCTCGAGCGCATCGGCGAGAGTGGGTTCCTCTCCACACTGGCCGGTTGTCTGGGGCACGTCCTTCACGGCCTGGGACGGGACGAGGAGGCCGAACGGTTCGCCCGCGCTGCGGCAGACCTCGCTTCGAGCGACGACTTCGCCTCGCAGTCCTTGTCCCGGACCTGCCTCGCCAAGATCCTGGCCCGCCGCGGGGAGCACGGGCCGGCCGAGGCCCTGGCCCGGGAGGGGTTGACCTACGTGGGATACACCGACTACCTCGACATGCACGGCGACGCGCTGATGGACCTGGCGGTGATCCTCCGCACAGCCGGACGAACGAAGGATGCCGTGCCGGCCGTCAAGGACGCACTCCAGCTCTTCGAACAGAAGGGGAACCTGGTGTCTGCCGGCAGGGCGCGCGTTGTGCTCGACCAGCTCACCAGCGGCCTCACCGAGTGAAGCTCGGGCTTCATGTCGGTAGTGGGGCCCGGCCCGTCGACGCGGTCCCTCTCGCCCGGGAGGCCGAGCGGCTCGGATTCGACTCCTGTGTGGAGTGCGGAGGACCGGCGAGGGCCGAGCCTCGGTGCCTGGAACATCCCGCGAGGTCGCCGTACGCTCTTGGGGTGCCGGCCTCCGAGCTCGCCGAGGTAGTCCGGCGGTTCCGGGATCATCCGGGCCGTCTGGCCAAGGCCTCCCTGAAGCTCGTGACCGACGTGCTGGGGCCGACCGACTGGCTGCAAGGCCCGGGCGACGACGCGGCGGTGATCCCCCGCGACGGCCGGTTCCTGCTCGCGGCGGGGGAGGCGATCTTTCCCCCGTTCGTCGAGGCGGATCCGTTCGGCGCGGGCGTGGCTGCGGTGGTGGCCAACGTGAACGACGTTGCCGCGATGGGGGGGCGACCCTTTGCCCTCGTCGACACGATCGTGGGGCCGGAGGCCCTCGCCCGGCGGGTACTGGAGGGCATGCGCTTCGCGTCCGAGCGCTACGGCGTGTCGGTAGTGGGAGGCCATCTCACGCTCCGGGAGGGTCCGCCGGCGGTGTCGGCCTTCGTCATCGGTGAAGCGGTCGCTGTGCTCTCCTCCCGGGCCGCGGCCCCGGGCCAGGCCCTGCTCCTCGCTTGTGCCCTCGAGGGAGCGATGCGCGGCGACTTCCTCTTCTTCTCCTCGCTGCGCGAGCGGGAGGACCGCGTTGGGGGCGACATCGAGATTCTCGCGCGCATCGCCGAGGCGGGTTCGTGCGTGGCCGCCAAGGACGTGAGCATGGCGGGGGTGCTCGGCTCGCTAGCCATGCTGCTCGAGCCGAGCCGAGTGGGCGTGGTCGTCGATCTCGAGCGGCTTCCGAGGCCGCCGGACGTCGGCCTCGCCGACTGGACGGCGGCGTTCCCGTCCTACGGGTTCCTCCTCTGTGCCCCTGATGGCCGCGCGGAGGAGTGCGCGGCGGCGTTCCACACTGAGGGCCTCGCCTGCGAGGAGATCGGCGTGCTGGACGGCAGGGGAGTTCTCAGTGTCGCTCTGCGAGGTGAGGAGTCGGTGCTCCTCGATGTCACCCGCGACGGGGTCACCCGGCTCGACGGCGGGGGGCCGGGCCGGGCCCCCCACCGCTCCTCGGGTTAGGGGATCTCGTTGCCCAGGGCCACGATGATGGCCGGGAGCCAGAAGGTGTAGGTCGCCGTCACCACCAGCAGAAGGCCGAGCACCTTCGCGTTCAGCCGGCCGTACGTTGTGGCGGTCACTCCCAGGAACACCACGAACCAAACGATCAGGATCGACCGGAACATCCATCCCCCGGCGAAGAAGTCCCAGTAGAAGAGGGGGACGATGGCGACGGCCACGGCCACGTTACCGATGGGCCGGAGGTCGAGCCCCAGGATCTCGGTGATCCCCAGGAAGGTGAAGAACCCGGCGTAGATGGCCACGAGACCGCTCAGCAAGATCGAGGCTTCGCCGGCCAGCTGGTTCGACATGATGTCGAAGGCCTGAACGAAGTCGATGAGCCCCGCTACCAGGGTGACCCACCCGACGGCCTTGAGGGGATCCGACCCTCCCTCCTTGGGGGTGGCCCCGACCCCCAGGAAGTACATGGCATTCGTCCACACGGCGATGCCGCTGAAGAAGAAGACGATCGTGATCGGCGGCATGGCATCCCTCCCCTAAGCCGGCCTCGTGTCGGATAGTAGTCACGAATAGGACCGAAAGTAAACCCGGAGGAGGCCCGGCTCAAGAGCCGGCGGCGGCGCCCTGCAGGTTGATCGCCATCTGCTGGTGGATCCGGCCGACGAAGGGGGCCAGCTCGCCCACCCGGTGCCAGCCAAGACGCTCGAAGAAGCCTACGTTCTGGGGCTGGATGTACGCGACCATCAGCCGCCCGCCGCGCTCGCCGGCGGTCCGGACGGCAAAGCGAACGAGGGGCGCGCCCAGCCCGCGACGGCGGAAGGCCGGCAGCACGGCCAGGCGGTCCCCCTTCCACAGGCCGGGGTCCTCGAGCGGGTAGAGGCGGACCGCGCCGCCGGCCACCTGGCCGCAGAGTCCGAGGACGTGGATCGTCTCGGGCTCCTCGTCGTGGGCGTCGCGGTCGGTCCCCTCGAAGAACCCCTGCTCCCGGACGAACACGGCGTCGCGGACTGCGAAGTGGATGGCGAGCTCCTCGGGCGTGGCTGCGGTGCGACAGGAGAGCGGGAGATCCCGCCCCGGCGCGTCCTCCTCAGCGGATCTGGAGAAGGGGGAGATGACGGCGGGCCGGCTCATCGAGGGTCCTCTCGAAGGTGCCCATCACCGAGCACGCCTGGCAGCGAGCACACCCGGCTCGCACGTCCCAGGACCCGAGGCCGTGGGAGACGACGTAGGGCACCACTTGGCGGTACATCGATTCCACGTAGTCCGGTGGCGGCGGCAGGAAGTCCTCCATCAGGCTCCCGGGAACAGGTCGCAGGGGCACCACGAAGGGGTAGACGCCCATGTCGACCGCTCGCCGGCAGCCCGCCACGGTGACGTTGGGGTCCTCGCCCATGCCGAGGATGACGTAGGTGGAGACCTGCCCGCGCCCGAACAGCTCCACCGCCCGTTCCCAAGCCCGGAAGTAGCCCTCCACGCCGGTGCGGGCCTTGGCCGGCGCCACCCACTCGAGGACCTTCGGGTCGAAGGACTCGACGTGCATACCGACGGCGTCGACGCCCATCTCCCTCACGGCCTCCAGCCCCGAGAGGTCCTCGGGGGGCTCAAACTGGGCCTGGACCGGGAGCCCTGAGGCGTCCTTGATGGCCTTCGCGCACTTGGCCACGTACAGGGCGCCCTTGTCGGGGCTACGAGCCGTGCCCGTCGTGAGGGTGACGTCGGCCGCCCCGTCCAGCTCCTTGGCGGCCTTCGCCACCTCGGCCAGCTGCTCCGGCCTCTTCACGGGGATCGTCCGGCCGGCCTCCAGGGACACCTCGATCCCGCAGAATCGGCACTGGTCCTCGTTCCCCCAGTACACGCAGGTCTGGATCACCGTGCTGGCGAGCGAGTCGAGGTGCAGGAGCGCGATCTTCCAGTAGGGGATGCCGTCGGCCGTCTCGAGGTCGTAGATCTTCGGCCGCGGCGGGATCTGCGCCCCCGCGAGGCGATGGTCCTCGCGATAGAGGTCCCACCCCTTCCCGTCGCGACGCAGGACGAAGGGGGAGCTCGCCACGTACTCCGAGATGAACGGGAAGGTGACCGGCGTGCCGTCGACGTAGATCATCCCGGCGTCGGCGGGCCCCGCTCCGCCCCGGCGTCCTTCGAGCCCGTCCTCCTCAATGCGGACGCCGTAGCTCTGCAGCTCGGTGAGCAGGGTCGCGAACTCGGCGGGGGTCATGCCCGCCGGCGCGTCAGCCCTTGTGGCCATAGAGCTCCTCGAAGTTGGCGGCGAAGACCCGGTCCTTCAGCTCGTCCGAGACCCGAGCGCCGGCGATCTTCCAGTATTCGCCCCAGAAGTCGCTCCACGGCTCGTCAGAGGCAAACAGAAGCCGGTCGTGGCCAACGCCGCGGCGCTCGATCTCGGTGAGGAGCCAGCGGACGCCGAAGCCGACGGCCCAGGTCGTGTCGGTATAGACCTTGTAGCCCTCCTCCACCCAGTCCAGGAACCTGGGGACGAGCCGGATGTGCCCGCTCACGCCCCCGCCGAAGTGGACGAGGTAGATCTTCACCCGCTTGCCGTACTTCTCGATCATCGGGATGTAGTTGCTGATGTCCGAGTTCCCGCCGGGGCTCGTGTGGAAGTGGAACACGAGGTCGTGCTCCTCGGCGGCGGCGAAGCAGGCCTCGGCGATCTCGGCGGTCTCCTCGTCCCAGCCCTCCGGGTTAGGGTTGCCGCCAAGAAGGAAGGTGGTCTTGAGGGCGACGATGCCCTGCTCCCCGGCATCCTTCAGCGCACTCAGGGTCATCTCCTTGTTCTGGGGCAGGAAGGACACCCAAAGGCCGCCACGCACGCGGTCTGACGACTTGACCGTGTCGAGGACCAGGGAGTTCAGCGAGAAGGGCTGTCCCTGGACGGGGATGCCGTAGTTGGGGAGCACGAGGGCGCGCTCGACGCCGATCTCGTCCATGTGCGCCATGTAGTCCTTGCCCGTGGCGAACTCGTAGACGGTTGGTTTGACCGGTTCCTTGAGATCGTAGAACTGCCAGGCGGCCATCTCCCCGATGTGGCTGTGGCCGTCGATCATGCGGTGAGCTACTCGTTCCTCGGCCATCGGTACCTCCCCCTGGGGCGCGGGCCGACGTCTCCGGATACTTTAGGAAACGACCCTCTACCGAACGACACAAATCCTCCCGCCCGTCTCTCAGGCTGTCAAGCCGGACCCTCCGGCGAGGCGGGCCCGAAGGTGCTCCACCGTCCGCTCCCAGGACTCGGGGTCGAGGAATGTCTCGCGGCCGGTGAGGGGAGCCGACTCGTCCACCCAGTCCCCGGTCCATGGATCGAGACGGACGACCTCCACCCCGTAGACAGGTCGATCCATGTCGGGGCCCAGCTCGACGAACACATGCAGAGCCACGCCGTCCGCGAGGTGCATCTCCAGCCTTCGGTAGGGGGGCATGCGGGGGCCTCCGGCGCCGGCGGCCTCGTACACGACGACCCACCGGTCTCCCCGTGCGCGGGCCGCTCTCAGCCGCCGGGCGGCCTCCCCCCGGTGGACCTCGGCGAGCACCTCCTTGTACCGGAGGCCGAACGCGGCCCCTGTGACCACCCCGAGATCAAGGCCCTCGACAACCAGTCCCTCTCGAACCATCAGGGCCTCGACGATCTCGGGTGCGTCGCCGTAGGCCTCGGCCAATTGCTCGGGCGTGCGGGCGGACCCGAGCTCGTCCGCGAGGATGCGGACGAGGCCGAGGTAGCGCTCGTAGATCTCCGGCTGAGCCGTGACGATCGGATACAGGCGCTGCTCCGCGGCACTCCACCGACCGACCAGCTCCTCGAGCCTCTTGGACATTCCTCACCGGAAGGGGACCCCGGACGCCCATGCCGGCCCCAGGGTCCTCGCCGCGTCCTCTGCCTAGAGGTTCCAGGTGTTCATCACGAACGCGCCTTCCTTCCAGGACTGGATGGCCGCGTCGGCGACGTCGCGGGGATGGATCGGCTTGACGCCTTGCATCATGTCGACCTCTCGCATGCCGTACAGCGCGGCGGCGGAGAACCGACACGCGTAGACGTGGCCGCCCTCGTCCATGATGGCTTGCAGCTGCTTGTTGTAGTTCAGGTGCCCGGGGAACGCCTCGTCCCCCACGTTCGGGAACCCGCGGGTGGCCGACGCCATCAGCGAGGCCGGGCCGAACAGGACGACGTGGGTGTCGAAGCCCTTGCGGACGAGGCGGGTGGCCGTGAGCATGTTCACGATGCCGACCGAGCCCTCGAAGGGCACCGTGTGCATGAAGACGTACGCCTTCTGGCCGGGCTCGGCCTCGTAATCGGGGAAGACCTTCTCGTCGTAGTCCACGATCGCCTTGCCCGCCTGGACCCTCTCCCCAACGATATCTGCCATCGGGTTGCCTCCTCTCCCTATCGCGAGTCACCCGTTGCGCACAGACGCCCCACCCCCGAGCGGGGGGGCTCGGCCTTGCCACCGGCGCCGGTGGCTTCCCGGCATCGCGACGATGATCGCCTGCCGCAGCCGCCACGGGAGGCGCCGGTAAAGCGGGGTGAAGATGCGCCGCCAGAAGAAGGCGCCCGGGCTTCCCCGGTACCTGGGCCCCGGGCGGCCCAGGTAGCGACGAGCCATGTCCCGCTGGGCGGCTTCGAGCAGATAGCGCTCGGAGTTGCGCCGCACCCACTCGAAGAAGGGCACCGTTACCTCCCCAGTCTCGACAGGCCGTTCTGGGCCGCGAGCGCGATCGGCTCGTTCAGCGCGCCGATCGGCGGCGAGTACACGTTCTCCATCCAGGCCAGGTCCTCGAGGGTCACGCCCTTCTTCGCTGCCAGGGCCAGGAAGTCCGCCCGTTCCTTGATCCCCTCGCCGCCCACCATCTGCGCGCCGATCAGCTTCAGGCTGTCCGGCTCCGCCAGGAGCTTCACTCGGACCTTCTTCACATCCGGGTAGTACCGGGCCCGCGAGATCCCCTCGGCCACGCCCATAACGAAAGGGACGCCCAACGCCGTGGCCGTGGTCTCCCCGAAGGAGACTCCGCCGATCATCCACTTGCCGGCGACCATGCCCCAGGGCACGTACACCGGCTGATAGACGCGATCGCCGCCCGCGGCGTTGGTCCCGGCGACCTTGCCCTGGGCGTAGGCGTGGCTGCCCGAGAGCCCCTGGATCGGGACCCGAGTCACGCCGTGGGGGAGCTCGGCGCAGTCACCGGCCGCGTGGACGCCCTTCGCCCAGGTCGCCATCCGCTCGTCGACGATGATGCCCCCGGTGGACCCGATCTTCAGGCGCGCTTCCCGTGCCAGGCGGTTGTTGGGCCGCTTGTGCGTGCAGATCACGACGACGTCCGCGGGCAGCTCGCCCTCGGGGGTGCTGACCGCGCGCACCTTGCCGTCGCCGACGAAGGCTTCCACGGGGGTGTTGAAGTGCAACTTGACTCCCATCTCCTTCCAGGAGTCCTCGACCGGCTGCATGATGTCCGGGTCGGCCGCCTCCGCCAGGGCCCACGGCCGAGGGTCCACAAGGTGCGTCTCGAGGCCACGGTGGGCGAGGGCGGTCACCATCTCGAGGCCGAGGGGCGTGGCCTCCACGACGACCGCGACCTTGGCCTGGTCGAGGATGGGGTCCCACTCCATCGCTCGGCGGATGTTCTTCACGTAGTGGAGCCCCTCGAGGTCGCTGCCGGGGACGCCCGGGTCCTCGTACTCGAAGCCGGTAGCGACGATCAGCGCATCGAAGGGGACGGCGCCCTGCCCCTCGACCTCGATCTCGCGGCGTGTCAGGTCGAGGCGCGTGACCCGGGTCTCGTAGCGGATGTCGATACCGACCTGCTCGTAGGTCTCCTTGGTCGCGAGGAAGAGCTGCTCGAAGGTGGGGATCTCACGGCCGTGGACGTAGGGGATGCCGCATGGGCTGTAGCCCACGTCCTCGAACTCCGTGAAGACGGTGACCTCGGCATCGGAGTCGACCTGCCTGGCCGCTCCGGCGGCTCCGATGCCGGCGGCCCCTCCGCCGATCACGACGATCCTGCGCGGCGTCACACGTTCCTCCAGGCTTGCTCGGTCCGAAGCGCCTTTTACTATGATGAACGCGATTTCGCCTGTAGTATCGTGTGAACTCTACTCGCCACCCGGCGATTTTGTCGAGGGGCTCGCGTCGTGGAAGAGATCATCGCCTCTATCGGACCGAAGGTACGCCACCTCCGTCCCCAGACGAACCTCTCCCTGCAGCGCCTGGCGGAGCGGTCGGGCGTGTCCCCCGCCGCCATCCACAAGATTGAGCGCAACGGCATGGTCCCGACCATTACCACCCTGATGAAGCTGGCCGCCGCGCTCAACCGC
>JBQTIP010000298.1:0-9610 GCA_052388025.1 Actinomycetota bacterium
CGGGGCGTAGAAGCGAGCAGATCGCATCGTGACCTCCCTCGTATGGTCTCTCCGGGGCCTGGCGGCCCCAAGCTACAGGGTGTCCACTGCGATGATGCCGGCGGTGGTTGCGGCCCGGGCCTGACCCTAGTGTCCACCGGCTTCGTGTCTCGGTTTCGATCTGTCGGTCCGAGCTCGCACCCACAGGGCAGGACCAACCGGACGAGCATTGACTTCATAGCGTCTCAAGAGAGGCCTTCGAGGCGCCGGGCGTGATCGGCGACCAGGTGGCGGTAGACGACCCTTCGCGAGCTGCCGCTTGAGGCTTCGGAGCGCCTCGCTGGAGGACTTGTGCTCGGCAAGCTTGCGGCCGTAGTGGTCCCGCCCCGGTCCCGGGTGCATGATCTGGACCCGGGCGGCAAGGTGCAGTTCCGGGAACACTTTGGTCCACTCTGTCCCGCGTCAAGATTCCTGAGACACCGGCACGTTGGGGCTGATCTCAGGGAGGTGAGGTGGGCGGCGCGAGTAAGAAGAGCAACCGACGAGAGCTCCGGGTGGCCCTTTCCGTGCTGCGGGGCGAGGTCAGCCTCGCGGAGGCCGGACGAAGGGCGGGGGTCTCGGACATGACGGTCGACTAGGCCTCCCGCATGTGGTAGCGGGAGATCGAGATCGTGTTCCACCGCGGGATCCGCTCGCGGCAGTACGCGAACAGGTCGGTGATGATCCGCATCGACGGCCTGGGCGGGTAGATGTTCGTGCCCCGGGCCGCCTACTCGCTCAGCATGTCGTTCTCCACGGTGCCGGAGATCTTCTCGGCCGGCACGCCCTCCTCCTCGGCTACCAGCTCGTAGAGCAGCAGGAGGATCGCGGCGGTGGCGTTGATCGTCATCGACGTGGAGACCTGGTCGAGGGGGATGCCCTCGCCCCGCCGGGGCGCGACGACGAGAGGAGGAACCCCGCCTCCCGGAGGGCCGCCCGGGCCCGCTCCAGCGCCTCCGAGCTTGGAGCGACCACGGTGTGGAGGTGCACGCCCCCGGTGAGCGAGGACAGCAGCTCGGTCTCGCCCCGGCGCAGGGCCCGCAGGAACCGCTCCACGTCCTGGCGCGAGGAGATCATCAGGTTCCCCCGCAGCTCGCCGTAGAGGGGGTGCTCGACGATCACGTCGAGCACGGTGAGGCCGTGGTCGACCATGGTGGTGAGCTCGGCGCGCGTGCCCCGGCGGTCGTGCTTGCAGGCGAGCACCGCGTAGGTGCCCGGGGGCTGTTCCCGGTCGAGGAGCAGGTATCCCCGGGGCGTCCCCACGATGGGCTGGCCCTCGGCCCGCAGGATCGCGACGTCGCTCACGATGACCTGGCGCGACACGTCGAACTCCTCCGCCAGGTCGGCTCCGCGGACCGGTCCCCCGACCGAACGGAGCCGCGCCAGGATGCCCGCTCGGCGGGCCTCCGCCGACCCCGCCGTAGTCCCCGGATCTGTATACTGCTGTCTTGTCATCTGTCTCATCGCCGCAGGGCCGCTGGCATCGTCACCCGGCCCGCGGCCGGAGCGCAAGGGAGCGGGAGCATGAAGGCGCTCGTGGTCATCGACATGCTGAACGACTTCGTCACGGGGAAGATCGCGAACCCCCGGGCGGATCGGATCATCTCCACGATCGGAGAGCTCCTCGAGCGAGCGCGGTCGCAGCGGGACGGCTGGCTCGTCGTCTACGCGAACGACGCTCACCTGCCGCAGGACTTCGAGCTGCGCGTGTGGGGCGAGCACGCCATGGCCGGCACGCGGGGCGCGGAGATCATCCCGGAACTGAAGGCCGCGGACGGCGACTTCGTCCTGCCGAAGCGGACGTACTCGTCGTTCCACGGGACCGGGCTCGACCCGCTCCTCCGCCAGTTCGGCGTGGACACGGTCGTGCTCACCGGGCAGCACACGAACATCTGCATCCGCCACACCACGGCCGATGCCTTCTTCCGCGGCTACAAGGTCGTGGTGCCGCAGGACGCCGTGGAGGCCATCTCCGAAGAGGACCACGAGTCCGGCCTGAGGTACCTGGAGACGATCTACAAGGCCGACGTCGTCTACGCGAAGGAGCTGCTCGGGTAGGCGGGCCGCCGGAAGGTCGTGCGATGGCCGGGCACGCGGTCCGAGGAGGCCGAGATCACCGTGATGGCCGACTCGGCGTACGGGTCGGGTGCACGTGGGCTCCTTTCGGCGGTTCGCAGCTGTTCAGGAGCGAGCCTACGTGCGTTCTTCATCTCAAGGCGCCGTGACCGGCGGCTTCGGATCGCTGCCGTGCGCGGGACACTAACCCAACCCCCTGGGCCCCTTGACATTCACCGCGCATATCGGATACGTTGCATCTGCAATTCCTACCGGAGGCATAGGATTTTGATCCGCACACGATGCGCCGGGCTCGTGGGAGCCATGATCCCCTCCCGTGTGTCCTGCTGTCCGATGCTCGCGAGCGCCCACTCGGAGGGCGCGGAGGTTCGCGTGCGGCGTTAGATCCACCACCCGAGAAGCTTTATCCGAAGGGCCGCGCGAGCGGCCCTTTCTCTATTCCGGAACGAACGAGGCGGGCACGGGAGAAGTGAAGCAGCAGAGGAACCGAGGCGAAGGCCAGTGGGGGCTCGGCTACCACGAGCCGCTCAACGCGGCGGAGCGGATCAAGCGCGACGACGACGGGCTGAACGTCCGGGATCGGATCGAGCGGATCTTCTCGAAGCAGGGCTTCCGGTCGATCGGCCCGCAGGACCTGCGGTCACGCTTCCGCTGGTGGGGCCTGTACACCCAGCGCAAGCATGGCATCTCAGCCGCCGCCACCGCGACGGCGGAGCCGGAGGAGCTGGAGGACGAGTTCTTCATGATGCGGATCCGCATCCCGGGCGGGCAGCTGACATCGGATCAGCTGCGGGCGACCGCGTGGGCCTCCGAGAGCTTCGGACGCGACGTGGCGGACGTGACCGATCGCCAGAACATCCAGCTGCACTGGATCCACATCGAGGACGTCCCTCGGATCTGGGAGCGGATCGAGCCGCTCGGCCTCTCCACCCAGGAGTCCTGCGGAGACACCCCCCGGAACATGCTCGGTTGCCCCCTGGCCGGCATCGATGCCGACGAGATCTTGGACGCCACCCCCTACCTGATGGAGACCGACCGCCGGTTCGTCGGGGACCGGGCCTTCTCGAACCTCCCGCGCAAGTACAAGACGACGATCTCGGGCTGCCGGCACCAGTGCACGAACCACGAGATCAACGATGTGTCCTTCGTCGGCGTCCGGCGCGGCGACGATGTCGGGTTCGACCTCTGGGCGGGAGGCGGCCTCTCCACCAACCCACACTTCGCCAAGCGCCTGGGCGTGTTCGTGGAGCCGCACCTCGTTCCAGATATATGGGGCGCCGTCACCGCCACGTTCCGCGACTACGGATACCGGCGTTCGCGCACTCACGCGCGGCTGAAGTTCCTCATCGCCGACTGGGGACCGGAGCGGTTCCGCGAGGTGATGGAGAAGGAGTACCTGGGCTTCGCGCTCCCCGACGGGGACGCTCCGCCGCCCTCCGCGACCGGCCAACGGGACCATGTTGGGGTCTTTCCGCAGAAGGACGGGAACCACTACGTGGGGTTCGCCCCGCGGGCCGGACGGATCTACGGACACCAGCTCCGTAGGGTTGCCGACCTTGCCGACCGGTTCGGAGCCGGGCGGGTGCGCACCACCACTCAGCAGAAGATGGTCATCCTCGACGTCTCGCCCGGTCGGGTCGAGGACCTCGTGGCCGCACTGGACGAAGAGGACTTGCGGGCCCGCCCGAGCGCCTTCCGCAAGGGCATGATGGCCTGCACGGGGATCGAGTTCTGCAAACTCGCGATCGCCGAGACGAAGATGCGCGCGCAGTGGCTCTACCGCGAGCTCGAGGAGCGCCTGCCCGACTTCGACGAGGACATCCGGATCAACGTGAACGGCTGCCCGAACTCCTGTGCCCGATTCCAGGTCGCCGACATCGGGCTGATGGGCGCCATCCTGTCCCGCTCCGACGGGACGAAGTCCGACGGGTTCCTCGTCCATCTCGGCGGCCATCTCGGCGAGGATCTGCGGTTCGGGACGAAGGTCAAGGGCGTCCGCGTCCTCGCGGAGGATCTCGCCGGCTACATCGAGACGCTGTTGCGCAGGTATCGAAACCGGCGCGACGGGCACGCGAGCTTCTCGGAGTTCGTCGACTCGCTCTCCCCCGACGAGCTGGCCGCCTTCGCGGCTCCGGGGCCGAGATGAGCACCGCGGCCGGGTCGCCGACTCCCAGGGCGCAGCCCTTCTACTGCCCGTACTGCGGCGAGCAGGACCTCCGCCCGGATGGCCAGAGCGCTACGTGGCACTGCCGGGTGTGCGACCGGCGGTTCGAGCTGGCCTATCTGGGTCTTGGTGGCTCCGTGAGTGGGGGCTGAGCGGCATGGCGATGAACCCTGCCGACCCGATCATCGACGAGGAGGAGGAGCAGATCCGCGCCGCCGCCGAGCGATTCGAGCACGCGACGGCGCCGGAGCTCCTCGAGTGGGCGTTGGAGCGCTTCCACCCGCGGATGGCCATCTCGGCGGCCGGCGGCGCCGACGGCATGGTCATCGTCGACATGGCCTGGCGGATCAACCGCGAAGTCCGGGTGTTTACGCTCGACACCGGCCGCCTGCCCCCGGAGACATTCACGCTCTTCGAGGAGGTACGTGAACGGTACGGCATCGATGTCGAATTCGAGTTCCCAGAGCGGGTGCAGGTGGAACGGCTCATTTCCCGGAATGGCCCCAACCTCATGTACCGCGGCGTCGAGTTGCGCCTGGCGTGTTGCGACGTCCGCAAGGTGGAGCCACTCAAGAGGAAGCTCGCGGGGCTCGACGCCTGGGTGACCGGGCTTCGCCGCGACCAATGGAGGACGAGGAAGAACATCGCAAAGGTGGAACTGGATCGCGACCACGGAGGCATCGTGAAAGTGAATCCGCTGGCCGACTGGACCAACGAGCAGGTGTGGGACTACATCCACGAGCACGAGGTCCCGTACCACGAGCTGTTCGATCACGGGTACAGCTCCATCGGCTGCCTGCCCTGCACGCGTCCCGTGCTACCCGGCGAACCCGAGCGGGCGGGCCGATGGTGGTGGGAGGGAGACACGGACAAGGAATGCGGCATCCACTGCTCGGTGCAGCTCCTCGGCTCGAAGACCGATGCCGAGCGGGAGGCCACCGTCATGCCCGAGAAGGAGGCCTCCTAGCGATGCCCTTCGGGTATCCCGTCTTCCTGGAGCTTGCCGGTCGCGAGGCGGTCGTGATCGGCTCGGGCGCTGTCGCCGAAGGGAAGGTCGAAGGCCTGCTCGCCGCCGCCGCGAAGGTGACGGTCGTTGCCGAGGGCCCGATGTCCCGCCTGGACAGGTTGGAACGCGAGGAACGGGTTACGGTCGCAAGGCGGCCGTTTCGACCGCAGGACCTCGACGGGGCGTTCGTGTGCGTGGCGTGGTCGGACGATCCCGACACCCGCGACCGCATCTACCGGGAGGGTAGGGCCCGTGGCGTGCTGGTGAACGTAATGGACGACATTCCGCACTGCGATTTCGCCGCGCCTGCCATCGTTCGGCGAGGCGATCTCGTGATCGCGGTCTCCACCGGCGGCGGGTCGCCGACGCTCGCGCGTCGGCTCCGCGAGGAACTTTCGGAGCGGTTCGGCCCCGAGTGGGAGGAGATCCTCGATCTGCTCCGCGAGGTTCGCGAGGAGACGCTGCCCGAGCTCCCCGAGCTCCCCGAGCGCGCCCGCCGCTGGCGGCGGGCGCTGGACCTGGAGGAGATCGAGACACTGGTGCGGGAGGGCAGGCGCGATGAGATGCGCGTGCGGTTGATTGAGCGGCTCATCGGGCGGGGGGCAGCGTGACGGGCATGGTGTACCTCGTCGGTGGGGGGCCTGGAGATCCCCGGCTCATCACGCTTCGCGGCGCGGAGGTGCTTCGTCTTGCCGATGTCGTCGTCTACGACCGCCTCGTCTCGCCGGCCCTCCTCGACCTCGCGCCGGGCAGGACCGAACGGATCTACGCCGGCAAGGAACCCGGAGCTCCCACACTGCCGCAGGAGGAGATCAACAGCTTGCTGGTGCAGCGAGCTCGGGCGGGCGCTACGGTCGTCCGGCTGAAAGGCGGCGATCCCTTCGTCTTCGGGCGCGGAGGCGAGGAAGCCCTCGCCTGCGCGCGAGCCGGCGTGCCCTTCGAGGTCGTCCCGGGTGTGACGTCGGCGGTGGCCGCGCCGGCCTATGCTGGCATTCCCGTCACACACCGGGGCGTCGCGTCAACCTTCGCGGTCGTGACAGCCATCAGCGCGCCCGGCCATGACGCGGACCTCACGCGCATCGCGACCGCCACGGACACGCTCGTGGTGTTGATGGCCGCGGGAAAGCTCGCGGAGGTCTGCAACATGCTCATCGCGGCCGGCCGCTCGGCCGACGAGCCCGCCGCGATCGTGCAGTCGGCCGCCACCTCAGCCCAGCGCTCGATCGTCGCGACGCTCGCAGACCTGCCGGCGCGCGCCGCTGCGGCGGGTGTTGGGGCCCCGGCCACACTCGTGGTGGGCGCGGTCGCCGCGCTGGCCCACGAGCTCTCCTGGGCCGCCGAAGCGTCTCCCAGCGAGGCTCTCCAGCCCGCGGGATAACCGCGCCTGTTGCCCGCGGATAGGAGTGCGTCACGGCCAATCAGCAATGGAACGCGCGGTTCGGATGGTCGTCCAGACCAGTGAGCGCGGCGCGATCCGTCGCGTGGCCGAGCGGCCCGGCATCAACCCCGAGACGCTTCGAGGCTGGGTTCGCCACGCCGAGCGCGGGCCGGAGAGCTACGAGCTGCTGTTCCGGATGATCGCCGGCCACGACCGGAACCACCTGGCCCAGGCCCGCCCCGCCCTCACGGCCGGCTAGACGGGCCGGATCTCGCGCTCGAACTCGGGGAAGTACCTGCCGATCTCCGTGACGTCGAACGACGGCAGGATCGACTCCTTCTGCTCGCGCTCCAGAAGGAACTCGAAGCAGCGGTGGACGAAGTCCTCCGGCGACCCCTCGCCGCCGGACAGACGCTCGAAGTCGGCGCGCGACATGGTCACGTCGTGGCGTGAGATGTAGTCGGGGTCGCGCAGGATCACCTGGAAGCGCGAAAGGTGGGGCTCCACGTCGGAGCGCTGCACCTCGATCTCGACCAAGCAGTACCCTCCCGGAATCGTTCCCTCCTAGGGTACGCGCGTCTGAGGGGGTGGACATCTGACGGAAGTCGTAACCCGCGACGCGACCCTCCATGTGGAGGTCGAGGGCGAGGGCGAGCCCGTCACGGTGCTCGCGCACGGCCTGACCAACTCGTGCAAGGAGCTCGCCCCGTTCACGCCGCTCGTCGGCGGAACCAAGGTCAGGTTCTGCTTCCGCGGCCACGGGCACTCGAGTGCCCCGGAATCCGGCTACCGGTTCGCCGACTTCGGCCGCGACCTCGACGCGGTGGCGCGCGCGTACGGTGCCACGAACGCGGTCGGCACATCCCTCGGGGCGGGGGCGATCTGCAACCTGCTCGCGACCGACCCGGACCGGTTCGAGCGGATGGTGTTCCTGCTCCCCGCGGGCCTGGACCGGCCCTTCCGGAACCGGGAGCGGTTCCTGCACACGGCGGATCTTCTGGACGGCAGGTCCCCCGAGGAGGCGGTCGAGGCGATCCTGTCCGACCCGGACCGGGCGGCAGAGTACCTCCAGACGCCGTGGCGCCTGGACTTCGACCGCGCGATGTGGGAGCACCGGGACCCCGACGGCCTCGCCCGGGCGATCCGCGGCGTGATCGAGGACCATCCGGTGTCCGACCGAGAGCTGCTCCGGGCGGTCACGGCGCCGGTGCTCCTGATCTGCCTCGAGGGCGACCCGATCCACCCGGCCGAGCTGGGGCGCATCCTCGCAGATCTCATGCCGAACGCCGAGCTCATCGTGTTCGAGAGCATCGACGCGATGTTCGGCGCGATCCCGAAGCTCGTGCGGCGGGTCAGCGAGTTCCTCGGGGCCGCCTAGCCGGGAATGGGGAACCCGCGTCGAGTCGTTGTTCAAAAGGCCATGAGCAGGCTCCACGAGTTCCGGGGCGAGAAGGACGAGTTCTTCGCGCTCGATCCCGCCTCGCCGCTCACGCCCGAGCAGCGGCGCGAGTTCCGGGGGCTCGCCTACTTCCCGGAAGACCCCTCGCTCCGGATCGACGCGGAGCTCGACACCGACGTGAACCGCGACGAGGAGATCGTGATGCAGACGACGACCGGGGGCGTGCAAACGTACCGCCGCGCCGGCGTCGTCGGGTTCGAGGTCGACGGACGGACGGCCCGGATCACGCTCTACGAGTCGGAGGGGATGGGAGCGTTGTTCGTCCCCTTCCGCGACGCCACGTCTGGGACGGAGACCTACGGCGCGGGCCGCTACCTGGAGGTCGACCCGCCGGCGGACGGCCGCGTCGTGGTCGACTTCAACATCGCCTACAACCCCTACTGCTGCTACAACGAGAGCTGGAGCTGCCCGATCCCGCCGCGTGAGAACTGGCTGGACGTGCCGATCCGGGCGGGCGAGAAGGAGTTCCCGGGCACCGCCGCGTCAGGCTGAGCCGCAGGCTCCGCGGAGCCACTGCCTGACGTTCTCTCCAAGGTCGGGAACGTAGTAGCCGCCCTCCTGGAGGATCACGAGCCGGCGCCCGAGCTTCGCCACGCGCCGGCCGATCTCGTGGTAGGCGGGTGTCGTTAGCGCGAGATCGCAGATCGGGTCGCGACGGTACGTATCCAGCCCGAGCGACACGACCAGCGTCGAGCCGCCGAATGCGGCGATCGTTTCCAACGCCCGGTCGATCGTCTCCAGGTAAAGCCCGTCGTCGCAGCCGGCCGGCAGCGGCAGGTTCAGGTGGCGCCCGCGCCGTCTCCCGTCCCGGTCTCGTCCTCGTAGCCCAGGAAGTACGGATACGCGCGGTCCGGGTGGCCGTGAATCGAGACGTACAGGACGTCGCCACGGGCGTAGAAGATCTGCTGCGTGCCGTTCCCGTGGTGGTAGTCGACGTCGAGGATGGCGACGGGCTCTCCGCTTCGCTCCGCGACGTACTGCGCCGCGATCGCCGCGTTGTTGAGGTAGCAGTAGCCGCCGAACGCCGCCCTCGGCGCGTGGTGGCCGGGTGGGCGGCAGAGCCCGTAGGCCGCCGGCTCGCCGCCCAGCATGAGGTCGGCGGCTGTGAGCGCCACGTCGACGGCCCCCCGGGCGGCCTCGTAGGTGCCGGACACGAGTGGCGTCATCGTCTCGAAGCACCAATACCCGAGACGGGCCGGGGGAAAGCGAGGCTCGGAAGCAGGGGCCATGCCCTCGCGGAGCGCTGGGTGCAAGACCGTGTCCGGGATCATCTCCGGGGCGGTGGAGGCGGCCTCCCAGTCGCGCCACGCATCCTCGAGGTAGCGGACCATCGCCGGCTCGTGGACCGCGTGGATCGGCCCCACGCCGTGCTCGGTCGGTTCCTCGATCGTGAAGCCCCCGTCGGCCACGAGCGCCTCACGGATCGCCTCCGCCCGTGAGGGCGTCTCGTGCATCGCTTCAGCGACGCCGAGCTGGACCTCGGTCTTCGGGTCGTGGAGCATGTGCCGG
>JBQTIP010000299.1:0-12148 GCA_052388025.1 Actinomycetota bacterium
GCCACCGAGGTGGAGGGGTTTGGGCGCCAGCGCGGCCACACCGAGGTTTACCGCGGCGCCGAGTACCAGGTCGACTTCGTGCCCAAGGTGAAGATCGAGATCCTGACCGAGGACGACCAGGTGCAGGGAGTCGTCGATGCCATCATGAAGGCCGCCCGAACGGGCAAGATCGGCGACGGCAAGATCTGGATCGTCCCGGCGGAGCAGCTCATCCGGATCCGCACCGGGGAGATGGGTCCCGACGCGATCTGACACGCTCGACCGCCCGGCGCCGGTGGCTCGCCTGCTCGATGAACTGCGTGCGCTCGACCGTGCGTACACGCCTGGTCACCACGGGCGGTGGTCGGCGAACCGACGGGCGGAGCTGGTAGATGGCTGCATCCGCGAGCTGTTCGCCGTGGGCGGTGCGCCGCCCGAAGTAGCGCTCGTTGCCCTCGGCGGCTACGGCCGGTCGGAGCTTGCGCCTGCGTCCGATATCGACGTGCTGATCCTTCACGAGGCGGAGGGTCCCGAGGATGCGGCGGGGCTCGCCGAGCGCTTGCTCTATCCGCTCTGGGATGCGGATCTGCGGGTCGGCCACGCCCTCCGGACGCCCGACGAGTGCCTGCAGATCGCCGCCGAGCGCCTCGATGCCGCGACGGCCATGCTCGACGCCCGACTCCTGGCCGGAGACGGGCCGCTCTGGGAAGCGACGCGGGCGCGACTCATAGCCGGGGTTCGTGAGGACCCCCGGAGCTTCGCCGAACGGCTGAGGCAGAACGCGCTCGAGCGCCGCGAGCGTCACGGCTCCGTCTCGCATCTCCTCGAACCCGATCTGAAGGATGGAGCCGGTGGGTTGAGGGACGTGCAATCGCTCGGGTGGCTGAGCACGATCGTAGGTGAGGACCCGGAGCGGCCGACGCTCGACGGTGTCGGGCTCCTGCGAACGGCGGAGCGCCAGGCGGTCGACACGGCGGAGGAGTTCCTTGTCAGGGTCCGGAGCGCGCTCCACCTGGAGACCGGCCGCCGTACCGACCGGCTGTTCCTGGATCAGCAGCCGGGGATCGCCAGTGCGATGGGCTTCGAAGACGAGCCGGGGCTCCGCGCCGTCGACGGCCTGATGCGGTCGGTGTTCGAGCACGCCAGGCAGGTGGAGCACGTGACGGGCGCGGCATTCGATCGGTACCTCCGCGGTGAGTCGGCCGGCGGAGCGCTGCCCCAGAGCCCCGAGGATGCGGTCCGGGCATTCGCCGACGTGGCGGCGGAGCGTGGTGTGATGGCGGCCTCGCTGCTCGATCGGATCGAGGCGATGCAGCTTCCTGATCCGATCCCGTGGTCGGAAGGGGTGCGGGAGGGTTTCCTCGCGATCCTGCGCACGGACGAGGAAGGGGTCCGAGCGCTCGAGGTCATGGATCGCGTCGAGCTGCTAGGCAAGCTTATCCCGGAGTGGCGGCCCGTCCGGTGCCGGCCGCAGCGCGACCCGTATCACCGCTATCCGGTCGATGTACACCTGCTGGAGACGCTCGCCGGGATGTCGAGGCTGCTCGAGGGCGGGGGCGACCCGGCGGACCGTGTCGCAGCCGAGGCGAGGGCAGTCGTGAGCGACCGTGATGCGCTTCTCCTCGGCGCGCTCTTGCACGATATCGGGAAGACCGGGGAGGGGAACCATGTGCCGGTGGGGGCTCGAGTGGCCGCTTCCGTGCTCGATCGTATGGCCCTGCCGCCGAGCACCCGAGACCTAGCGCAGTTCATGGTCGAACACCACCTGCTCCTGTCGGATACCGCCACGCGCCGCGACCTGGAGGACGACGATCTGGTGTTTGATGTCGCCGCCACCATGGGTGACCCGGAGCGCCTTGCGGCCCTCTACCTGCTCGCCGTGGCGGATGCCGCGGCCACCGGTCCGCTCGCGTGGACGCCGTGGCGGGCCACGCTGGTCCGGGAGCTGGTGGGAAAGGTCCAGCGCGTCCTGGACCGGGGAGAGATGGGGAGCGAGACGGCGGAGCGGCTGGCCGCCCGGGCCGCGGAGCTTCGGGACCTGCTGGCCGGGGAGAGCCCGGGCGCGGTCGAGCGTTTCCTCACGCGGATGCCTCGCTCCTACCTGCTTGCGATCCCGCCCGAGGTGGCGGCGGCGCACTTCCCGCTGGTCGAACCTACCATCGGCGCTCTCGACGTCCGTACGGCCTCCCGGCCGGGCACTCGACCCGGGACGTATGCCCTCACAGTCGTCGCCGCCGATCGGCCCGGCCTCCTGTCGTGGATCGCGGGGGCGCTGTCGCTCGCCGGCCTCTCGATCCTGACGGCCCAGGTCTTCACGACCGAGGATGGGGTGGCAGTGGACGTCTTCGAGGTTGAGGGAGCCTTCGAGCCGGAGGTTGGCGAGGATCGGTGGCGCGAGTTCCGCAGCACTTTCCGAAGGGCGCTCGAAGGACGGCTGTCACTCGCCTATCGGGTGGCGGAGAAGCGCAAGCATTACCCGGCCCCGCGCACTGACATCCCCGTGCAGATCACGGTCGACAACGAAGCTTCGGACTTCTTCACCGTGATCGAGGTGGGCGCCCCGGACCGGATCGGGCTGCTGTTCGACATCACCCGGACCCTCGCCGAGCTTCAGCTCGACGTGCACCTGGCCAAGGTCGCGACATACGCGGGACGCGTGATCGACGCCTTCTACGTGCGGGACGTCCTGGGACGGAAGGTCGACGACCCGGACCAGGTCGAGGAGATCGAGCGCGCCCTCGCCGCCCGCGTGGCGGGCTAAGGCCGAGCGCCTCGAAGTCGACCAGGACTCCCGTCAGAGCAGCGCCCTGAGGCGACCGGCCATCCGTGGGCTCGCGCCCTCCCCTTCGTGCTTGAAGTAGCAGAACACGTCGCGGCCGGCATCGAGCGCAAGCCGGATCTTTGCGGCCCATGCCCGAAGCTCCTCGTCCGCGTATTCGGTCTTTCGAAGCCGAAGGAACCCGAAGGGTTCCCACGACAGGCCGTTCGGGCCGACGTCCCTCTCGTCGGTCTCCGCGACGCACCAGGCGACGCCCTGCTCGAGGAGCAGGTCGCGCGCCTCGACCCAGGACGGATGGCGGAACTCCATCGCCGCACGAAAGGTGGGCGGCAGGTACCCGACGAAGGCCGCGATAAGCCCGGAGTCGTACTTCAGGCTGGGCGGGCACTGGAACAGGACCGGGCCCAGCCGGTCGCCGAGCATCCTCGCGCGCTCCAGGAACGTGCCGACCTCCTCGTCGGCATCGGCGAGGCGCTTGAAGTGTGTGATCCGCTGGCTGGCCTTGAGCGTGAAGACGAATCCCTCGGGGGTCTCCTCGCGCCAGGCCGTGAGCGACTTCTCCGACGGAAGGCGGCGAAACGTGTAGTTGATCTCGACGGAGTTCAGCCGGCTCGCGTAGTACGACAGCATCTCCCGGTTCTTCAGACCCTCCGGGTAGAACACGCCGTGCTTCCACTCGTCGTAGGAGAACCCGGAGGTTCCGAGGTACAGGGCGCCCGCCACGTGCAGAATCATGGCACGCATGGCGAAGCCCGTGGAGCGCGTGGTGATCGAGACCGGCCGCGGACCGGTTTCCGGGGCGTGGGCGGGCGCGGCCGGGGCGCCAACCCTCGTCGTAGCGCCCGGCGCCGGCGCACCGATGGACGCGCCGTTTCTGGCCGGCTTTACCAGGGCGATGAACGACGAGGGCATCTCGACGCTCCGGTTCAACTTCCCCTACAAGGAGCAAGGTCGCCGCTCGCCCGACGCCGAGCCGGTCCTCCGAAACGCGTGGATCTCGGCGTTCGAAGTGGCGCGCTCGCGCGCGAGGAGTGCAGCGGTGCTCGCCGGTGGGAAGTCCCTCGGTGGGCGCATCGCGTCGATGGTCGTCGCCGACGGGATGCCGGCGGCCGGGCTCGTGTTCCTGGGCTACCCGCTTCATCCGCCCGGCAGGCCCGAGCGCATGCGCGACGAGCACCTGTACCGTATCGAGGTCCCGATGCTCTTCGTCCAGGGAACGGCCGACCCCTTCGCGCGGCCCGACCTGTTCGATGGCGTGCTCACCCGCCTCGGGGAGCTCGCTTCGTATCGACCCATCGAGGGCGGGGACCACTCGTTCCGGGTGAAGGGAGCCAGGGCCGACGACCGCGATATCGGAGCCGGCCTCGCGACCATCGCGGCCCCGTTCACGCTCAGAGTGGCGAGAGGCGATCGCTGATGCCGAGGAAGAACCGTCGCGCGCCGGACCCTGAGATACCCCGGATCCGCCCGAGAGGCGAGGCGCCGCTCTGGGCGATCACGCCAGGCTTCGACGTCCGCCATGTGGGCGGCGAGAAGGCCTACCGCTGTCCGGGATGCGACCACGAGATCCGCGCCGGCATCTGGCACCTCGTGGTCGTTCCTCAGGACGAGGCCGACGACAGGCGTCACTGGCACACCGAATGCTGGCGGCGGGAGCTTCGCAGGACTGGGGGTCGCTGACGCACCGGCAGCGCTGCAGCTGGAAGCCGGGGCCTCGCTATCATCCTGCTCGTGCCTCGACGGGAAGCTCGCGCGAGCCTGTGGCAGGAGGGCGGCTCCTGGCACGGCCGCCTGGAGCCCTCCAGGTCCAACCCGGTCTCGGCCGAGAGCCGGGAGGCGTGCCTGGCCGCGTTGCGCCGGGCGGCCGGCCACGAGGCAACCCTGATCGTCGAGGTGACCCCCGCGCTCGCCGGCGTGGCCGAGACCGCGGCCATCATGGGCTGGGACAAGCGCCGGGTGATCACGTACCTGAACCGAGGCTCGTTTCCGGCACCCTTCGCGTCGCTCGCCTCCGGTCGGGTCTGGCGCCGCGACGACGTCGAGGCTTTCGCCGAAGCTTGGCGCGAGCGGCAGAAGCGGCGCGCCCGGTGACGGACCGGCTGCTCTTCCTCGTCCGGCACGGCCGCTCGGATTTCTCCTCGAACGACTTCCGCAAGACTCCGCGCGGCGAGACCTACGACCCCCCGCTGGACGAGACAGGCCGTGAGCAGGCCGATCTGCTGGCCCGACGCTTGCTCCTCATGGAGCCTCCCGCCGCCGTGTACTGCTCACCGTTTCGGCGCGCGCGAGAGACCGTCGCGCCGTACGCCGAGCGCGCCGGGATCGCCGTCGCGCTCGACGAGGATCTCGGCGAAGCCTACATGGGGGAGTGGGAGAACAAGTCCTTCGAGGAGATCATCGCGAGCGACGGGCAGATGCTCCACCGGTTCCGAAACCAGGACGCCATCTGGCGGCACGCTCCGGGGGCGGAGAGCATCGAGTCGCTCCGCGGGCGCGTGGTGGGCGCCATCGAGGCCATCCTTCGGCGGCACCAGGAGGGAAACATCGTGGTCGTGGCCCACGGTGGCGTGATCAACTCATACATCGGACCGCTGCTCGGCCTGGGGCAAGAGATGTTCTTCCTTCCGGAAAACACGTCGCTGAACAGCGTCCTCGTGGACGGCGGCGAGCGCCGCGTATGGTTCCTGAACGACGTGCGGCACCTGACCGACCCTCATCTATTCGTCCCCGAGTGAGGCAGAGCCCGTAGGAGGGTCCTGGCTATACTCGCCCGGCAACCCAGAGCAAGGAGGCAACCGTAGCTGTGAGGTTCCTCTCCGAGGAGTGGACGAAGGAGCTGAAGACGGCGCTCAACGCGAACGAGGCATTCACGAAGGGCGTCGGCTCAGCCACGGCCAAGCTTCAGCAGGTCGTCACGGGGCCCGACGGAGAGCACCGCTACTGGATCAAGATCGAGGGCGGAGCCGTGGACATCGGTTCGGGCGACATCGACGCGCCTGACGCGACGATCACACAGGACTACGAGACGGCCGTGGCTCTCTCCAGAAGCGAGCTCAACCCGGTCTCCGCGTTCATGAGCGGGAGGCTGAAGATCGGGGGGAACATGATGCTGCTCATGCAACTTCAGGGCGCGTTCTCGCAGCTCCCCCAGGTCATGCAGGAGATGGACGTCGAGTACTAGCCCGGCGCCGCTTCTCCTCGAGGCATGACGATGAAAGTGGCACTCGCGCGAGCGAGCAGCCGCCCTCGCTCGTCGAGTACGTCGGCTTCCGCGAACCCCGCCCGCCGCCCCGCCTTCACCACCCGGCCGCGCGCGATGAGCTGTTCACGCGTGCCGGGAGATAGGTACTGCACATTCAGCTGCCCCGTGACGTGGGTCGCGCCCGGCTCCAGCACTGTGCGAAGCGCCAGGCCGGCAGCGGTGTCGGCGACGGCCGCGATGATGCCGCCGTGCACTATGCCGACGAGGTTCAGGTGGTGGGGTTGCAGCCGGAGCGTTACCTCCACCTCCCCGGACTCGACCCGCGTCAGCTCCAGCCCGGCCCAGCGATGGAACTGCGATCGGGCAACCCGCTCCAAGAGCGCGTCGGAGATCTCCCGTTCATCTCCCGTCCCATCCATGGTGGAGTCGTAGTCTGACATGGGGATGGATCGACGAGCGGACGATGACTTGCGCTGATTCGAGCCGAGGGGGAGGAGGGGTCGTGAGCACGGAAACGGTCGACCGGCGAGGAGGCCAGCCGGCGAGCGATCGCGTGTGGAGCATCGAGACCCACGGGATCAACCCGATCCCGGACTCCGATCGACACGGAAAGCCCTCCGAGCTCTTCTGGATCTGGTGCGCCGCAAACATCAGCATCCTAGGCGTGACCTACGGCGCGTTCCTCGTGACCTTCTACGGACTCAGCCTGTTCCAGGCCGTCGTCGCGGCGGTCCTCGGAACCGTCTTGTCGTTCCTCCTCGTCGGGGCCGTGAGCCTCGCCGGCAAGCTTGGAGGCGCGCCGACGCTCGTCCTGTCCCGAGCCTCGTTCGGCGTGATCGGCAACGCGATCCCAACGGCCATCAGCTACATCTCGCTGGTCGGTTGGGAGATCGTGCTGGTGGCGCTCTCGACTCTCGCCGCCGAAGCCGTCCTGGACAGGCTGGGCGCTCCGACAGGCGACGGGACGCTCGCCGTCTCGTTCGCGATCATCGCCGGGGCGACCATCGCCATCGGGCTGCTCGGCCACGCCACGATCGTGAAGATCCAGACATGGTTCACATACGCATTCGCGGCCATGACGGTCGTGTTCATCATCCTCGAGATCCCGCAGATCGACTGGGGCAAGGTGACCTCGCTCCCCTCCGGCAGCTTCCTCGGTGGGTTCGTCGGCGGGATGTCGATCATCATGGCGGGCCTGGGCATCGGGTGGGTGAACGCGGCAGCCGATTACAGCCGGTATCTCCCGAGGTCGGCGAGCTCGAAGTCTGTGGTCGGCTGGACGGCGTTCGGGGCGAGCGTCGGCGCTGTCATCCTCATCGTGTTCGGGGTTCTGCTGGCCGCCAATAACGAGAACCTCGCGATCTCGGCGAACCCGATCGGGGATCTGGCCGAGCCGCTGCCGACCTGGTTCCTCGTTCCGTACCTAATCACGGCCGTCGGGGGACTGGTCGCGGGCGCGCTGCTCGACATCTACTCCTCGGGGCTGAACCTCATGACACTCGGCGTCCGGATCGAGCGCTACAAGTCGGTCGCGATCGACGGAGTGCTGATGATCATGGGCAACATCTACCTCCTGTTCATCGCGGAGGAATTCATCGGACCGTTCATCGGCTTCCTCATCACCCTCGGGGTGCCTCTGGCCGCATGGGCCGCGATCTTCCTCGTGGACATGGGGCTGAACCGCCGGCGCGAGGGCTACTCGGAGCGAGACCTCTACTCATCGAGAGGGCGATACGGCGCCGGGAACGTCGCGGGAATAGTGTCGTTCGCGATCGCGGTCTTTCTAGGCCTGGGACTCGTGAGCTCCGGCGCCGCCATCTTCAGCTGGGTGGGGTACCTCCTCCCGCTCTTCAGTGAGTCGACTGAAGCCGCGATCGGCGGCAGCAGCATCGGGCTCTTCCTGGGGTTCGTCGTGGCGGGCGTGCTGTACGCGATCCTGAGCCGGGTGGTCCCCGAGCGAGGCTCCGCACCCCCCGCCGGCGTCTCGTGATCGACGGCGCGGCGCCCGTTGGCCCGCTCCTCGTCGTGATCGACATGCAGCGGATCTTCGGCGACGAGGACAGCCCGTGGGCGACTCCCGGCTTCGATGGGCTGATCGAGCCCATCGAGCGGCTCGTACGAGCGTTCGGGGACCGGGTCGTCTTCACCCGTTTCCGCATGCCGGCGGAGCCCGAGGGAAGCTGGGCCGGGTACTACCGATTGTGGGAGTTCGCGCGCAGGCCCGACGCAGAGCGGCTGCTGGAGCTCGCGGCGCCGTGGACCGGCGCCGCGGCTCGGACGGTGGAGAAACCCACGTTCTCCAAATGGGGTCCCGAGCTCCGCGAGCTGGCCGGCGAGTCGAAGACCCTCGTGGTCTGCGGCGTCGCGACCGACTGCTGTGTGATCGCCACGGTCCTCGGGGCCGTGGACGACGGCATGTACGTCCGGGTCGTGAAGGATGCGTGCGCGGGCATAGACGGTCTCGCCCACGAGCGGGCGATCGGCCTGATGGCCGGGTTCCCTCCCCACGTCACGATCACCACCGTCGAGGAGGAGCTCGCGGCCCGCAGGGAGCCGGCGGTCACCTAGAGTCACTGCGCCTGCCGTTCTCGGTACCGCAAGCCATCGGCCTCCTGCCACCTGACGCCCTCGGAGCCTTGCGCTTGTTTCCGATGCCCCAACTACGATTGCGGTTACTCGATGGGGCGCTGGGCGGCTGGGATGACAGAAGGGATCGTTGGACGGGAGAGCGAGCTCGCCGCGGTGACGCGTTTCCTCGACGATGTCCCGGGCGGGCCGAGCGCGTTGATAGTCGAGGGCGAGGCGGGCATCGGCAAGACCACCTTGTGGGGCGAAGGGCGAGCCGCTGCCCTCCAAAGGTCCTATCGAGTTCTCGCCTGCCGGCCGGTCGAGGCGGAGACCAAGTTCTCGTTCTCAGCGCTGGGCGACCTCCTAGGCGAGGTCGTCGACGAGGCCCTTCCAGTGCTCCCCGACCCCCAGCGCCGAGCGCTCGAGGTCGCGCTGTTGCTCAAGGATGCGGGGGGCTCCGCTCCGAACCGGCGCGCCGTCTCCCTCGCGATCCTCGGGGTGTTCCGCTTCATGGCCCGGGCAGGCCCTTTGGTCATGGCGGTGGACGACGTGCAGTGGCTCGACGCCCCTTCGGCCCGGGTGC
This sequence comes from Actinomycetota bacterium, assembly GCA_052388025.1. GTDB lineage: Bacteria > Actinomycetota > UBA4738 > UBA4738 > HRBIN12 > JBQTIP01. The sequence goes on from JBQTIP010000299.1 coordinate 9,112, forward strand.
TCGAGTTTGCGGTTCGCCGCCTTGAGAAGGAGCCCGTGGGATTCCTCGCTGCCGTCCGAGGAGGGGATGAGCACGTCGACCCCCTGGGCTTGGTCCGGGCTTTGCCCGTGGATCGGGTCCGTTCGTTGCGACTCGGTCCCTTGAGCCTCGATGAGTTGGACTCGCTCCTGCGGTCTCGCCTAGATGCGGGGTTCCCCCGTCCCATCCTCCTCAAGCTGCATCGCTCCTGTGGCGGTAACCCGTTCTTCGCGATCGAGATCGCCAGAGTCCTCGCGCGCGGCCAGACCCGGCTCGCGCCCGGCGAGGCGCTGCCCGTGCCCAAGACCCTTCGGGAGATGGTCCACGAGCGGGTGGCGAATCTTGCCCCCGACGCCAGAGACGTCGCCCTGGTGGTCTCGGGACTCTCCCAGCCGACCCACGCCCTCGTCATGGCCGCTGTCGGACGCCGAGGCGAGGCGGCCGCAGGCTTGAAGAAGGCCGTCCAGGCAGGTGTGATGGAGGTCCAGGGCGACCGCATCCGTTTCTCTCACTCGCTGCTCGCCTCGGTTGTGTACACGGAGGCCTCGGCCGAGCAGAGGCGCGAGCTTCATGGGCGGCTCGCCGGCATCCTCACTGATCCTGAGGAGCGGGCCCGGCACCTCGCTCTCGCCGCGCAGGTCCCTGATTCGCACGTGGCATCGGCCCTGGACGACGCGGCTTCGAGGGCGTGGGCCCGCGGGGCGCCCGAGACCGCGGCCGAGCTCTCCGAGATGGCGCGGCGCCTCACGCCGCCCGATCGGCCGGCCGAGATTCGGCAGAGAACCATGGATGCCGCGACCGCCCATTTCGAAGCCGGCGACACCTCCCGAGCCCGAAGCCTTCTCGAGGAGGCGCTGGATGCCGCGCCTCCCGGTCCCGCCCGAGCTGACGTGTTCAGGCAGCTCGGCATGATTCGGGCGGCGGAGGAAAGCTGGCAACCGGCCGCCGTCCTCTTTGGTCTCGCGCTCGCCGAGGCAGGCGACGATCCCGCTCTCAGAGCCTCCATCGAGCAGGACCTCGGTTACGCCGGCCTGTTCAACGGCGACCTGGCCGGAGCAGAGGCCCACGCCCGAGCCGCGCTCGATCTGGCGGAGGGGCTGGGAGACTCGGCCGTTCTCGCCGAATCACTGGGGGCCCTTGGATTCCTCGAGTTCGTCCAGGGGCGAGGGATACGCCTCGACATCATGGAGCGCGCCGTGGAGCTGGAGAAGGAGACGGAGGAGTGGCATTTGGTGCTCCGGCCCACCTTCTGTCTCGCCCAGCTACTGAAGTACTCGGGGGAGCTCGACGCGGCCCGAACCAGGTTCCGGGCCCTGCTCGACCATGCGTTGGAGCGGGGCCAGGAGAACCCCGTCCCCGTTCTCCTCTACCACCTGGCGGAACTGGAATGCTGGGCCGGCGACTGGGACGCCGCCAGCCGATATGCAGAGGAATGTTTGGCTCCCGCCAGGCAGACCGGGATGGCCTTCTATCAAACGATGGTGCACTACGCGAAGGCGCTGGTCGATGCCCATCTCGGACACGTTGGATCCGCCCGTGCGGCCGCCGAGCAGGGGTTCACGCTCGCGGAGCGGACCGGTGTCGTCCTCACCACGATCCTGAACCTATCGGCCCTCGGGTTCCTCGAGCTCTCGCTCGGCGACGCGGCGAAGGCACACGACCATCTAGGGCCGGCCGTGGGGTTGCGCAGATCGATGGGCGTCGGGGAACCGGCATACCTTCGCCTCCTCCCCGACGAGATCGAGGCTCTCATCGCCTTGGGCAAGCTGGACGAGGCGAGTTCGCTCCTCAAACCGTTCGAGGAGCGGGCCAAGACTCTCGACCGGGTGTGGGCGCTGGCGACCACCGGTAGGTGCCGGGGGCTCTTGGCGGCCGCCCAAGGTGACATCCCGGGAGCGCTCGTCGCACTTGGGCAGGCGCTACACGAGCATGAGCGGCTCGCTCAGCCGTTCGAGCTTGCCCGCACACTTCTCGTCCTCGGGCAGGTTCAGCGACGGGATAAGAAGAAGCAGGCCGCCCGCACATCTCTCGCTCACGCCCGGGAGATCTTCGACGGTCTTGGCGCAGCTCTGTGGTCCGAGAAGGCTCGGGCCGAGCTCGGCCGCATCGGGGGCCGGGCGCCTGCACCCCTGGCTCTCACCCCAACCGAGGAGCGAGTGGCCGATCTTGTCGCCGGGGGCCTCAGCAACCGGGAGGTCGCCGACGCGCTGTTCATGAGCGTGAACACGGTTCAGGCCAACCTCAAGAGGATCTTTCGCAAGCTGGGGATCCGCTCACGCACAGAGCTGGCCCGCAAGATTGCTCCGGTATCTGAGCGCCCGGGCCATACCTCGGAGGTTCCCCGCCCTCAATAGGTACTGATTCCGTCGTCGATAAGTACTGATCCGGGGGATTTCTCATCGGCTTGCTCAGCCTACGGTGGCCTCGTCCGATCGAGCTTCAGCGTCAGAGTGGAAAGGAGGACACCATGAGCGTGAAGACCGGGGCCCTGTCTCTTCCGGGCCGGAAGCCGGCCAGGCTCAGGGCCCGGGCAATCATCCTCATCCCGGCATTGGTCGTGATAGGGGTGATCGCCGCCTCGCTGGCTCTGCGGGAGAGTGAGCCGGGAAAGAGAGGCATCGAGGGATCGGCCTCGGCGCTGTCTTCGACCTACAGCTCTCAGTCCGTGGTCACGGGCACGGGGCCTGGGTTGGTCCACGTGGCCGGCGTTCCCGGATCGAACTCGTAGCAGGCCTGCGTCAGTGGGGCTGTCCACGAGCGATGGGGAGCTGTTCAGTACGCCTCGGTTGCTCCGGCGGAGGCGGCCGATCGACCGGTAGCCATCTCGGTACCGATCCTCGGAGCCTTCGCTGGAACCGAGTAGCTCCAGTGCCTATTCGGTGACCTCTGAAGAGGAAGGGCTACCCCAAGTCACTGCGCCTGCCGTTTTCGGTACCGCAGGCCGTCTGCGGCCGGCATCCGAAGCTGTTGGGACGCAAGGGACAGCACGAGCAGCGTGACGATGTAGGGCGTGAAGAAG
>JBQTIP010000300.1:0-2739 GCA_052388025.1 Actinomycetota bacterium
GCCTTGGACAGTCCAGTTAATCGCTGCTTGACAGACTCGGTGGGCGCGGCCTAACGCTCCGGTTCAGCGGCGGCGCGGAGCGCCGTCCGCTGCAACCGGTTGTTCGGCGGCAAGGGCTCACGTGTTCGCCTGCCATGCCTGTGTCAGAGGATCGAAAACCTCTCCCGGGATTCCGCTGCCCTTCGCGAGCAACTCTCGCGCTAGGGTGAAACCAGGGCTCTTCCGAAGCGCGCCTGCCTCCGCCGCCCGGTACCGCGGAGGGTGGATGCACCGCGGACATCCATCGGCACAATCGCATGCGCGCGCAATTTCAACTCCGCGCTCCAGAACTTGCGCCCAGACTTGGAACATTTTCTCGGCGATACCGATCCCGCCCGGCACCGTCTCGTGGAGATAAACGGTCGGGACGGAGGCGCTGCTCGTCAGGGTAGCCATGTCGTGGCGATCGCACGGAATCACGAATGGCGAGCCGATCCGCGCGAATTGCTCCACAACGCGCAAAGCATCGAGGGGCCCCGTCGGCCCAAGGCGCATTGCCTCCACGCTCTCGATGGCCAGCCAAAAAGCACGCACGTCGCGACGAATGGCTGCGCTGGCGGCAACGTCATCGATCACGGAACCCGTGCGATCGTCGACAAGCTTGTAGCCGGAGAAATTCTCATAGATGGCAACCTTCCCGTAGTAGACGCCCACCGCGCCCCCGAAACGGAGGCCTCGAACAATCTGTGTGCTTTGAACGGTAGTCCAGAACTTGGGGTCGGTTTTCAGGTAGGGCTCAGCGTTTTCGAGAAAGATCTCGCCTGCTCCTTGCGCGACCACACGGAATGTTTCACCAAGGTGGTTGTAGATCGCGCCCACATAAGCCTCACGAAAACGTTGGGCCTCGGAGATGGTGCCGACCTCCTGGCCGTTACGGTGTCGCTTCAGGTGGAGGATCCCCCCTTGCGTTCCTCGGATGTCGAGCTGCTGATACGATGGCTTATGCCCCGCCACTGGGCGCCGGCTTTCGGCAACTGCCTTGGATGCCTCGAACAGGGGCGTGCCGAGGATCTCGCGGTCGGTGTTCGCGAGTTCCCATCGTGCCTCGCTCAGGACGTAAGGTACGTGACGGCCGATCAACTCCTCGTTGTCGACTCCGACCAGGATCTCGTCCAGGGGTTTGTTCAGAAACGCATCGATGTTCGACGCGAAAAACTGATCAATGGCGCTGTTCATGGCGAAGAACAGCACGTAGGCCGTCTTGTCCCATCCGCGGCCCGTGCGACCGAGCCTCTGCCAGGCGGACATTACGTTGTCAGGGAAACCCGCGAGAATGCAGCAGTCGAGGCGCCCGATATCGATTCCGATCTCGAGAGCATTGGTGCAGAATACCGCGCGGTATTTGCCCGTCCGTAGCCCGTCCTCGATGTCGCGTCGCTCGTCGCTGGTGTAACCGGCGCGATATGGGACGATGCGTGTGGGGTCGAGTCCGAACTGAACTGCATCTTGTTTGGCGCGCTTCGTAGCCGTCTCGGCGAATAGGCGTGACGGACAGAACGTAATGGTTGTAAGGCCATGCTTCAGGCACGCGAGAGCTGCGCGCGCGATTCGCAGCGTGTAAATATCATGGAACTTGTAATCCGGTATGCTGGGATTGATGAACGCAAAATGACGCTCCGGTCTTTGTGCCGTGGTCGCCCGCACTAACTGAAAGGACGATCTGCCCGTGAGGCGCTGGGCGTGCTCCACGGGATTGGCGCAAGTCGCGGTGGCGAGAATGAGTTGAGGCCGTGCCCCGAGCTCTGCAACCTTGCGGAGGAACCGGCGAAGAAGGAGTGCGCAGTTAGTACCGAAGAACCCGCGGTATTCGTGCATCTCGTCGACAACGACGATCTGGAGCTGACTCAGGAAGCCCTCCCATTGCTCGGACCATCCGAGGAACGACTGGTGAAGCATCTCGGGATTGGTAAGGAGCACGGCGGGAGGGTGCTTGCGGATCAGTGGGCGGTGCTCCTTCTCGGTGTCTCCGTCGTACAACCAAGAGTTGATATCACGAGAATCGCTCGAAATCGCGGACGCCAAAGCCTCGAACTGTCTCCGCTGGTCATTCGAAAGCGCCTTCATCGGGTGAAGCATCAAGGCGTGTGCGCTCGGCGACGAAGCCAGCTTGATCAGCAGAGGGATGTCAAACGAAAGCGTCTTTCCGCTGGCGGTTGGCGATTCGAGAACGATGTCGGCGCCGGAAAGCGCGGCGCGAATCGCTTCGGCCTGGTGTGCATAGAGCTGAGACATACCCGCTGCGGTGAGGGCTGAGCGGAAAGGCGGCGGAAGCAGCTGCTCCATCTCCTCCGCTCCTGCAAACGCGGGTGGAGACCGTGGAACAGTACGGCGGGCCACGAGATCACTGTCGGAACCGGCGCTGTCTCGGAGCGCGTCGAATTCGCGAAGGATGGCGAGAAGATCGTCCATGGTGGATGTCGCAGGACTGGGGTGTCAGGTTGACGCGCTGATCTTATGCCATCATCTGACGGATGTCCGCCGAACGGAGTGCGTTTCAGCCGGGGGCCGGGCGAACGGCTCCCGGCCCCGGACACCCACAGAACTTACCCCATTCGCGGAGCGCCGCGATCCGGCCCCCCGGCTGCAAACGCCTGTTAGATGGCGAGCGGCAACCGGGACTCTCCCCTTCACGGAACCCCGAGGCACGGTGCTCCCCGGCTCGCCGCGCTGGCTCCAGATGGCGGCGCGGGGCCGCGCTGC
>JBQTIP010000301.1:0-3875 GCA_052388025.1 Actinomycetota bacterium
GCGGTTCAATTCCGCTCCCCGCCTCTCCGTCGCGGTTCTTACAATGACGGGCACGGGCGCTTAGCTCAGGGGGAGAGCGCTTCCTTGACGCGGAAGAGGTCAGAGGTTCAAATCCTCTAGCGCCCACGACGCGGGGCCGAGCGGTCCGCTTTCAAGGGCTAACGGTCGTCTCCTTGCCTTGATATCCAGTCACGGGGGAGTGATATCGTGTCGGCCCTTGGGCGCGTAGCTCAGCGGGAGAGCGCTTGCTTCACACGCAAGAGGTCGTAGGTTCAAATCCTGCCGCGCCCACTATTGTGATGTCTCGGGACATCGTTCACACATGTCCCGGGACATCGTTCCACGTTCATGACCGTCCGTGAGGCTGGTAGTCCCGGCTGGGATCGAGCACCAGCTCTCGGATCAGATCACCGTCCTCGGTGATCACCCGGACCCGAAGGCCATCGACGAGCGCGAGCACCCTCGTGCCGACGAGCCGGCGTCCGAGTCCGATGTGATGCAGGCGGGAGTTATGGCGGAGCGTGATCACCCCGGTGATGTCGACCTTGTCACGCCTCACCCGGAGGTGCAGGGGCACCGTGACCCGGGGAGGGCAGGGACCGCCTTCGGTAGGGCGGTGAAGGCCTCGGCCGGCGTGCGCCGCCCGATCGCTCAGTGTGGTCTGACGGCGTTGTAGTAGACCCGGAACCGGTCGAGGTCGGCCTGGAGCTCGGCGAGGCTCGCCGCCGCCTCATGCTTCGCGAGCCACTTCTTCTCCGTCTGATGGAACCGCTCCACCTTCCCGCAGGTCTGCGGGTGATAGGGGGTCGAGCGCACGTGGCGGATCCCGAGCGCCGCCGTCTCCACCTCGATCGCGCAGCGACCCCCGCCGCGCGGCTCCGCGGTGAACACCCCGCCGTTATCGGTGAGCAGCGATGCCGGGAACCCGTGCGCGGAAGCGGCTCCGTGGAAGGTGGCCACGACGTCGGCGGCCTTGAACACCACCCGCGCATCGGAGGCCAGAAGGAAACGGGAGTGGTCATCGAGCACGTTCAGGATCTCGACTTCGGTCTCGCCCGCCATCATCCAGTGGGTGATGTCGGCCTGCCAGCGTTCGTTGGGCATCGCCGCACAGAACCGGATGAACGAGCTCCTCGGTCGCTTCTGGGGCTGGGGGGTGACGAAGCCCCGACGCGACAGGATCCGCCAGATCGTCGTGACCGACGGAACCGACCCCTCGCCGTGTCGCCGGGTGAGGTGGTAGGCGATCGTGTGGGCACCTGCATCGAGGCCCTCATCGGCGAGGGCCTTGCGGAGCTCGACGATCTCATCCTCGAGCTCGACCCGGGTTCGGTGCGGGCTCGCATTCGGCCGACGCGACCGAGGTTCCAGGCCCGCCTCTCCCTCGGCGTCGAAGCGCCGGACGAGCTCGTGGACCCAGCGACGGGAGACCTTGTAGTCCCGGGCCACCTCGGCCTTCGTCCGTCCTTCGAGTTTGACCGCCGTGACCACGAGCCGTGCCAGCGACATCGCCCACCCCCGTTCGTCGAGGTGTGAACGATGTCGCGAGGCAGGTGGGAACTATGTCCTGAAACCAGACACTGCCGCGCCCACTATGTGATGTCTCACGACATCGTGCCGACATGTGTCGGGACATCGTTCCACGTTCAGGCTCGGCCATGGGGCTGGTAGTCCCGGGTCGGGTCGAGCGTGAGTTCCCGGATCAGCTCGCCATCGTCGGTGATCACCCGAACCTCCAGACCATCGACGAGGATCAGGACCCGCGTGCCGATGAGCTTTCGACCGAGCCCGATGTGGTGCAGCCGGCTGCTGTGGCGAAGCGTGATGACGCCCGAGGCGTCAATAAGGTCTTTTGCGGACGCGGTAGCGGGCGGGATGCGTGCACGAGCGGCCGACGGTGTCGCCCCACTGCGCGGTCTGGCTGAACCCGATCACCAGCGTGTACGCGAACCCGTCGGGGGGTGCGCCGGTCCCAGTCCCGGTCGTGGCCGTTGGACTCACGGCCGGCTCGGGGCTGGGCGAGATCGTTCCCCGAGGGTCGGCCCCCCGGGCACAGCCAGCGGCGAGGGCGGTGACCGCCGCGACCCCGGCGAGCAGGGATGCGGGGGGGAAGCGGCGCACCCACAGATCCTAAGATGAACGTCGGCGCTCCGACTGCCTGCGCGAGTAGGGTCGGTGCTCTCGATCGCGGGGAGGTTTGGATGGGTGCCATGTCCGCATCGGCCGGAGAGGGGCGGGCGGCCGCGCGCGCTCTCGGGCTGACGAAGATCTACGGCTCCGGGGACGCCGCCGTGACGGCTCTCGACGACGTCTCGATCGAGTTCGGCTCTGGGGCATTCACCGCCATCATGGGACCGTCGGGTTCCGGGAAGTCGACACTGCTCCACTGCATGGCCGGCCTGGACACGCCCACGACGGGCGAGGTCTTCATCGGCGACGTCGAGCTGACCACGCTCTCGGAGAAGGAGCTGACCCTTCTCCGACGGGACAAGGTCGGGTTCGTCTTCCAGGCCTTCAACTTGATCCCGACGCTGTCGGCGGCTGAGAACATCACGTTGCCCCTCGACATCGCCGGCAGGAAGCCCGACCGGGCCTGGTTCGACAACGTGGTCGATACCATCGGCCTTCGGCCTCGACTAGGGCACCGCCCCTCGGAGCTCTCGGGCGGGCAGCAGCAACGGGTCGCGAGCGCCCGGGCCCTCGTGAGCCGGCCCGAGATCGTCTACGCGGACGAGCCGACCGGGAACCTGGACTCGAGGTCCGGCGCGGAGCTGCTGCGGTTCCTGAGGACGGCGGTGAAGGAGCACGGGCAGACGATCGTGATGGTGACCCACGACGCCACCGCCGCCGGCCACGCCGACCGCGTCGTATTCCTGGCGGACGGCCGCATCGTGGACGAGATGCATGGCCCGACGGTCGATCGAGTGCTCGATCGGCTGAAGTCGCTGGAGACCTGAGCATGTGGCGGGCCACGATCAAGAGCCTCTTCGCGAGGAAGGTCCGGCTCGCGCTGACCGCGCTCTCGGTCGTCCTGGGAGTGGGGTTCATGGCCGGAACGCTCGTGCTGACCGACACGATGAGCAAGGCGTTCGACGAGCTGTTCGCGACCGCGACCGCCAACATCGACGTGGTCGTCCGCTCCCGTTCGGCCTTCGATCCCATCCCTGTGGGACCGGGCGCGGGCGGCGGAAGCGACGAGCGGGAGCCACTCCCAGGGGAGCTCCTGGCGGTCGTGCAGCAGGTCGAGGGCGTCGGGCGCGCGGGCGGGGACGTGACCGGCTACGCGCAGCTCGTCGACCCGGCGACGGGTGAGGCGATCGGCGGGTTCGGGCCACCCACGATCGGGCTCAACTGGGATCCGACGTCCAGGGTCCTGGATCTTCGCGAAGGCGAGCCGCCCCGGAGGGACGGTCAGGTCGTGATCGACGCTGCCACCGCCGAGGGGCACGACCTTCGGGTGGGGGACCGGGTTCAGATCCTCTTCGAGGGTCCCCCGGGCGAGTTCACCATCGCGGGGATCGCGGGGTTCGGCGACGCCGACAATCTGGCCGGCGCGACACTCGCGCTGTTCGAGCTGGACACCGCACAGCGGGTCCTCGGGAAGGAGGGGGTGTTCGACAGCATCTTCGTGTCGGGCGAGGAAGGCGTGGCGGCCGGGGAGCTCCGCGCTCGGATCGCAGCCGCACTGCCCGAGGGGGTGGAAGCGGTGACCGGGACGACGCTGGCCGACGAGAGCGCCGAGGCCCTGAGCGAGGGCCTCGGCTTCTTCAAGATCGCGCTGCTCGTCTTCGCCGGCATCTCGCTGTTCGTGGGCGCTTTCATCATCTTCAACACATTTTCGATCATCACGGCGCAGCGGACGCGCGAGCTGGCGC
>JBQTIP010000302.1:0-9584 GCA_052388025.1 Actinomycetota bacterium
GCTCCACTGAACAGCGTCCGCTCAGGCATCGACGCCCACCGCCTCCGGCTTGCCCGCCCCGAGCATCAGGTAAAGGAGCGACATCCTGACGGCGATGCCGTTCGTCACCTGCTCCTCGATGACCGACAGCGGCATGTCGGCCACGTCGGATTCGATCTCCACGCCACGGTTCATCGGCCCCGGGTGCATGATCAGCGTTCCCTCGGGCAGCGCCTTGACCCGCTCGCGGGTGAGGCCGAACAGCCTCGAGTACTCGCGAACGCTGGGGAAGTACTGCTGTCGCTGCCGCTCCCGCTGGACGCGAAGCATGTAGCAGACGTCGAGCTTCGGCAGTACCCCGTCGATGTCGTAGGAGACCTCAGCGCCCCAGGCGGGAGCCTCGGACGGGATCAGCGTCGGCGGGCCGACCAGGGTTACCTCGGCACCCATCTTCGTCAGTCCGAACGTGAGCGACCGCGCCACCCTCGAGTGCAGCACGTCGCCGATGACGGCCACCCGCAGCCCCTCGATGCGGCCCAGCTTCTCGCGGATCGTGTAGAGGTCCAACAGGGCCTGGGTGGGGTGCTCGTGGGTCCCGTCCCCGGCGTTCAGGACGCTCCCCGATACCCACTTCGTCAGGGCGTGCGGCGAGCCCGACGACGAATGGCGGATCACGATCGCGTCGGCCCCCATGGCCTGAAGCGTGAGCGCCGTGTCCTTCAGGCTCTCGCCCTTGGCCACGGAGGAACCCGACGTGCTGAAGTTGATGACGTCGGCCGAGAGTCGCTTGGCGCGAGCTCGAACGAGATCCGCGTCCGTGTCGAGTTCTCGTAGAAGAGGTTCACCACGGTCCGGCCCCGCAGGGCAGGGACCTTCTTGATCACGCGGGTACCGACCTCGCGAAAGGACTCGGCCGTGTCCAGGATGCGGACGACGTCCTCGGGCGACAGGTCGTTCACCGAAAGCAGGTGCTTGTTCATCTCGCATCCTCCACGACCACGGCGTCCTCGCCGTCCACCTCGACGAGGGCCACGCGAACGATCTCGTCCTTTCGGGTCGGAACGTTCTTGCCGACGAAGTCGGCTCGGATCGGCAGATCCCTATGTCCGCGGTCGACCAGCACAGCCAGCTGGATCGCGGTGGGCCGGCCGAAGTCGACCAGCGCGTCCATGGCTGCCCGGATGGTCCGCCCCGTGAACAGGACGTCGTCGACCAACACCACCGTCCTACCGGTTACGTCGAAGCCGATGCGCGTCTCGTGGACCTCGGGCGCCTCCGCACGCATCCCGATGTCGTCCCGGTAGAAGGTGATGTCGAGCACCCCGACCGGGACCTCAGCGCCCTCGATCCGAGCGATCTCGGCGGAGAGCCGGCGTGCCAGATCGTCCCCCCGGGCGGCGATCCCGACCAGGACGACACCTTCCGCTCCCTTGTTGCGCTCGATGATCTCGTGGGCGACGCGGGTCACGGCCCGACGGATCTCCGCCTCGTCCATGAGACGCGTCGGGGTCATCACGAAGAAACGCCCGTCCGCCGACGCGGAAGGGCGCTCCGGTTGTGCAGCATCAGCCGCCTCCCTTCCCGGCCTCACGGGACCGGACTTAAAGGGGAAGTTCCCAACTCACGATAGACCGTGACAGGACCGGTATCAACACGCCGCCGCGGTCATTCGCCGCGCGCGTACCAGCTGTCGCCGGGACCGACATAGCTCGGGCCCTCGCCCCAGGTAACGTGCGTCAGGCCCTCGCCGTCGATCGCCATCTGGCCGTAGTCCCCGTACGGGAACCGGAAGCCTCGCTTGAACTTGTACGGCCCGCCGTCCGGCCGGTCGGACAGCCGCACCTCCGAGCCCCACGTGAGCCCGCCGTCGGTCGAACGTCGATACCATGTGTTCCACTTCCCTGTCCGGTCGTCCATCCATGCCACCCGGACGTCCCCATCGCCGGTCGCCGCGATCATCGGGAACTGCGCGTCGACGCCCTCGGATGCTAGGGAGACGTCGATCGGCTCCGACCAGGTCGCGCCCTCGTCGTCCGAGTACCGCAGGATCGGCCGCGACGGCCCCTCCGGCACGTCGTTCAGGTTGTAAAAGGCGTACACGCGCCCGGCGTCGTCGGCGGTGATCGCGTTCCAAGCCGAGAAGAACCCGAACTCGTTGCAGCCGGCGAACGGCGGGCAGGGCCGGAGCTGCTCGGCGATGTCGAGCTCCACCCGCTCCCACGACACGCCGCCATCGGTCGACCGGAAGACGACGATCAGCGTGGTTCCCATCGCGTTCTGCTTCTGCGCGATCTGGGACGTCAGGGCGGTGCCGTTCGGAGTGATCGTCATCCCGCCGGCGAACCAGTACCGCGGGCCGGAGGACATCCTCACCGGGTCCTCCCACGTAACGCCGCCGTCGTGTGACACCGCACCCCAGGCCGCCCCGTTCGGCTTGCCGTTGTAGCCGACGTAGACGTCCTGCCCGTCCTCCGAGACCTCGATCCACGGCTTGTCACCCCAGTCCTTGCGCGGATGCACGAGCACGCGATGCGACCACGTCTCCCCGAAGTCGTCGGAGCGCTGGACCGTCACGTTGAAGTTGTTGAGCATCGTCGCGTACACGCGGCCCTGCCCGTCGACGGCCAGCACCGGGTCGTTCTGGAAATACTTGAAGCCCGCGCAGCGGCAGATCGTCCTCGGAGCGCTCCACGTCTCGCCGCCATCGTCGGAGACCTTGAGCACGATCCGGTGCGGCGGACACGTCGGGCACAGGGCCTTGATCCCGTACCGTGTGGTTGCCCAGTACACATGCCCCGCGCCGTCGGCTGCAACCGACGGCTCCCAGTCGTCGTGCGTCGCAGAGAAGGGCGACTCGCTCGTGAACGAGTCGGAGGCGGGTGCGGCAACCGCCGGCGCGGCGAGCACACTCCAGGCGACGGCTAGGCCCGCGATGCGCCGATGATGGACCATGCCGCGGGCATCCTGCCATGGTGGCTGCACGGCGAGCAAACCTGCGCGCCCCGGTCCGGTTAGGCGTACACTGGGACCGATTTCGAGCACCGGAAGGCGGTCGACGACATGAGCTTCGGGCCTGAGTGGATCATCGTTCTAGGTATCCTCGTGCTGCTGTTCGGCGCGAAGAAGCTCCCCGAGCTCGCGCGCTCGCTCGGCAAGTCATCCAACGAGTTCAAGAAGGGGATGTATGAGGGAGCCTCCGCGGCGGACGACGAGGATACCGCGGAGCCGAAGGCCGAGAACACGACCGACTAGGGTCGGTCGACCCCCACCACCTCGCGCGCGATCCGGCCCAGGATCCCGTTCACGAACGCGCTCGAGTCCTCGGTCGAGAGTTCCTTCGCCGCCTCCACCGCCTCGTTGATCGCGACCGAGACCGGCACGTCGCTCCTGTGCAGGAGCTCGAAGCAGGCGAGCCGCAGGATGTTCCGGTCCACGGTCGCCATACGCGGAACGGTCCAGCCCTCCGCGCGATCGCCGATCAGCGCGTCGAGCTCCCCCGCGTGGGCCGACGCGCCCTCGACCAGCTCTCGGGTGAATCCGGGGATGTCCCTCCCGGAGGCCTCCCACTCGTCCAGGACCGTCCTCGCGTCTGCGCCCGTGACGTCGGCCTGGTAGAGGATGTCGAGGGCCTGGCGACGGGCGTGCGAGCGCCCCGCCACGGCCTACTTCACCCGCTCGAGATACTCGCCGCTGCGGGTGTCGACCTTGATCCGCTCGCCCTCCTCGACGAAGAGCGGCACCTGGACCACGAGCCCGGTCTCGAGGGTGGCCGGCTTCAGGGCGCCGCTCACCCTGTCCCCCTTCACGCCGGGGTCGGTCTTGGCGACCGCGAGGGCAACGGCCGCGGGAAGCTCGACCGAGATCGGATTGCCCTCGTGCCGGGCAACCATGGCGCTCGCGCCCTCGGTCAGGTAGCTCGACGCGTCCCCGATGACGCCGGCCGGCACGGAGTGCTGCTCGTACGAGTCGAGGTCCATGAAGACGAAGCCCTCGCCGTCCCGGTACAGGAACTGCATCTCCCTGCGCTCCACGATCGCGAGCCCGACCTTCACACCGGCGTTGAACGTCCGCTCGATCACGGCGCCGGTCCTGATGTTCCGGAGCTTCGTCCGCACGAACGCTCCGCCCTTGCCGGGCTTCACGTGCTGGAACTCGACGACCTGCAAGAGCACGCCGTCGAGCTCCAGCGTCATTCCGTTCTTCAGGTCGTTGGTCGAGACGCTCACACCACCACCAGCTCCCGTGTCGAACGAGGGATCACGCGGCAGCCGTCGTCGGTCACCTCGACCATGTCCTCGATCCGAACGCCGCCGAGCCCAGGGAGGTAGATGCCGGGCTCCACGGTCACGACGGCGCCCGACGGCAGCACGTCGTCGGAGATCGTGCGGAGCGAGGGCCCCTCGTGCACCTCGAGTCCGACCCCGTGGCCGAGCGAATGGCTGAACGCCTCGCCGCGGCCGGCCTCCTCAATCACCCGGCGCGAGGCCCGGTCGGCCTCCTTCCCGGTGACTCCCGCCCGCACGGCGTCGATCCCGGCCTGCTGGGCGCGCCGGACCAGGTCGTGGACCTCGCGCAGCTCGGCAGTCGGCTCCCCGAACGCGACGGTCCGCGTCATGTCCGCGTGGTAGCCGCCGGTGAGCGCGCCGAAGTCCATCTTCACGACGTCGCCGCGAGAAAGGGGCCGGTCGGTTGGATCGTGATGGGGTTCGGCCGCGTTCTCACCGAAGGCCATGATGGTCTCGAACGAGAGCCCGTCCGCGCCGGCCCGCCGCATCGCCGACTCGAGCTCGAGAGCGAGGTCCCGCTCGGTGACTCCCTCGCGGAGCTTCCCGAGGATCTCGTCGAAGGCCGAGTCGGTCGCTTCCTGCGCCCGGTCGATCAGGCGGAGCTCCTCCTCGTCCTTGATCCAGCGGAGCCGCTCGACCTCGTCGCCGACCGGGGAGAGCTGGAGGCCTTCTGCCTTGGTGGTGAGCTCCTCGTAGGTCTTGTAGGTGACGCCGGCGGCCTCGAACCCCACCCGGGTCACGCGGAGCTTCCCGCAGGCTGTGGCGAGCGACTGCGGAAAGTCCGCCGAGTAGATCACCCGCTCGAGGTCGGGGACCTCGTGCCGGGATTGCTCCGTGTAGCGTCCGTCCGTGAAGAACACGCCCGCGTCGCCGGTCACCACCAACTGCCCGTTCGACCCCGTGAAGCCGGTGAGGTAGCGGGTGTTCGGAAGGCGCGTGACCACCAGCGCCTCCAGCCCGAGATCGGGCAGGCGCTCGGCGAGACGATCCCTCCTCAGCTGATGATCCAGGGCAGGGCCTCCAGCGCGAGATGATAGCCACCGGCCCCGAGGCCGGCGATCGTCGCGCGACATACGGGCGAGATCACCGAGCGCCGCCGGAACTCCTCGCGCGCGTAGATGTTGGTCATGTGGACCTCGATCACCGGCGGCTCGCACGCCTCCACCGCGTCGCGGAGAGCGTACGAGTAGTGGGTGAGCGCTCCGGGGTTCACGACGACGGCGCCGAACCCCTCGCCGGCGGCACCGAGAAGCCAGCCGACCAGGTCGCCCTCGTGGTCGGACTGCCGCCAGGCGACCTCGTGGCCGAGCGTGCGGCCGCGCCCCTCGACCTCGCCCATTAGCTCCGGGAGGGTCGCGCTGCCGTACCGCTCTGGATCCCGAGTCCCGAGCGCCCCCAGGCTGGGGCCGAAGAGGAACAAGACCTTCATCCGACCGCTCCCATCTCCCTCAACGTCTCTCGGATCAGCTCATGGGGCACCCCGTCCACGACCTTCGGCGACCCCACGTCCTCCAGCAGGACGAAGCGCACCCCGCGACGGTACTTCTTGTCCAGCCGGAGGGCGGCGAGGATCTGGTCGATCGCCGGCAGCGCGCCGTCCGGCTCGAGTCCGAGCGAGGACAGGAGGCGCGAGTGTCGCGTGGCGAGCCCCGCCGGCGCCGCATCCATCGCCTCGGCAAGGCGCGCCGCGAACACCATCCCGACCGCGACGGCCTCGCCGTGAGACCGGCCGGCGAACGAGTCGAGCCGTTCGAGAGCGTGCCCGAGCGTGTGCCCGTAGTTCAGGACCAATCGGACCCCCGAGTCTCGCTCGTCGCCCCCCACGATCCGCGCCTTCGCCCGGACGCACCGCGCGACGAGGTCCTCCATCACGCCCGGTTCCCTTGCGAGCACGACCGGTAGGTTCCGTTCCAGGAGATCCAGCAGCGAGGGATCGAGCGTGAGCGCGTACTTCGCAACCTCCGCGAGGCCCGAGCGGAAGTCGCGATCCGGAAGCGAAGCGAGCGTGGTCACGTCGGCGAGGACGGCGACCGGCTGGTAGAAGGCCCCCACCAGGTTCTTCCCCTCCGGGAGGTTCACCCCCGTCTTGCCGCCGATGGCCGCGTCGACCTGGGCCGTGAGCGTCGTGGGCACCTGGACGAAGGGCACCCCCCGCATGTACGTGGCCGCCACGAACCCGGCGAGGTCCCCGACCGCGCCTCCTCCCAGGGCCACAACGACGTCGTCGCGGTGCGCCTCCTGGGTCGCGAGCTGGCGGCACAGCGCGGAGCTCACCTGAAGGCTCTTGGCCTCCTCTCCCACCGGAACACCCATGAACACGGGAGCGAGCGAGCGACTCCGGAGGCTCTCCGACAGCGGCTCCAGCCACTCGGCCGAGACCGTCTTGTCGCTCACGATGAAGGCCTGCTCCGCCCCCGGGAGCTCGGGCAGGTGCTCGGCGGCTCGTTCGATCACGCCGGCGCCGATCACGACGTCGTAGGTCCGCTCCTGCAGCCGGACCGTCACGCGGACCAACGGAGCTCCTCCTCGATCGCCCGGGCCACTTCGGGGGGCGACCCGCTCGCGTCTACCACGTGAGCGGCGAACTCGCGGTAGAGCGGTTCGCGTTCCACTAGCAGCCTCTCCAGATCCCCGTCCTCGTGGATGAGGGGCCGGTCGGCCCCCGGGGTCACACGGGTCCGGAGCTCCTCGAGCGGCACATGAAGGAACACTACGGCGCCGGTCGCGCGGAGCGTAACGCGGTTGGCGGGCTCGAGCACGATGCCCCCGCCACACGCGATGACCGCCGGATCGCTGGATGCAGCCTTGGTGAGTGCGGCGGCCTCGAGCTCCCGGAAGCGCCGCTCCCCCTCCTCGGCGAAGATCCCGGCGACGGACTTCCCGGTCGCCTCCTCGATGCCGGCGTCCAGGTCGATGAACGGGACCCGTAGCCGCTGCGCCAGCTCGGCGCCCACCGTGGACTTCCCCGATCCCGGCATCCCGACGAGGTAGACGATCATGGAACGGTCTCGAGGAAGGCCTCGAGGTTGCGCCGGGTCTCCGGGAGGGAATCGCCGCCGAACTTCTCCAGAACCGCCTGGGCCAGGACGAAGGCGACCGCAGCCTCCCCCACCACGCCGCCGGCCGGCACCGCGCAGACGTCGGTCCGCTGGTTGATGGCGACGGCCGGGCTCCCCGTCGCCAGGTCGACGGTGGCAAGCGGTTTCGGGACGGTGGAGAAGGGCTTCATCGCGGCGCGAACTCGGATCGTCTGTCCCGTGCTCATCCCGCCCTCGATGCCGCCGGCCCGGGCCGTCTTGCGAGCCAGGCGACCCCCGACGCTAACGATCTCGTCGTGGGCCTTGGAGCCGGCCTTTGCGGAGGCCCGGAACCCGTCACCCACCTCGACACCCTTCACGGACTGGATGCTCATGAGCGAGAGCGCCAAGCGAGCATCAAGCTTGCGGTCGTACTGGACGTGGGAGCCGAGCCCGGGGGGCACGCCGTAGGCGAGCACCTCGAAGACCCCGCCCAGCGTGTCGCGGCTCCTCCGCACCTCGTCGATCTCGGCGAGCATCCGGGCCGCGGCGGCCTCGTCGAGGCACCGCACCGGGGAGGCGTCGATCGCCTCGAGGTCCTCGAGGGTGGGGGTCCGCAAGCCGGCGCGCAAGGTGACCCTGCCGATCCTCACGACGTGCGAGATGACGCGCACGCCGAGCTCCGCCAGGAACATCTTGCAGAAGAAACCCACGGCGACGCGCGCCGTGGTCTCCCGTGCGCTCGCCCGCTCCAGCACGTTGCGGACGTCGTCGAAGCCGTACTTCATGACACCGGCGAGGTCCGCGTGGCCCGGCCGCGGTCGGGTCAGGCGATCGGCCGGGTCGGGCTCGCCCTCGATCCCCATGAGGTCGCGGTACTTCTCCTCCCATTCACTGTTCTCGATCGTGACGGCGATCGGGCTGCCGAGCGTTCGGCCGTGCCGCACGCCGGAGAGGATCTCCGTGCGGTCAGCCTCGAGCTTCTGGCGGCCGCTGCGGCCGTATCCGTGGCGCCTGCGGGCGAGCTCCGCCGCAAGCTCCTTGGGCGAGACGGGGACCCCCGCGGGCAGGCCCTCCAGGACGGCGACGAGCGCCTTCCCGTGCGATTCACCGGCCGTGAGCAGCCGCAACATGGCTCCATGATAGGGGCGCCCGGGGAGCGAGTGCCGGATTCTGGGGCCGACAGAATGGCGGAGGGCGGTCCCATGAGACGGGACCGCCCTCGCGAACCGGCGACCGCTCCCCCCGTGCGCGGACCGCCGGCGGTCTCCCCGGATCAGATCACTTCTGCGGGTTCACGCAAAGCGTGAAGTCCTCGCCTTCCCCCGACACGAAGTCGGCGCAGTCGCCGCTGATCGAGGTCAGTCGGAACCCGTCGTCGAACGACTCCCCCTCGTCGACCGTGTAGACCGTCCCGTCGACCTCCACCTGTGCCTTCTGGACGCCGTTCGTGGTGAAGATGTCGAGGAGCACAACCGTGTGCCCGTCGACGGTGGCGCTGGAACCGCCGCCCGGGCTGGTCGGCTGCGTCGTCGGGCTCGTCGTCGGCGAGGTGGTGGTTGGCGGGGTGGTCGTGGGGCTGGCCCCGCCGCCCGGGGTCGGTGCGAGCTCGGGCGGGATCGAGAACGGGTCTCGCCCGCCCAACACGGGCGGCGGGGTCTGGCGGGGCGTCGGGCTGGTGGAAACCGTAGGGGACGGAGCGACGGTCGGTGCGACCGACGGCGTCGGCAGGGCCTGCTCTCCCTCGTCGCCCCCTCCGAAGAGGTTGAGGGCGAGGAAGACGGCAACCGCGACCCCCGCGATCACGCCGAGGATGATCAGCGCGCGCTTGTCACGAGGCGTGAGCGGCATCCGCCTACGCTCCTTGCTCCGTCGGGGATCCGCTCGGGGTGGGCACGATCGTCTGTCCCGGGGATGGCGAGGCCGCCGGGACCGGCGGAGCCAGGCCGGCCCCCTGCGTCGGGCCCGGGAACGAGGCCGGACCGGCGCTCGAGTCGGTCGTGTAGAACTCGACCGTCATCACGATGGTGAGCTCGAGCGGCTCGTCGGAGCCGCCGTCGCTGAAGTCCGGCCCCTGCGAGACATCGAACGTCATAACCTTCGCTGCCCTGGGAAGAGTCTCGAGCCGGAAGAGGAACTGGTCCAGCGAGAAGAACTCCCCGTTCAAGGTGATCTGCGTGGGGATGATCGAGAACTGCCCGGACGGGTCGGCGATCGGAGCCCCGGGGGCGATCTGGAAGAAGTCGATCCCGGAGCTCGCCGCGGCGTCTCGGAGCAGCCGGATCAGCGCCGGCAGGTCCGC
>JBQTIP010000303.1:0-22340 GCA_052388025.1 Actinomycetota bacterium
GCGGGGGGGGGGGTTGTGCGCATCTCCAGCCCCCAAACCCCCCCGGGGGGGCCCGCCCCCAAATATTGGTTGGCCCCCCCCACCCCCCGCGGCCCCCCGCCCCCCCCCGGGCCCCCCGCTTCGATTCCCGGAGTCCCGGGCCGGCGTGCCAGAATCCGATCGTGGTCGCGACCGACTTGTCCGTCAAGCTCGAGGGGCTGCATAGCTGGTTCGACGACACGGGCGGAGTCGTGGTCGCCTACTCCGGCGGCACGGACTCCACTCTCGTCGCGGCCGTTGCTGCTCGGGCCCTCGGTGATCGGGCCCTCGCGGTCACCGCCGTCTCTCCGTCGCTCCCGCCCGGCGAGCTCGAGGAAGCGAGGCGGGTCGCTTCCGTGATCCGCGTCCGCCACCGGACCGTGCGTACCTACGAAGCCGGGAAAGAGGCCTACCTCGCGAACGGCGCCGACCGCTGCTATCACTGCAAGACCGAGCTCTACGACGTGCTCGCCCGGGTGGCCGCCGAGGACGACTTCCCGGTCGTGGTCTCCGGCGCCAACATAGATGATCTCCGTGACTTCCGGCCGGGGCTCCGAGCGGCCGCCGAGCACGGCGTTCGCCATCCCCTCGTCGAGGTGGGATTCTCCAAGGCGGAGGTCAGGGCGGCTGCGAGGACGCTCGACATCCCCACGTGGGACAAGCCGGCGTCGGCCTGCCTGTCGTCGCGGATCGCGTTCGGGGTGAGGATCACGGTGAAGGAGCTCTCGAAGGTCGGCCGGGCCGAGCGGCTCCTGAAGGAGCTGGGGTTCCGGCAGGTCCGCGTACGTGTTCATGGAGAGCTGGCCCGCGTAGAGGTCGAGCTGCCGGACCTTCCCCGGCTGGCCGAGCCGGGCGTACGCGAACGGGTCGTGGGGGGCCTTCGCGCCCTCGGCTATCGCTTCGTCACCCTGGATCTCGAGGGGTTCCGGTCGGGGAGCATGAACCCGGAGGACGCCGGTGGCCAAGCGTAGGTTCCATCTCACGTTCCCGGAGCACCTGATCCAGGAGCCGATGGTCTTCAACATCGGGCGGCGGTTCGACCTGGTGCCGAACATCCGCCGCGCCAATATCGAGGATCGATCCGCGTGGGTCATCATCGATCTGGACGGCACGGAGGAGAACATCGCCGCGGCGGTTGGCTGGCTCGCGGAGCAGGGGGTCCAGGTCGACCGTATCGAGGACGCCTGAGGCCTCGGTTGCACGAGGAGCGAATCCAGATCCGGTGGCGCGACATGGACGCCTACGGCCACGTGAACAACGCGGTGTATCTGACCTACCTCGAGCAGGCGCGCCACGCTTGGGTGGCGGACGTTCTGGACGGCGGCAAGGCAAGGAAGCTCTCGGACGAGGAGCGCGCGGCTCTCGAGAAGGATTTCGCGGCTGACCACTAGTCTGAGTCAGACTAGTGGCGACCCTTGGCTGGCCCGTCCTCAGCCGATGATGCGCCGCGCGTGCACGAAGTGATCGAAATACCAGCCGGAGTCGACCTTCAGGATCGAGACCCCGCCGGCGCCGCTGGAGGAGTCCAGGGCCCAGCCGTTCCCCAGGTACACGTTCACGTGGTCGACGGTTCCATCGTCGTTGCCGTCGTAGAAGAGCAGGTCGCCGGAGCGGATGTCGTCGAACTCGATCTTCTCCCCTACCGACGCCATGTCGCGGGAGCTCCGTTCAGCCAGCGGCCAGCCCTCATAGATACGCGGGGGCGTGTTGTCCCAGCTCGTGGTCGCGGACTTCATCGCCCACCACACGAGGCCCGAGCAGTCGAAGCCGCCGACCGGCTGTATGCCGCAGCAGTAGCCGGCCGGCGTCGGCTCGTGCCACTCGCCCGCGTACACGTAGGGGTAGCCGACGTATCCCACGCCGAACTGGACGATCTGCCGCTTCTTGGGCCCGAGCGTGGGTAGTTCGATCTTCGCGTAGGGGGCGAGGCCGCCGATCGTCCAGGACCGGGCCGTCGAGGCCCGATACAGGGACCAGGCGACCTCCGCGCGGGTGAGCTGCGTGGCCGGCCCGACATCGAGCGCCTCGTCGCCGTGGTTGTACCGGAGCCCCAGGCGGATCCCGAGCAGCAGCGTTCCGAAGTCGGCCGGCGTCTCGAACGCGTGGCCGTTCTTCGTGTGCAGGTTGTCGAGGCCGGCCGCTTCCTCGCCCAAGCCGAGCGCGAGGACGAGCGCCCGGTGCGCGACCGTTGTCGTAACGGGATCATCCGGCAGGAACGAGCCCCCGTCGGCGGTCATCCAGCCGAGCTTCACGGCGACGTTCGCGACCTCGAAGAACTTGTCATCGGCCGGCAGGTCGGTGAACGTGATGGCCGGGTCCGGGACCTCGTCGGGCGCGAAAGCCCGAACGACCGCCCGAGCCAGGTGCTTGCGGGTGGTGGCCGCTTCGGGCGTGAAGGGGTAGGTCCCGTCGTCCGCCTGCTTGTAGTCGCGCATCCAGTCGTTGGTCGCGCCCACATAGTCGATGGCCACCTTCGCCCAGTGATCCTTGGGCACGTCGGACCACGTGATGTCGCCGGTTCCCTGGGCGGTGGCGGCGATCGGGATCGTCGGTCCCGTTCCCCGGTCGCCGTTCGAGAGGACCGTGGAGCCGCTCGAGGACGCGGATGCGGACGGGACGAGCGTGACGCCGCCGAGCAGGGCGAGCACCACGAGAAGACGCCGCAGGGGCCGCGACGATGGCATACCTGCGGTCTCGGCGCCGGCGCGCCGAAACTTGAGCGGGCGGTGGGGCCGCACGACCTTGCCAGGCTAGCGGCCCCGGCCGCGGACACAAGTACCCGGGAATGTTGATGCTCGCCGTGTCGTGCCTGGAGTAGCCTTCGATCGGGAGGTCCGGGATCGTGTTTCGATGGACGTATCTGGACGGCAGCGGCCAGGAGGTGGGCATCTCCGGGCGCTTCCCCGACGCCGCCGCCGCCGAGGATTGGATGAGCAACTGTTGGCAAGACCTCCTCGAGAACGGCATCGAGGAGGTCGTCCTGTTCGACCAGGAGCACGGGCGCCGGATGTACCGGATGGGGCTCGGCGCCGAGTAGCGCGCCCTACTCGCCCGGACCCTCGGCGCGGACCTTTTCCACGTGGGTCAGGGCCTCGCGAAGATCCCGGAGCCACTCCTCCTGCTTCTCCGCCACGAGCCGGACGCACCAGGCCATCGCGTGGCTGCGGGAGCGAGCCACGCCCGCGTGCACGAGCGTGTCGAGCACCGCCCGCTCCGGCATCCGCAGGCGAGTCATGGCCGGG
This sequence comes from Actinomycetota bacterium, assembly GCA_052388025.1. Lineage (GTDB taxonomy): Bacteria > Actinomycetota > UBA4738 > UBA4738 > HRBIN12 > JBQTIP01. The sequence goes on from JBQTIP010000303.1 coordinate 3,261, forward strand.
ACGCTCACGGTCGTGAAGAGCTTCCGCAGGTCCCCGCACGTTGCACCCCATGAGACGCGCCTGCCGAAACGGTGCTGGGCTTCGTTCGCGATCCGCATCCGCTGCTCGCGCGTGTCCTCCCGGAACCCGTCGATCCGGGAGCTGCGGGCGGCCGCGCTCGCCTCCGGCGTCGCGTCCTCGGGGAGCTCCGGATCGGCGAGCCCTCCGACGACGAGGATCTCGTCGCGGTCGGCGCGCACCTCGGGGGCGCCGGTGAACCATGAGGCAGGGAGCCGGCCGGCGAACCAGCCCTGCAGTTCGTCGAGTGAGGTGGTCCCTGGATCTGTCATACCACCATGATTACCTCATTACCTGACAACGTCAACCTCCCAACCTCGGGCCGGCGATTATCCGATGTAGGACTCGGGGTCCTCGACGAAGTCCTGCAGGCAAGCCTCCGCACAGAAGTAGTAGGTCGTGCCGCGATACTCGTAGGAGGCCGCGGCCGCCGCCGGGTCCACCTCCATGCCGCAGACCGGGTCGATCTCCATGACGCTCCCTCATGTGTGTCGGCGGTTCGCACCGAGCATAATCGGGCGCGCCTACATAATCGGGCGCGCCTAGAGGTACTGGCCGGGAGGCCGATCCTTGCCGTCCGGGGAGGACGCGACGGCCTGAACGTCGCGTTCGCGCAACAGGAGGTACTCGTCGCCGTTCATCTCGACCTCCAGCCCTGCCTGCGGCAGGAACAGGATCCGGTCGCCGGCCTTCACCGCCCGGACGTCCGGGCCGACCAGCGCGACCTCGGCCCACATGCAGCGCTTCGGCGCCGGTGCGGCCGTAGCAGGTATGAGCAGCCCGCTCCGCGACTTTCGCTCGCCGTTGTCGGGGAGGCCGACGACAAGACGGTCGCCGGTCAGGCGGATGTCCTCGCGATGGCGCTTCTTGCGCGGAGAGGAGGCTGTAGAGGAGCGAGGCATCGGTCCCTCGATTCTACCGGGCGGACGCCCCCGGCCCTACTCGTCGTAGGATGCCTCCCCGTGAAGGCATCGGAGCTCATCGAGCAGGCGGTCCGCAAGCTCAAGGCGTCGGACGCAATCGACCACTGGCAGGCGGACCGAGAGCTGATAGAGGCCGAGGACCTCCTCGCGCATTCGATGGGCGACGAGTTGCCCAACCCGGATGACGCGGTCCCGGCGAGTGCCCGCCGGTGGTTCGAAAAGATGGTAGTGAGGCGAGCAACCGGGGAGCCGGTCCCCTACATCAAGGGATATGCGGAGTTTCGGGGGCTACGGCTGCTCGCTCGGCCGGGCGTGTTCGTTCCACGAGATTCCTCTGAGTTCCTTGCGGCGCAAGCCATCCGACGCTTGCATGGCCGGAGGGCGCCGGTCGCGGTCGACCTCGCGACCGGCGGCGGCCCAGTGGCTCTCGCGATCGCGAACGAGACGAGGCGTGTGCGGGTCTTCGGTACCGACCTCTCAAGGGATGCCGTCGCTCTCGCCCGGAGCAACGCCGAGCGCCTCCGCCTGCGGGCGACGTTCCTGGCCGGTGATCTGTTCGCGCCGCTTCCCGATCGGCTCATGGGCAGAGTGGACGTCATCACGCTGCATCCACCGTACGTGGCCAAGCGGGAGATGCGGGAGCTTCCCGAAGAGATCGTCCGGTTCGAGCCGGCGCACACGCTCACAGACAACAGCCGCGACGGGCTCGGCCTGGTCGAGCGCTCGGCGCGGGGAGCCGTGGGGTGGCTCCGGAAGGGGGGCTGGCTCCTCGTCGAAGTGAGCCCCGACCGTTCGAGAGCGGTGGCGAAGCTTCTGCGCGAATCGGGATTCAGGGACGTGCGGAGCACCAAGGACCGGATGTGGGGCGTCACCAGGGTGATCGTGGGGAGGCGGTGACGTGACCGAGAGGAAGGTCGCCCCGTTCGGGTCCTGGACGTCGCCCATCACGGCGGACCTGCTCGCTCGCTCCGGGGTCTGGCTCTCGCTCCCCATCCCACAGGGCGATGCGACCCACTGGCTGGAGGGACGTCCCGCCGAGGGCGGCCGGTACGTCGTCGTCCGAAGCGACCCCTCCGGGGCGCCGGCCGACGTCACCCCAGACGGCTTCAACGCAAGGAGCAAGGTGCACGAATACGGCGGCGGCTCGTATTGGGTCGATGGCGGAGCGGTCTTCTTCACGAACTTCGAGGATCAGCGGCTGTACCGCCAGGATCCATCCGGCGAGCCGGTGCCAATCACGCCGGAGCCTCCCACGCCCGGGTCGGTGCGCTACGCGGACGCGCGGCTGACCGAGGACGGACGGTTGATCGTCTGTGTCCGTGAGCGCCACGAGGTCGGAGTCACCAACGAGCTGGTCGCGCTGCCGGCCGATGGCTCCGCCGACCCGTGGATCATCGCGGGGGGACACGACTTCTACGCCTTCCCCCGGATCTCTCCCGATGGGAGCCGGTTGACTTGGACGAGCTGGGATCACCCCCGGATGCCCTGGGACGGCACGGAGCTATGGGTCGGCGAGCTCACGGAGGATGGCACGCTGAGGCGGGAGCGACGGGTCGCGGGAGGCGACGCGGAATCGATATTCCAGCCGGAATGGAGCCCCGACGGTGCGCTGCACTTCGTCTCCGACCGTACCGGATGGTGGAACCTCTATCGGGAGCGAGACGGCGAGGCGCAGGCGCTCGCTCCGCGGGAGGCGGAGTTCGGCGTGCCGCAGTGGGAGTTCGGATACTCGACCTACGCCTTCCTGCCCGACGGCCGGATCGCATGCATCTATACGCGGGATGGGAGGGACCATCTGGCGCTGCTCGATCCCGGGACGTCTGAGCTGCTGGACATGGACCTTCCCTACAGCTGCTACGAGCCGTACCTCCGCAGCGATGGGAGCCGGCTCGTCTTCGTGGCGGGAGGACCGGCGACGCCCATCCAGGTCGTATCGCTCGACTTACAGACGCGGGCAGTGGAGGTGCTGCGGGAGAGCCAGGCGACGACCCTCGATCCGGCGCATTTCTCGATCCCGCGTCCGATCGAGTTTCCAACCGAAGGGGGGCTCCTCGCGCACGCGCTCTTCTATCCTCCGGCGAGCCCGGATCACGCCGGTCCGGAGGGCGAGCGGCCGCCGCTCGTGGTGATGAGCCACGGGGGGCCCACGGGTCACGTCACCGCGGAGTTCGACCTTCGCATTCAGTTCTTCACCAGCCGCGGACTCGCGGTCGTGGACGTCAACTACGGGGGGAGCACCGGCTACGGGCGGGACTACCGAGGGCGGCTGAGGGGTCAGTGGGGCGTGGTGGACACGGTGGACTGCATCAACGCGGCGAAGCACCTGGTGGAGTCCGGGGAGGTCGACGGGGGACGTCTCGCGATCCGGGGTGGGAGCGCAGGCGGCTATACGACGCTCTGCGCGCTGACCTTCCACGACGACTTCGCCGTGGGCGCGAGCTACTTCGGCCTGGCCGACCTCGAGCACTTCGCCGAGCAGACGCACAAGTTCGAGTCGAGGTATCTGGATGCCTTGATCGGCCCGTGGCCCCAGGCCGCGGATCTCTGGCGTGCGCGGTCTCCGGTGCGCTTCGCGGAGCTCCTCTCGTGTCCCGTCATCTTGCTGCAGGGTCTGGAGGACGAGATCGTGCCTCCTTCGCAGGCGGAGATCATGGTGCAGGCTCTTGGCGCCAAGGGCCTCCCGTATGCGTATCTCGCGTTCGAAGGCGAGCAGCACGGGTTCCGAAAGGCTGAGAACATCAAGCGGGCCCACGAAGCCGAGCTGTACTTCTACTCACGCGTCCTCGGCTTCGACCTCGCCGATCCCGTCGAGCCGGTCGCGATCGAGAACATGTAGCGGAGCTTCAGCCGATCAGTGCTTGACCGGCCAGAGGACCGCCGCCAGCGCCGAGCTCGCGATCTTACGGATCCTGCTCTGCCGCTCTGCCGCTCGGCCGGCGTTCGTGGACCTGGCGGCCCGGTAGGCCTCGGCCTCCCTGACCCGATCCTGGATTTGGTACTTGGCCATCTCTCCCGTGAACATGTCCGCCTCCTACGGCCGGAATCCTGGTGCGAGGCTACGCCTCCGGCTATCCCTGGCTCTGTGCTCGCCGGCACCAAGGGCGTGTGCCGTTGAACGGTGTCGAAGTGTGACGCCCGTCACGTTCCCCGTCGCTTGCGCTCACGTTGACTGTGGGTCGAAGATGGCTTGCTGTGGAGGACGGTAAGGCGCCGATGGTTCGTTCCCGGAGGCCGTCGTTCGCCGGCCTCGCATTGCTGGTCGTAGCCCTGACCGTTCTCACCGCGCCCCTCGCCGCGCTGGCGCAGGAGGCCGGCCCCTCGGTGTCGGGATCCGTGTCCGGATCGCTGGCCCAGGGCGGCCGGCTCACGGTCAGGGTGAGCGCCGCGTACCCGGTCGGATGGGGGAACCTGCACGAGCTCGCGGTTGATCTCATCGTGGGTGGTTCGGTCGCCGAGCACATCGGATTCGACATAGAGGACAACCTGCTCGAGATAGGCCCCCAGACCGTGCCGGTGGGAACCGGAGCCATCGGGAACGGGAGCTACCTCCAGATTCGAGGCTCGGACGTCATCGTGACCACCGGCGGCGCCCGTCTCGAGCTCACGCTCAAGCTGCTGGTGCTGAAGGCCATCCCCGCCGACGCGCGGTTCCGCATCCAGGCCGTCGATGACTTCGACGCTGCGGCCACGATCACCCGCCGGCTCGTCTCGAGGGAGGCTGATGAAGGGGGATTCACGTGGGGGACGATCGTCACGGCCGTCGCCGTGGCGCTGTTCGCCGGCGGCTTCGTCGGAAGTGTCTTCGCATCTCGTCGCCGCCCGCCGACGAAGCTCTCGATCTACTCGACGGTCCAGCGCCGCCTGGATGAGGAGCGCGCCGCGAAGGGATCCGCCGAGCCCGCGGACGCCTCCAGGCCCGCTCCATGAGTGAGGCTGAGCCCGCCCTCGGCATCTGGGGGCTCCTGGCCGGGAAGATCGAGGCCCACCCGGTCGAGGAGGACGGCGGTGGGTTGTGGGAGCGCCTCTCGGTCCAGGTCGACCCCGCCGAGTTCCGGCCGAAGGTCGCGCCCGACATCGAGGTGAAGGAGTTCAAGCTCCGGTGGGGTAACGACTACGCGATGATCGCGAACCCCCGCGACCTCCTGTTCTACAGACTCGAGCCCGGCGAGGTCGAGCTGCTCCCGCTGATGGACGGCACGCGCACCGTGAAAGAGATCGTCGTGGAGCGCTTCCAGTCCTCCGGCGATCTCGAGATGTCGGGTGTGAGCGACCTGGTTCGCCAGCTGAACGTCGGGGGGTTCCTCGACCGGCCGTTCCTCGACGTCGATGAAGCCGTCAAGCGGGCGATGGACCCGGTCTCCAACTCAAGGAGGAAGGCCCGAGAGTTCGCCAAGACGCTCTCCATCGACTGGAAGAACGCCGATGCGCTGGTGAGGTGGTCCTACACGCACGGCCTGAAGTGGTTCTTCAATCGGTGGGTGGCCGCCGTCTCTTCACTCGTCGCGCTCGGCGGATTCGTCGCCTTCCTGTCGGTACAGGGTCGCTTCAGCCTCTCGGGCGAGTCGGCGGCGATCGAGTCGCTAGCCCTGCTCGGCATGAGCTACCTACTCACGTTCATCCACGAGCTGGCGCACGCCGTGGTGCTCACGCGCTACGACCGCCGGGTGAAGAGCGCCGGCTTCATGATCTACTTTGGATCGCCGGCCTTCTTCGTGGACGCTTCCGACGGGCTCCTCATGAGCCGGTGGCAGCGGATCACGCAATCGGCCGCCGGGCCCTTCTCCGAGCTGATCGTCGCGGGGCTGGCGTCGCTCGCCCTGTGGGCGTTCCCCGACTCGTCCGGTGCAGGCCTGCTCTACAAGTTCGCCCTGCTCAACTACTTCTACATCTTCCTGAACCTGATCCCGCTCCTCGAGCTGGACGGCTACTGGATTCTGTCCGACCTGATCCAGGTGCCCGACCTGCGGCCGCGGTCCCTCTCGTTCCTCCGCGACGACCTGGGGCGCAAGATAAGCAAGCGCGAGCGGTTCACCAAGCAGGAGGTCGGGCTCGCCCTCTACGGCATCGTCGGCTTCGCGTTCACGATCCTCTCCTTCTACACGGCCTTCTTCTTCTGGCAGGAGATCTTCGGGAGCCTGGTCCGGAAGCTCTGGGACGGCGGCCTCATCACCCAGATCCTGTTGGTGGCGCTGGGGCTGTTCCTCGCGGGGCCCGTGCTCCGGGCCGGGATCAACCTACTGCGTTCCGTCGGCAGGCGTGTGCGCGCGGTGTGGAGCCGGGTGCGCTTCCGGCTCGAGACGAAGTGGCGCGTGGAGGCGGCCTCGTTGATCGACGGGCTGCCGGTGTTCGACGACCTTCCCGAGGACGTGCTCTCCGACCTCGCCGGCCGGGTGAGGCTGCGAACGTTCGCCCGCGGGAAGCCGGTCGTCCGCCAGGGCGAGCGGCCCGAGGCGTTCTACGTCGTTCGCCGCGGGACCCTCCAGGTGGTCGAGGAGGACCCCGAGAGCGGGAACGAACGCGCGCTCCGTGCTCTCGGGCGGGGCGAGTCCTTCGGTGAGCTCGGCCTCGTGGAGGCGTCTCCTCGCACCGCGACCGTTCGGGCCCTTGAGGATGCCGAGCTCTTCGAGATCGACAAGGGCACGTTCGACCGGCTGCTCGCCGACATGATCCATGTGCCGGACTTCGCGCCGACACTGCAGGCGGCGGCGGAGCTCCGCGAGCTCTCGTGCTTCGCCACGCTCGATCCGAACGAGCTCTCGCAGGTCCTCGAGCACGGCGAGTGGGTCAACCTGGCCCCCGGCGAGGTCGTGTTCGAGCAAGGCGACGTGGGCGACAGCTTCTTCGCAGTCCGGTCCGGGCAGGTGGATGTGGTGGAGGACGGCGAGCTCGTCCGCACGATGGGGCCGGGCTCGTACTTCGGAGAGATCGCGCTCCTGCGAGACGTGCCCCGAACGGCGACGGTCGCCGCGAGAACCCCGGTCCGCGCGTTTCGTCTGGACCGGGAGGGGTTCGACCGGCTCGTGAGCGGCGCGTTCCGGCACGGAACCCTGAAACCCGCAACCGGGGCCGACCGAACGTGGCAGCATTAGCGGCGTCACCGCCCCCAAACGGGCGGCCTGTTGGGGAGCTGATCGGATGGACTGCTGGCACTGCCGGAGGACCGCGGTGGGGACCTGCCGCTTCTGCGGCCGGGGGATCTGCGAGGACCACGTCGAGACCCAGCCCTACATCCTGGAGCTATTCCGCGGCAAGGAGGAGACACGGGCGCTCGTCGTGGAGGACGCGCTTTATTGCGGCGCCTGCACGCCGCGACCGGACCCCCTCGACCTCCCGGAGCTCGACTGACCGAGTGTGACGGCTGTCACACCTTGCGCGTGATCGGCGTCACCGGCCCCGCGTGACCGATGTCACCCCTGTTCCGGTGACGCGCGGCACACCCTCCCCATCACGCGCGACGAAGAATGAGCGCAGGTGTGATGCCCGAATCAGGGGCCCGGGAGCGTACGAGGAGGTGACAGGGGTGGCGGAGAAGAAGATCTCCCCGAAGGCGCCGGCGGCCAAGTCGTCCAAGGCTGGGACGAAGGCAGCGGCGACGCGGGTGACCAAGAAGCGGACGTCCAAGAGGACGGCCAAGAGGACGGCCAAGAAGCTGTAGGTCGCTTGACGCATCACGCGATCCCAAGGACGGGCCCGCACTGCGCGCCCGTCCTTCGCTTCCGAGGAACATCAGTTGGTCCGGGAGGCGGACAGTGACTACGCTTGCGCTCGTGGCACGAACCACGCCGAAGGCGTTGTCGGTTCTCGAGCACGAGATGGCCGGGACGCCGCTGTTCCAGGGAGCGGCGGCCGCGGTCATCCACCGGCTCGCCGAGCGGGGAACGGTGCGCCAGTATCGCCGCGGGACGTATCTGTTCCACCAGGGCGACGAGGCGCCGGACGTGTTCTTCCTGATGGGCGGGCGCGTGGAGATCAGCTCCGATTCCGCGAGCGGCCATCGACAGCTGCACACGACGATCGACGGACCACAGTTCTTCGGGGAGCTCGGCGTCCTCGGGGAGATGCCGCGCACAGCCTCGGCTCTCGCCCTGGAGGAATCGACGGTGTGGGTCGTGACCGGCCAGGTGTTCGTCGAGTGCCTGTCTGACGAGCCGGGCGCGGCGAGGGCGCTCTTCCGGGCGCTCGCACGACAGGTCCAGTCGAACGAGGCCTTCGTCGATGACCTGCTCTTCCTGGACCTCAAGGGGAGGGTCGCCAAGCGGCTCCTTCAGCTGGTCGCCCCCAGCCTCGACGAGCTTCCGGACGACGGGGCGGTGATCCCGGCAGTGGTCACCCACGCGGACCTGGCGAGCCTCTCGGGCGGCAGCCGCGAGAACGTGACTCGAATCCTCTCGGACTTCCAGCGCCGTGGCCTCGTCGAGCGCGATGGCCGCCGCTACGTCCTGAAGAAGACCACGGGTCTCGCTCGCCTCGCCGGACTCTAGCCCGTGAGCTATGGCTCGATCCGTCGACGCGTCGGCCAATGGGCGGCCCGCTACGACTGGCTGGAGGGGTGGCTCACGGTGTTGGGCGTTGTGTTCCTCGCGACCGCGGCTATCTGCTTGTTGGCCACGATCGTCCTGATCCTGCACCTCGGGGACAAGGAGACCGGGTTCCCCGCGGGCGAAGGCCTGATCACGGGATCCAAGGGATTCGGCCTCGTCTTCTTCCCGATCTCGGGGCTGGTCACACTCGCGGTGGGCTGGAGCCTCGTGGGTGACCGGCTGAGGCGGTTGCTGCGGAGAGGCAGGGGCGTCTAGCTCGGCTCAGCCGCCGATCATCGACATGCTGCGCTCGGGCTGAACGAAGTCCGGGTGGTTGATCCGGTGTCCCAACCATTTGCGCCACACGTTCGTGCGGATGAGCGCGTCCAGCTCCTCGTCGGAGGCCCCGGCCCGCATCGGCTCACGGAGGTCGGTCTCCTCCAGGGCGAAGAGGCACGCGCGTACCTGGCCCTCGGCGGTGAGCCGCAGGCGGTTGCACGTCTCGCAGAAGGGCTCGGTCACCGAGGCTATGACGCCGATCCCGCCGGGGGCGCCGTCGGCGAAGCGATAGGACGTCGCCGGCTCGTTGTCCTTCGATGCCGGCACCAGCGGAAACACGTGGTCGATCGCGTCGAGAATCGAGGCCGAGGGCACGACCTTCGCGCGCTCCCACGCGTGTTCGGCATCCAGCGGCATGTACTCGATGAACCGGATCTCGTAGCCCGTGTCGCGGGACCACCGGGCGAAGTCCACGACCTCGTCCTCGTTCTCACCGCCCATCACGACGCAGTTGATCTTGATCGGTGTGAGGCCAGCCGACTCGGCGGCGCGCAGTCCCGCGAAGACCTTATCCAGCGCGTCCCGGCGGGTCATACCCTCGAACCGGTGCGGCATGAGCGAGTGGCAGGACACGGTGACCCGGTCGAGCCCGGCGTCGGCGAGCGGCCGCGCCAGGCGGTCGAGGAGGATCCCGTTCGTGGTCATGGACATGTCGAGGCCGGGTCCCGCCTCCCGGAGCATCGCGACGAGCTTCGGCAGGTCGGCGCGCACGGTCGGCTCGCCCCCGGTGACCTTGATGGACCTCACGCCCAGCCCGATGAAGATGCCAAGCAGCCGGGTGAGCTCCTCGAACGAGAGGATCTGGTCCCTCGGCAGCCAAGCCAGGCCCTCCGCCGGCATGCAGAAGGTGCAGCGGAAGTTGCACCGGTCGGTGACCGAGATGCGAAGGTCGTCGGCGACCCTGTCGAACGTGTCGACCAGGGGGCCCTCGGTGGGCGGTGCGCTCTCCGGTGGCTTCCAGGCGTCCATGGCTGTGGCAATCAGGGTACCCCCGGGGGGCCCTGTCCCGCTACGCCTCCGTGCCGGCGCGCCCGCCGACGGTCGCATCGAACCAACGGTCGAACATGGCGTGCCCGTGAGGGCGGCTCGCAGGCGATGTGGCGCAGAACGAGCGTCCGCTCATTCGCTCACCTGCGCGGGCGCCTCGGGAAGCAACGAAGCAACCGTCTCGAGCGCCGCCGCGAGTGCCTCACCTCGAGGGGCGCCGCCGGCCAGGCTCCGGCCGACCGCGGCGCCCATCAGGAAGGTCGCGAGAGGCGTGATGCGTCGCTCGACGCGGTGCGCGACGTTACGGGCGACGGCGAGTAGCCGCGCGGTCTCGGCGTCGCCGAGCGGGTCCTCCCCGAGACTCTCGGCCAGCCGGTCGACCCAGTCTTCCATGGTCCCCTCCTCCGAAAGCAGCCGATAATCCCGAAAGCCAGCCCGAATCCCCATCCTAGTCGCTGCCGGGGATGCGCCCCGGGGGGCCCAAGGTCCCGGTGGGGGTGGGACCTTCGCCCTTGGAGGCCCCTTGGCAGGGAATGAAGAATCGAGCGAAGTTCCGGCTGGTATGCGAGTGGCGTGAGGATGGGACTGACTCGGAGGGATTTCCTCAAGGTCGCGGGGGGTGCCACCGTGGGAATGGTGGTCCTGGGACAGGCGGGGCTCGCGCTCCGGCGGCTCACGCCGGTTGCCATCGCGAACCCGCTCGAGTTCTACCCGGACCGCGACTGGGAGCGCGTGTACCGGGACCAGTATCGCTACGACGATTCGTTCACCTACGTCTGCTCGGTGAACGACACGCACGCGTGCCGCATGCGTGCCTTCGTGCGAAACGGCATCGTCACGCGGACAGAGGCGAACTACGACGTAGACCGGTACACGGATCTCTTCGGCAACCGGTCCACGGCCCACTGGCACCCGCGCGGCTGCGCCAAGGGCCACACGCTTCACCGCCGCGTGTACGGTCCGTACCGACTCCGCTATCCGATGGTCCGGGCGGGCTGGAAGCGGTGGGCCGACGACGGCTATCCGTACCTCACCCCCGAGCTCCGCTCGAGGTACCTATTCGACGCGCGGGGGAAGGACACGTTCGTCCGCCTCTCGTGGGACGAGGTCTACCGGTACGCGGCCGGCGCCATGGTCGCCGTGGCGGAGACCTACAGCGGGGAGGACGGCGCGAGGCGCCTGGAGGCCGAGGGGTACGAGCCCGAGATGATCGAGGCCATGGGTGGGGCCGGCACCCGGACGCTGAAGCTCCGGGGTGGGATGGGACTCCTCGGAGTGCTCGGCAAGTACGGGATGTACCGGTTCTCGAACATGCTGGCCCTGCTCGACGTGCGGATCCGCGGCGTGAAGCCCGAGGAATCCTTCGGCGGCCGGAACTGGTCCAACTACACGTGGCACGGCGACCAGGCCCCTGGGTTCCCCTTCGTCCACGGTCTGCAGTCCTCGGACGTCGACTTCAACGACCTCGTGAACTCACGGCTGCACATCCAGGTGGGGAAGAACCTCGTGGAGAACAAGATGCCCGAGTCCCACTGGTTCCACGAGGTAATGGAGCGTGGCGGCAAGATCGTCTCGATCGCGCCCGAGTACAACCCCCCGGCCACCAAGTCCGACTACTGGATCCCCGTGCGGCCGGCCACCGACACGGCGCTGTTCCTCGCGATCACCAAGATCATCATGGACGAGGGGCGCTACGACGCCGACTTCGTCAAGCGGTTCACCGACTTCCCCTTCCTGGTCCGCACCGACGACGGCACGCGCCTGAACCCGGCCGACGTGTTCCCGGGCTACGCGCCGGGGCTGAAGCCGGAGGGTGCTAGCTTCGGACCCCAGGGGCTGACCGAAGAGGACTACGCGAAGCTCCACGACTTCGTGGTGTGGGACGCCGGGAAGGGCGTCCCCGTCGCCCTTACCCGGGACGACGTCGGGACGCACATGAAGATCGATCCGGCCCTCGAGGGCCGCTTCCGGGTGAAGCTCTTGGACGGCTCGACGGTCGACGTCGCGCCCCTGTTCGAGCTCTACAAGCAGCACCTGCGCGATTACGACATCGACACCGTGGCCGAGATCACGCGCGCTCCCAAAGTCCTCATCCGACAGCTCGCGGACGACATCGCGACCCTATCGCCGGTCGCGATCCACATCGGTGAGGGGATCAACCACTGGTTCCACGCGACCGAGGCCAACCGTGCCATGTACCTGCCGCTCATGCTGACCGGCAACATCGGGAAGCCGGGGGCCGGATGCCACACGTGGGCCGGCAACTACAAGTCCGCGCTCTTCCAGGAGACCCGCTGGAGCGGCCCCGGGTTCAACGGCTGGATCTACGAGGACCCCTTCAACCAGAACCTCGACCCGCAGGCGTCGGGCAAGGACGTCGTGTACGTCAAGCACGCCAAGGGGGAGGAGCCGGCGTACTGGAACCGGGGCGACACGCCGTTGATCGTCGATACGCCGAAGTACGGGCGGAAGGTCTTCACCGGCCTCACGCACATGCCAACGCCCACGAAGGTCATGTGGTTCACGAACGTGAACCTGCTGAACAACGCCAAGTGGGCCTACGAGATGCTGAAGAACGTCAACCCGAAGATCGACATGATCATCTCGCAGGACATCGAGATGACGGCGTCCTGCGAGTACGCGGACGTGATCCTGCCGGCCAACTCCTGGCTGGAGTTCGAGGACCTCGAGGTCACGGCGTCCTGCTCGAACCCGTTCCTGCAGATATGGAAGGGCGGGATCAAGCCCGTCGGGGACACGAAGGACGACATTGTGATACTCGCCGAGATGGCCCGGGAGCTCTCGCGCCAGACGGGCGACGAGCGCTTCGAGAGCCACTGGAAGTTCGAGCTCGAGGGCCGCCGCGACATCTACCTGCGCCGGCTGCTTGAGACCTCGGCCACGACGGCCGGCTACGACCTGGACGACATCATGGCCGGGAAGTACGGGGAGCCGGGGGCGGCGCTGATGCTGTTCCGGACCTACCCGCGGATCCCCTTCTACGAGCAGATCCACGATAGCACGCCCTTCTTCACCGACACGGGGCGGCTGAACGCCTACTGCGACATCCCGGAGGCCCACGAGTACGGCGAGACCTTCGTCGTGCACCGCGAGGGACCGGAGGCGACGCCGTACCTGCCCAACGTCATCGTCTCCACGAACCCGCTCGTGCGGCCGGACGACTACGGGATTCCCCCGAATGCCGACGATGCCGACGAGCGCACGGTCCGCAACGTGAAGCTCTCATGGGCCGAGGTCAGGGGGACGACGAATCCCCTTTGGGAGCAGGGCCTGCGCTTCTACTGCCTGACCCCGAAGACCCGCCACCGGGTCCACTCGCAGTGGAGCGTGACCGACTGGCACTTCATCTGGGACTCGAACTTCGGCGATCCCTACCGTCAGGACAAGCGGCTACCGGGGGTGGGCGAGCACCAGATGCACATGAACCCCCAGGCCGCGAAGGATCTGGGCATCGAGGACGGTGATTACGTCTACGTGGACGCGAACCCAGCCGATCGCCCCTATCGCGGGTGGAGGGCGGACGACCCCTTCTACAAGGTGGCGCGCCTGAAGCTCCGCGCCGCCTACAACCCAGCCTACCCGTACGACGTCATCATGATCAAGCACGCACCGTTCATGGCTACGGAGAAGACGGTCGAGGCGCACGAGACGCGTCTGGACGGCCGGGCCATCTCGAAGGACACCGGCTATCAGTCGAACCTGCGATACGGCTCGCAGCAGTCGTTGACTCGCGACTGGTCGATGCCCATGCACCAGACCGACAACCTGCTTCACAAGTCGAAGGACTCCGACCACTTCGTCTTCGGCTACGAGGCGGACAACCACGCTGTCAACACCGTCCCCAAGGAGACACTCGTGAAGGTGGGCTTCGCCGAAGCGGGCGGCCTGGGCGGCGTGGGCGTCTGGAGGCCGGCCACGACCGGCCTCACCCCGGCGGCGGAGGATCCAGCGATGCTCACGTACCTCGCGGGCGGCTACATCAAGAGGGCGGGCCCATGACCCCGACGAAGGACGTCGACCCCGAAGACCCTCTCGAGATCGTGGGCGTGGTCCTCGATCGGCCCATCGACGACCGAGGCCTCGACGACATGGCCCGCACGTTCGTCGAGGAGTACACGCTGATGGGGTGGAGCCCGAAGCGGATCCTCTCCATCTTCCGGCAGCCCTTCTACGGAGGTGCGCACGACGCGTACGAGCGCCTCGGAGAGGAGCGGATCGTCGCGCTCATCGAGGAGACGGTGGGCTCTCGGTTGGGAGCCGCGGGTGGAGGGGACCGACCCGCTGACCGAGGGCCTGCCCATGGAAACCAGGTGCATGTCGGTCTGCCCCGGGAAGATCCGGCTGCAGGGGCTCGTGGAGATCGGCAAGGACGGGCAGTGGGTGGAAGATCCCGAGAACCCCATCTACTACCTCGTGAAGGTAGCCAAGGTCGGCCTACCCCTGTACCCGCAGTTCGGGACCGAGCCCAACGGGTACTACATCCCGCCGAGGTGGGTTCCGCGCGCCTACCTCCACCAGATGTTCGGCCCCGGCGTCGATCACGCAATTGAGAGCTACGTGGCGCCGTCCCGCGAGCTGCTCGCCGTGCTCCAGCTCTTCAGGGCCACCCGGACGATTCTCTTCAAGTTCCGGATCGAGAGGGGACCGAAGGTTCGGGACGCTGTCATCAACGGAAAGAAGTGGGCCATGTACGACGACACCGTCATCGGGTACGACCGCAGGGGGAACGAGGCGGTCCGTCTCTCCGTGCTGGAGCCTTTCTACGAGCGGCCGGCCAAGTACCTGAACTCGATCTGAGGTGAGCGGGATGGGATCGAACCTGCGGGCGGACATAGGGGCGGAGGCGGACGAGGCGCTTGCGAGGAGCGCCGTCTACCGGCTGCTATCCCAGGTGCTCGTGTACCCGAGCGCGAGCGGTGTCGAGCAGCTCCAGGATGAGGACCTCCCGCTCGCCACGGCCTGCGCCGGCCCGCTGCCCGAGGACGTTCGGACCGCGCTCGGCGAGACCGAGGCGGTCTTGCTGGGTGTCGACGTGGAGACGCTGGAGGGCGCATTCCGCGACGTGTTCTCCCACGTGCACTCCGCGGACTGCCCGGCCTACGAGACGGACTACACGGCGAGGGAGATCTGGCGTCAGAGCCAGGAGCTGGCCGACCTGGCCGGCTTCTACCGGGCCTTCGGGATGGAAGGCGTGGCCGAGCGCCCCGACCACGTGGCCGTGGAGCTGGAGTTCCTGCACCTGGTCTCGTACAAGGCCGCGTGGGCGCTGATCCAGGACGATCCTGAGCACGCTCGGATCTGTGCAAGCGCGGAGCGAGACTTCCTGGCCGACCACGCCCTGAGGTGGATTCCGGGGTTCGCCACGCGCGTCGTCGCACTCGCCGGCGACGGACCCTACTGGGCGGCGGCCCGGCTCGCCGAGGTCTTCCTCCGGAGCGAGGCGAGGCGGTTCGGCATCGCCGAGGAGACGGTGGGGCCGACCGTCCGCCCGCAGGAAGCCGAGGTCGATGAGGTCGGGCTCTGTGAGGGAGATCCATGAGCGCGAGTGTGAGATCCGCCGCTGTGCTGGCTCTCGCATTGGCCGTCGCCGCCGCCCTCACCGCAACCGGGACGCGGCTCGCCGGGTCTGCGACCACGACGATCACGGCGCTTCGGACGAGTGAGACCGTGCCCTTGGGGGACCCCTTCGACGCTTTCTGGGACGACGTCCCCCGCGTCGAGATCCCGCTCTCGGCCCAGCAGATCGTCCCGCCCAAAGGGGGCCGGGGGTTCACGATGGGCGCGCGGGCGGTGCACGACGGCGAGAACCTGTACATCGCCGTGGACTGGGCCGATGCCTCCGCCGATCGCTCGGTGGGCGCGCCCCAGGACTTCACCGACGCGGTGGCCGTGCAGTTCCCCGCGATCGCCGGAACCGCGGTGCCGGCCTTCTGCATGGGCGACCCAAACGCCACCGTCAACATCTGGCAGTGGAAGGCGGTATGGCAAGCCGACGTCCGGTGGGGGTTCCAGGGCGGCATCCGCACCCGGTACCCCAATGTCGAGGTCGACTGGTACCCGTTCCGCGGCGACGAGGTCTTCTACCCAGGCCGGGCGGCTGGGAACCCCTTCTCGGCGATCGACCGGACGACGCCCGTGGACAATCTCGTGGCCGGCGGATTCGGGACGCTCACTGCCGATCCGGAGCCGGTCGTGGACGGGTGGGGTGCCTGGCGGAACGGCCGTTGGCGCGTGGTCTTCTCACGGCCGATGCAGGTGAGCCGCGACGGGAGCGTCGAGCTGGGTATCGGCGTCACCGACGTGGCATTCGCCGTCTGGGACGGGGCGGCCGAGGAGCGTGACGGGATGAAGTCGGTCGCGAACTTCGTGACGCTCCACATCGCTGATGAGGCGGAGGCCGCAAGGCCGGGGTGGCCGGCCTGGCGGTTGCCCTACTTCGCCTTCCTGATCGTGTGGGCACTGGTCGTCGTGATGTGGCCGGGCGGCTGGGTGGGAGGGGCGCCGCATGATCGTCGAGGAGCGCGCCCTCCCCGTCGATACTCATCCGACGACCATCGCGGCTCCGGAGGCGCCCACGGCCCGGTGGACGCCGCTCGCGGTGGTCCTCGCCCTCCTGCCACTCGCGGCGCTTGTGGAACTGCTGCTCGTGCGGACCTTCTACCGGGTCGGGGTCTACCTGCCGAAGGAGGGGCCCTTCCGCCTTGCCTACCGGGCGCTCACGGCGACGGGCTCGTTCGCCTTCAACCTGTCCTCGGTCCTCGCCGTCGCCGCGCTCCTCCTGCTCACCGCGAAGGCGTGGCGCGCGTGGCGGAGCGTCGCCGTCTGCCTCGGGACGTTCGTCGCCACAACGCTCGTGGCCGCGTCGGCGGGCGCCCCCGGGCTTGGACCGACGGTCCGTCTTCTGTTCGTGCTGTGCCTGGCGGCTGTGGGGTGGCCCTACGTCCGGTCCGGCCCCGGCGGCCTTCGGCGCGCCGCGGTGGTCGGGATCGGGGGCGCGCTCCTCCTGTCGTCCTATGCCGGGTTGGCCGGCGACGCGGCGCGGCTCGTGCCGTCAGCCGGCGGTCCGGGAGGCGGGACCGCGGCGCAGCTAGCGGCCGAGGCCCTCGCCGTGGCGGCGGCCTTTGTCGCGTTCCTCGCATGGGCGTCTGAGGAGCGCCCGCGCATGGGTCCGATCGTGCTCGGCGCGATCCCCGCCGCCGCACTGCTTGTGGCCTGGAAGGCGAACGGCGCCATCACGGGGATCCTGGTCCTGTGGACGGCCGGGCTCCGGCTGTACCTACCGATGTGGCTGTACGGGCTGGCTCTCTGGGCGTTCTCGGCCGCGGCCGTCGGCTGGCTCCCCCGTCGGCCGTGGCGGAGCGCGGGGCTTGCGCTCCTGCTCGTGGGGGGACTCCTGCTCGAGTCGACGTACACGCAGACGCTGGCGCTCCTCGCCGTAGTGCTCTTGACGGATGGCTTCACCGTCGGCGGGCTTCCGTGGCCGGGCCGCCGGGCGCCGGCCACATAGGACGGATCGCCGGCCAGACATCCGGACGATCGAACGCCAGGGACGCTGCCGGCGGGGCACAATAGGGGCATGGCGAACGTTTACCGCGCCGCGGTGGTGACCGTCTCCGACGGGGTGAGCGCCGGCACCCGGCGAGACGAGTCGGGCGACCTGGCCGAGGAGCTGCTCGGCGACGCCGGGTTCCAGATCGCGTCCCGCTCGGTCGTGCCGGACGAACGGCCCGAGATCGAGGCCAAGCTTCGCGTGCTGGCCGAGGAGGGCGTGTCGCTCGTGGTCACGACCGGGGGCACCGGCTTCGGCCCGCGCGACGTCACACCGGAGGCGACACGGTCGGTCATCGATCGAGAGGCGCCGGGCCTGGCAGAGCTGATGCGACGGGCCGGTCTGGCGAGCACCCCGATGGCCGCGCTGTCGCGAGCGATCGTCGGCAGCCGCGGCGGCACCCTCGTCGTGAACCTCCCCGGAAGCCCCAAGGGCGTCCACGAGAGCTTGGAGGCGATCCTTCCCGTGTTGCCGCACGCGCTGGAGTTGCTTGCCGGCCGAACCGGCCCGCACCCGACCGGCCACGAGGAGGAGGAGCTTGGCGGGGCGGGCCCGTCGCTCCGCTTGCCAGTCCATCCCCAACCCCGCTCCGCGACGGGCCCGCCCCATGTATCCGCCACCGCCGTCAAGGTGCACGGTTCACCTCCGTGCAGCGTCGGGAACCGCATGGAGATCGTGCCCGATGGACCTGTGAGCGGCACCCTCGGGTGCGCCGAGTTCGACGCCGCGGCCGTGGAGGACGCCACGAAGATCCTCTCGTTCGGGGCGCCGGTCACGCGCACCTATCACCACGAGCTGGGCGACATCGAGGTCTATCTAGAGCCGCACCGCCCTCCCGCCCGGCTGGTCGTCGTCTCCGCGACGGAGGTTGCCCTGCACTTGATGCGGTTCGCGAGGGGGCTCGGCTACCTGACGGTCCTCGTGGAACCCCGGCAGGGACGGATCACGAAGGAGATCTCCGGTGAGGCGTCGGAGGTCGTCCCCTCGATCGGCGACGTCGCCCTCGACGACCGGGTCGACATCGCGTTCACCGACCACGACGCGCCCGGCGTCACGGAGGGTCTGGCCGCCGCGCTCCGCTCCCCGGCGCGGTTCATCGGCGTGATGGGCAGCCGCCGCCACGTCGGCCCGTACGTCCAGGGGCTTAAGGACATGGGATTCGACGACGAGGACCTCGCGCGGCTGCGCTCGCCTCTGGGGCTCGATCTCGGGGGTCGGAGCCCCGCGCAGATCGCGCTCTCGATCGTCGCCGGGCTCGTGGCGGCCGGCAACGAGCGCGACGGCGGTTGGCTGGACCGGCAGTGACCTCCCCTACCAGGCACGTCCGCAAGAACCGAGCGCAGTGGGACCGCGATAGCGACGAGTACCAGCGTGAGCACGCGTCGCAGCTGAACCACTGGGATCGGGCGAGATGGGGCGTGTGGGGGATTCCGGAGACGAAGATCGGCATTCTCGGCGACGTCGCCGGGAAGGACGCCCTCGAGCTCGGATGCGGCGCCGCGCAGTGGTGCATCTACCTGGCCCGGCGCGGCGCGCGACCGGTCGGCCTGGATCTCTCCGAACGCCAGCTCCATCACGCCGGGCGGCTGATGAAGCGCGCCCGCGTCCGGTTCCCGCTCGTGAATGCGAGCGCCGAGCAGACGCCGTTTGCCGACGCGAGCTTCGACGTCGTGTTCTGCGACCA
>JBQTIP010000304.1:0-4030 GCA_052388025.1 Actinomycetota bacterium
GCGTCGACGGCGTCGGGATCGAGCCTCCCGAGACGAACCTGTTCCCGCAGGTGATCCGCCGCGATTTCGGGGTCGTGGGCCTTCCTGTGCGGCCGCGGCTCGGTCATGGCGTGGTACACGTCGGCAGCCGCGAGCGCCCTGGCCGGCATTGTCAGCAGTGACGCTGGGGACCCCCGGTGGTAGCCGGAGCCGTCGAGCCGCTCATGGTGAGCCTGGCCGACGGCGGCGATCCAGCCTAGGGGCTCGGCCCGCGACAGGACGCGCTCGGTGTAGTACGGGTGCAGGCGCACACGCTCCCAATCGCCGGCTGCCAGAGGGCGCGGCTTCTCCCAGATCGATGCCGGGATGGCGGTCCGGCCCAGATCGTGCACGAGCGCCCCGTGGCGCACGAGCTCAACCTCCGCCTCCCCGAACTTGAGCCTTCGAGCGGCGGCTTCTGCCAACGATGCGACACCACGCGAATGCCCGAGGGTGAAGGGGGACTTCAGGTCCGCGAAGTCCGCGAAGGCGCCGAGCGCCTCGTCGAGCTGTTCGTTCGCAAGCCGCGCGGGAGCACCTGGCTCCATGGCGAGCACGGCGTCCCAGACGGATTCGGCCCCCGCAGCTGCCACCGTATCGTCGTCGAGCCGCCCGAGGGACCCAACGATGGCGGGATCGTAGTTGCGACCGGACCGTTCGCGGGCGACGGCCAGCGCAGTCTCGGCGCCGCCGATCCAGCGAAACGTCTCCCAGTCCTGGGCGACCTGCACGATCCGTGCGAGGACGGAGAGTTCCTCTCCCTTGATGGCGCTCGGCCATCCACGTCCGTCCCAGCGCTCGAAGACCTGTCCAATAGCGGCGTGGACCTGCACTCCCAGACCCAGTCGCCCGGCGATGACCTGGGCCACTTCGCAGCCGGCACGCACCGACCCCTTCAGGCTCTCCATGCCGGTCGCCAAGAACCGGGCAACCATGCGGGCCCGCCGAGTCGGGGGACGGCCGGCACCCACCGCGCGCACCATGAAGCTCATCACCTCGAAGGGGCGCCCATCCAGGGTGCTGCATCGTTCGGCAAAGGCGATCTCGTCGCCGACCATCGCGGCGACGACGTGCGCGTCCGCCGTGCAGCCGGCGACACGGAGGAGGGCGACGTAGTAGAGATCCCGAAGATCGGACTCCGATAGTCCGTTTGCCTCGCCCAAGCGGAGGGCCACGAGGCATGTGCGCAGCGAATGTTCCCACGGCTGGCCGAGGCCCATGTCGCCGGCAAGCGAAAGAGCGGCGGCGATCTCCGCGAGCCGGATACCGGGGCGGCGTTCCTGGTGCGCACTGGAATGGGGGCCACTCATCGGGGTCTCCTGCGCGAGATTATCTCCTCGCCTCTTGAGCGCCGCGGCCGGCGGCGCGAGAGGACCTGATCCTGGAGGCGGAGGGAACTTCGTGCCCGCAAGGGGGCCGTCTGCGACTCTCCTCGGAGATCTCGGTCGAGGGTGGCCGAACCGGTAGCACACGGCGAGGGAAGATCTCGTGCTACCCGCCGTGCTACCGAACAGGAACGCACAGAGCAACACAGAACAGCACGAAGAGCCCTCTCGGAGCCATCTGACCTGGACAGGAGAGCACTAGACGGCACCAGATGGACTGGTCAACACGGAGGCCGTAAGACTCATAATCCGTCGGTCGCAGGTTCAAGTCCTGCCCGCCCCACGAGGAAAAGCCCAGGTCAGAGGCCATGTGAGCCTCGGAACGTCGAGTCCGGCGGTCGATGTGTCCCGCATGGGTCCTGCGACGGTCACCAGCACTCGCGCGATTCTGTCATTTTCGGGCGCAACCTCGGTTGGCATCACCGGGTTGTCGTTGCGCGGTCGGCTCGGGCGTTGCGTGACCGAGATGACGGGCCGCCGACGACGAGATCGATCAGCGAAAGAGTGACTCCTGGCCGAGAGGCACCCTAGGGCCGGATGCTGGCGTGCCGCTCTCATCACGATGCATCGACCCCAGCTCCTCATGCCCGTTCCCGATGTGGCCCTGGACGGCGAGGTGATCGAGGCCGACCCGCCGCACAGGCTCGTCCAGACGTTCCGGATGCTGATGGCGGACGAGGCCACGAAGGCCGAGGGCTTCACGCGGCTCACGTGGCAGATCGAGGAGGCCGCGCGGCGTGAGCAAGCTCACGGTGGTCCACGAGCTGGAGGGCGCCCCGCGGCTGGCCGCGCTGATGAGGGCCGACCTGGAGAGCGAAGGCGCCGGCGGCGGCTGGGCGGAGGTGCTCAGCGACCTCAAGACCCTGCTCGAGACCTGCAACGGGCTTCGCGGCTAAGGCCGGGCGACGAACGGAAGGAGATGGACGCGATGGCAGACACCGCTGGCAGCCAGGCCGCACCTCAGCTCGCCGCGGACCTGAAGGCGCTCGATCGACTGGTCGGCACCTGGAAGATCTCCGGCGGTGCCGAGGGCACCAGCACCTACGAGTGGATGGAAGGCGGCTTCTTCCTGATCCAGCACGTCGAGCTGGAGCAGGAAGGCCACACGAACAAGGGGATCGAGGTGATCGGCCACCTGCGGCCGTTCGGCGAGGCGCCGAGCGAGGACATCCACTCACGCTTCTACGACACCGAGGGCAACACCCTCGACTACGTCTACGAGATCGAGGGCTACACGCCCACGATCTGGGGCGGCGAGAGGGGGTCGCCCGCGTACTACCGGGGCACGTTCGCCGAGGACGGCAACTCGGCGACCGGCGCCTGGGTCTACCCGGGCGGCGGCTACGACTCGACCATGACGAGGATCGCGTAGCGCGCTTAGCGTTCGTCGACCCAGATGTTGTCGTGCTCGAGGTAGAAGGCGGCGAGCTCGTCGTCTCCGGGGGGCCCGGAGACGGCGAACGCGGCGAGGCCTTCGAAGTAGCCCTCGCGGGGCGCGCCCGGCGCGAAGTGGATCAGCATCGACGCCGGTGCCCCGACTCGTTGCGGAACCCGTGGATCCCTCCCATGGGCACATGGACGAAGTCGCCCGGCACCGTGTCGATCCAGTGGGTTCCGTCGTAGATCCGCACGGCCCCGGTGAGGACGTAGAACGACTCCGCGATCGCCCGGTGGAAGTGCGGACCGGGCCCACTCGGCTCGGGGCCCATCACCCATCGATACAGGCCGAACAGACCGTCGGTCGAGTCGCCGGTCGCCAGGTAGTGGGCGGTGTTGCCGTTCGCGTACGTCAGTTCGGGCTCGCGATCGCTCGGTCGATGTGTCGCGCTCACCTCGCCCGTATCCCCGAGATATCCCGGTTTCGGATAGGTCATCGGTCTTCCGCGGGACGGACGTTCTGGTTCAGACGGAACAGGTTCGTCGGGTCGTATCGGCGCTTGATCTCTCGCAGGCGGTCCCACGTGCCGCCGGGGTAGGCGGCCCGCACGCCTTCTTCGCCTTCCTCGCCGAGGAAGTTCACGTAGGCCGCCGAGCCGTCCTCGCGGAGCACGTCGGCCAGGTCGACCACCCACGGTTCGTGCTCAGCGAGGTCCTCCCTCCGCTCCACCACGGTGGCGACCGTGGCCATGAGCTTGCGGTCCCGATGCGCGAACGCCGTCGCGTCGGCCGGCACGCGCGCCATCTCCCCGCCGAGCACTCGGAGCTGCGAGACGGCCATCATCGCGGTCGACGCCTCGATCCGGTCGAGGATCGTGGACACGGCCTCCCGATCGACCGCGTCGACGAACAAGGTCCGTCCCGTCGCGATCGGGTGGTAGCCCTCCTCCTCCGGCATGTAGATCTCCGGGTAGGACATCGGCCTGAGCATGTCGGCGAGCGGCTCCGCGAGCGCGCGGAACGGCGCCACCGCCCGTTCGCCGGCATCCCCGCCCGCCGAGTGCATCATCAGCGCGAAGATCGCCAGCGTGCCGTGCAGCTGCTCGGGGATGAACGGCATCGGCGGGGCCTTCATCACGTTGGCGATCGTCGAGAGCTCCTCCGGCGCCGCCGCGGCGGCGGCGGGGCAGCCGGGGATCGGGTCGACCGTAGCCGCCCGCAACAGGGGCACGCCGTGGACCTCGTCGACC
>JBQTIP010000305.1:0-2587 GCA_052388025.1 Actinomycetota bacterium
CGTTGTGGATCCCGAAGAGCACCTCGCCGTCGACCGGGAGGGCCGCGCGCCGGACGCCGCCGCCCAACCGCTCGATCCGGACCCTCGACGTGTAGACGACGTCGGACATGTCCGCCAAGTATCCACCCGACTACACTCTCGGGTGCGATGCCGATCTACGAGTTCGTCTGCATGGAGTGCGAGGGGCATTTCGAGGAGCTCCTCGGGATGAGCGACGGAGACCCCTCATGCCCTCGGTGCGGGGCGGTCAGGGTGATCCGCCAGTTCTCGGTCTTCGCGGCCGGCGGCTCTTCGGGCGGCTCGGGTGGCGGCGGATGCGCCTGCGGCGGGGCCTGCGCCTGCGGGGGCTGAGGTCCGCCCCGCGCCGCCGCGTCAGACCCTGACCGATGACCAGCTACATCCTTCACATCGACCTCGACCAGTTCATCGCCGCGGTCGAGGTGCTGCGCCGGCCCGAGCTTCGCGGCAAGCCCATCGTGGTCGGCGGAACCGGCGATCCGACAAAGCGCGGCGTGGTCTCGACCGCGTCCTACGAGGCGCGCGAGTTCGGGGTTCGGTCGGGGATGCCGCTCCGCACGGCCGCGCGCCGCTGCCCCGAGGCCGTCTTCCTCCCGGTCGACGGGCCGGCGTACGAGGCTGCGTCGAGGCAGGTGATGGCAATCATCCGCACGTTCCCGGCCGTGGTGGAGGTCGCCGGCTGGGACGAGGCCTTCCTCGAGGCCGAGTCCGATGACCCCGAGCGTCTCTCGCGCGAGATCCAGCGCGCGGTGCGCGACCGCACGAAGCTCTGGTGCTCGATCGGGGTCGGGGACAACAAGCTCCGGGCGAAGAGCGCGACGGGGTTCGCGAAACCGGCCGGCGTGTTCCGCCTGACCGAGGAGAACTGGAGCGGGGTCATGGATCGCCTTCCACCCGAGTCGCTGTGGGGTGTGGGGTCGAAGACGAAACGGCGACTGGAGGGGCTCGGCATCAGGACGGTCGGCGAGCTCGCGTCGGCCGATGAGAACATGCTGACCGACACGTTCGGGCCGAACACGGGGAAATGGCTCCGGCGGCTGGCGCGCGGCGAGTCCGACTGGCCGGTGAGCGCGGAGCCCTACCGGGCGAAGTCCCGTGGCCGGGAGACGACGTTCCAGGAGGACCTCACCGACCCGAACGCGATCCGAGAGGAGATCCGCCGCCTCGCGCGGGAGGTTGCCGATGATGTCCGTGAGGAGGGACGTCCGGCGACGCGCGTCGTTGTGAAGGTCCGGTTCGCACCGTTCTTCACCCGCACCCACGGAGCGAAGCTCCAGGAACCGACCACCGATGCCGCGACCTGTGTGCGAGCCGCCCTCGAGGCGCTCGACTTCTTCGAGCTCGACCGTCCGGTGCGGTTGCTCGGAGTCCGCGCCGACCTCCTGAAGCGCGACGGCTGACGGGAGGCGGTTCAGCGGCCGGGCGCCGGCGTGACCCTCAAACCCACCGCATGCCCGGCTCCTCTAGGCTGGGTCCACGATCGAAGCGACCTTCCTCGGGCTTCACCCAAGCGCGGCGGGGGTCTAAGCTCCGGCGTATCGGGTATCCGGGGAGGTGGCGGCGATGTCCGTGGTGACGGATCAGCTGACCAAGCGGGGCGTGCCGTTCGAGATCATCCCGCACGAGCAGGCCTATACCTCGATCGACGAGGCTGTGGCTGTGGGCATCTCCGCGGACGAGGTCGTGAAGACCATCGTCCTTGACACGTCGTCCGGTCACGCGCTAGCGGTGATCCCGGGATCGCGCCGCCTCGACACCAGGGCGGCCGAGAAAGCGATCGGCGCGAAACACGTCCGGCTGGCCACCGAAGAGGAGATCGAGCGCGACTTCCCGGGCTACGAGCTCGGAGCGATGCCGCCCCTCGGATCGCTCCACGGCGCGCCGACGTACGTCGATCCGGAGGTCATGCGGCGCGACACCGTCGTATTCGCGGGGGGAACGCAGACCGAATCCATCAAGGTCCGGACGGAGGACCTGTTCCGCAACGAGCCCGTGACGATCGCGCCCCTCACGCGGTCCTCAGCGGCCGACGAGGGTCTCCTCGGATAACAGGTCTTCTCGACCAGCGTGCCCCCGCCATCCGCCCGGAACATGTACGTGTGTTCGAAGTGCATGTCCTTCTTCCCGGCCGTGTGGTGGGCCAACCGGTAGGCGAACGCCGTCGGCCGCTCGAACCTGGTGATCTCGAGGTCGGCGGTTACCGGCTTCTTGAGGAAGCGCCCGAGGAGCGGTACTTGCTGCCGAGGGCCGTCGGCCCGCCCGATACGTTCTCCACCTGGAGGGAGGCGTTCGGGTTCGCCCACTCGGCGTGCCGCGACATGTCCGAGACGTAGCCGAAGACCTCCTCGGGGCTCACTCCGTCGGTCGTGATGCTGAACGCCATCGGGGCCTCCGTCTGTCTGTGGATGCGTCCGAAACTTAAGTCATCGCTTACACAAGAGTCAACTCAAGGAGGCGCATGGAGCCTCACTCCCGGCAACCAATACACTGCCGCCGTGGTGCGGCCGCTTCGAGTGGGAATCCAGCTGCCCGAAGTCGAGCGCGACGTGCGATGGTCGGAATACGTCGC
>JBQTIP010000306.1:0-2908 GCA_052388025.1 Actinomycetota bacterium
TTGTGTCGTCCGTTGCGACACCGGTGTCGTCCGTTGTGTCGTCCGTCGAGGGCGCGAAGAGACCCTCCTGTCGGGGGGCCTTGCAGGCACCGTTGAATAGGACGAGCGTGTACACCGTCGCGCGTCCGGGCCGTGGTCTGGATGTAGGGATGATGAGGTTCCGTGCTCGGAGCTGGCGTAGGGCGCGCTGGATGGTCCTGGGGTGCTTGCTGAGCTTCCAGGCGACGAGCGCTACGGAGGGCCGTGCATCTCCGCCATCGGCGTGGGCGTGGTCAGCTAGGACGAGCAGCACGTCGCGCAGATGTGGGGAGAGATCTAGGGCGTATACGTGGTCGCGGAGGCGATTGCTCACCGTCCCCTCCGGTGCCGCGCCAACCACTCCGGGCTCATCCGTTGCGGCCTGTCACGTCGCCAGGTGTCCACAGCCCAGGCAACCCAAAGGGCACCGTAGATCGCGATCACGAGGACGGCGGCCAATCTCACGGGCGGTACCTCCGGTTCTGGTCCCAAACGGCAATGCCGATCCCCAGCACGAGCCCGACTACGATCCCCAGCACGAGGCCGAGTACGGCGGTCAGCGCGGTGTCGGCGAGCGCGCTCACGACACCAGCCTCGGCGCCGACCAGTCCAACCATCCCTGTATGGCCTCGCGCCGCGCCTTCGCCCGCGCCTCCGCGAGCATCCCCTCCACGTACGCTCGGTCGGCCTGCACGATCTCGGAGTGGCGCTTTCCGCGATACGGGCCAGCGGTGATCTCGGGGTCCACCTTCGGGCGCTGCTCGGGGTCAGGAGGCACGGGTTCACCCGAGAAAGGTTGGGCAGCGCCCGTTGCGGCCGGATCGCCGACCTCCCGCCCCGAGGAAGCCGACCCCCATTCTTCAATCAGCTCTGATGCCCGGGCCTTCGTCAGGTCGTTGAAGCTGTCCATGCCCGCGCGGTGGTGCCGCTCCTTGTCGCTGAAGCCGAGCTCATTCGCCATCGCGTGGAGCTTCACGATTTGCTCTCGCGTTACGGCCGCGTCGGCCTTCTCGTCCGGGAGAGCGGGCGGAGGCCCCCAAGCGGCACCGACATGCTCCGCGAAGGCAGCATCCTCGGGAAGATCTGGCCGCTCCGAGGGCAGCGCCGGGACGGCCCGCTTGCCTTGGGTCAGCACGGGGACGCCAGCCCGTTCGGCCTCGGCGATCGTCCACGGAAGCCGAAGCACCGGAACGGCGAAGTGACGTGTCTTGCCGTCAACGACCTTGGTGCGCTGCTCAAGTCCGAGCACGGCCGCCGGGATAGCTCCTTCGGCGTGCACGTGGCCCAACAGGTTGATCGTCGCTGGCAGCTCGGCTGCCGCGTTCCATCCGTGCGATGTGAGGCGCCAAACCCCGACATCGGGGATCTGCGGCAGGATGACCAGGAGGTGCGTCGTGATCTTGCACTCTCGGTTGTCGGGATCGCACATGCAGGGGCGCCCAGAGATCAGCTCCGTCATGGAATCGCACCGGCGCTTCACCCCTCCGGCCGACCAGAGCTCCAGGTATTGCGCGCGGTCGAGATCCTGCGGAGGTACGTAGACCTCGATCTCCTCGCGTTCGGTCACGACCTCCCACTGCGTCCCCTGCGTCGGGGCCTCCTGCCACTCGGCGGCCTTTCCGCCGAACATCAGGGCCACCTGCTCCGCCAGCTCGTGGGAGGGGGTTGTGAGACGCCAGCGATCGAGCTTCCGGGGCTCTCCCTTCGGACCCTTCTCCCCGGCCCGAAGCCGCCCAAGCTCCCGGTAGCGGCGCTGCAAGGACAGGATGCTCATGCTGGCGTCACCTGCTTGATGCTCCGCGCGAGTCGGCGGGCGAGAGCGTCGTCGGATGGAGCCATCGGCTTCCCGACGATCGACGAGGCGGTTTCGTGCAGGAATCGGAAGACCTCGCGCACGTACAAGAAGGCGCGGAAGATCTCCTCGTCGGCGCGGATTGGGATGAATTCGTAGCCGGCCTTGGGCCGCAGATGGACGACGGCGCACCCATCGACCTCGGGCATAGGGGCCTCGGAGCCATCCGGCATCCCCAGGAACGTCTCGGCGTATCGGTAGGCGGCGAGCTGGAGGCCGACCTCGGGGTACACACCCTTGCCCGACTTGTAGTCGATGAGGAGACGACGGCCATCGCGCTCGACGATCGCGTCGAGTGTCCCCGCGTAGCGCTGCGTGCGGGAGAACACCGGGACCTCGACAGCCACAAACGTCGGGCGGAAGTCCTCAAGCCACTCGACGAACGCCCGCATGTAGGGCGCCGTGGCGTCGTCCCATTCGGGGTACGGACGCTCCAAGACGTAGGCTTCGGCGGCGGCGTGAATCGTTGATCCGAGATTGGCCGCGCGGTCGCGGCTTGCGTAGGGCAGATCCTTCAGCATCCGCACCGCTGCGTCCCGGTCCTTGCGGACGAGGGCGGGCAGCTCCTCAGCGAGTGAGACGGCACCCTCGGCCACCATCTTGATTCCCCACGGCAGGAGCGCGGGCTTCGGGGCCCCGCCGTTGATGATCGTCGTCACGGACCAGTAGCGCTCCTTCTGCCAGACGTAGAAGCGGCCATCGCGCGTTGTGCCGATCTGTGGGCCACGAAAGAAGCGGGGGACGGTCACTTCGTCCACTCCCGTCGGAACGGGCCGTTCGCGGCCCGGATCCCCTCGATGGTCGCGGCGTCGTACAGGGCCACGGCCCAACGGGTGTAGGCGACGGCGTGAAGGAGCTTCTGCTCGGTGAGCTTCCGAACGGTGTTGACGCTGCACGCGAGCGCCGTCGCCACCTCGGGGACCGTCATGAGGCGCCGGGCCTCCGCCCGGCCGGGCCATGCGGTTGTGGGGTAGTTAGGGGGGCTCACAGTCCCTCCACCTCGAACAAGCGCATCGCCTCGCCAACCCCGAAGCGTGC
>JBQTIP010000307.1:0-2582 GCA_052388025.1 Actinomycetota bacterium
AGGTCCGCCACCCCTTTCTGTGGCACCAGGGAACCGACAAATCCGATGGTGAATGCGCGGCCGGGCGCGCTCTCCTCCCAAGGCGTCCACACGCGCTCGTCGGCTCCAATCTCGGTCTGGACGAAGACCGGGCGAGCCAGGCCGAGTGCTCGCAGGACACGCGCACTGTCTTCGCTCCCGGCAAAGGCGGCGTCCGCGAGCCGGAAGATCACTCGCAGCTTCGTCTTGCGGTGCCACCTGTCCGGCGGGGTGAGGATGTTCGTGTAGTAGTAGAAGAGCCGCACAGCCTTCGGGGCAAGTATCCGAGCTACCAGGTAGCACTGCAGCAACACCCACTCCGTTGGTTCTTCGTTCACTTGTAGCACGTGAGGGCGAACCCGGCGCAGGCCGAGAGAGAAGGAGCGGTAGAGGCGCCGGCTTGTGGTCGGGATCGGGAGGACGCGGTAGTTCCCCCGTTCCTCGAACTTGGGGCGGAAGACTTGCTCGCCGCCCAAGCGGTCGGTACGGAAGAGGGCGGGCGCGATCAGCGTCACGTCAGAATCGGGATGCTGCTCGGCGAGCCGCTCCCACCGCGCGCGGTTCGAAGGCACGACGGACGAGTGAGCCACCACGACGACGCGGATCGGCGCGGTCGACGAACCCCTCACCGTGGAGCGCGTTTCGACCCCCGAGCCGCGTACTCCCTCACGCGGTCTCGGAGCCAGGCCAGGTCCCGCCGCGTAGGAACGAGAGCATGCCGCAGGCGGACTCGGGCCAGACGACAGTGGATGGCGGCGGCGAGGCCGAGCAGGACAAGGTAGCTTCCGCTTGAGGCAAGGGAGGCACCGACGATTCCGAGAGGCCGGAGGAGCAGCGCGAGCAGGCCCAGGTTGGCGGCAAGGCTGACGGCTTTGATGTAGAGAACGAGGTCTGTGCGGGCGCGCTGGTATCCAATGTCCTGGCTGAGGCTCCGAGCGACGCTCCAGAACAGCACTCCCGGGAGGTACGCAAGCAGCGCGTGCGTCGCTGGCCGGTACGGCCCGCCGTACACGAATGGGATGAACCATGAGGCGGTCAGGGCGGCGATGCCGCAAGCCGCAGTCATGGAGAGAACGATGAGGCGGGTCGTTCGATCCACGAGATCGGCCGAGGCGTCGGGCGCCCGGTGCGCGATCTCGTACTGGGTCGCCGCGATCAGAGGCATGTCGATGGACCACAGCGTCTCGCCGATCGCCACGGCAAGCGCGTACTGTCCGAGCTCGCTCGGTCGGAGCGTCCCTGCGATTAGGAGCTGATCGGCCCTCCCATGCAGGAAGCTGAACAGCGTGGCGAGGTACAGAGGAGCGCCGAACCGAGCTGACCTGATGAGTGCGGCCGGCCTGAGCGACAGTCTCATCGAAAGTCCGCGATGGAACGCAGCGAAGACCAGCATCTGACCGAGAACTGTCGCTCCTGTGAACGCGACGACCATCCCGGTGAGGCCAAATCTGCCCGCCGCGACCCCTATGGCGCCGGCAAGCACCACGAGCTGCATGGCGGCCGGGATCATGTAGGTCGCCATGGCGCGATTCGTCCCCATGAGGAGCCCGCCGGAGACCATGAGACCATGGAGCGTCAGAGGCCCTAGGAACAGCATCGCGAACACAAGAAATCCCGGCGGCACGCCCGAGAAGGTGTTCGCCAGGGGCCCTCGCGCGAGCAACGCGAAGGGCACGGACACGATGAGGAGCGTCCCCAGGACGTCGGTCACGACATTCGTGTACGCGATCCCGGGGTCCAACTCTCCGCGGGCCAGGTAGAAGAAGTTGCCGTTGGTCACACCGAGGTCGAGGACCGTCGCGTAGACGACTGGGATCAAGACAAACAGGTTGTAGATGCCCTTGTCAAAAGGCCCAAGGGCCCGCGCGATGAGCACGCTGGAGGCGAAGGAGACGGCGATCCCCACGCCCCGCAGTCCCATCATCATGGGGACAGCGGTCCGGAAGGGAACGCTCGTGGTGGCTCCCTCCACCAGCCACGAGCCGGCTCGTCGCCACAGCGGCATCCGGGCAGCCCGCCCCAACCCGTCCTCGCCGGAATCGCCAGCGTTCTTGTCGGGATCGTTCATTCGGGGGAAACTCCGTCCGGGGCCGCCGATTCGAGCCCATCATAGGGAGCCAGCGCGATGCCGGACCTGAGTTTCCGTGACGAACTGTATGGTCGCTACGTCTCGACCTTCAAGGCTTCCGACTACTCGAAGCTGGACGGCAAGGCCCTGCGCTCCTACTTCGCTTGGTGTGACTACAAGTACCTGCCGCTGCTTGAACGGTGCGATCGCCGAGTCCCCGTTCTGGAGCTTGGTTGTGGCGGCGGCCTCACGATGGACTACCTGAAGCGGGTCGGCTTCACCTCCGTCGAGGGAATCGATATCTCGCAAGAGCAGATCGAGGTTGCCCGCGCCAGGGGCCTGGATGTCACCGCCGCAGACGTTTTCGAG
This sequence comes from Actinomycetota bacterium, assembly GCA_052388025.1. GTDB lineage: Bacteria > Actinomycetota > UBA4738 > UBA4738 > HRBIN12 > JBQTIP01. The sequence goes on from JBQTIP010000307.1 coordinate 2,456, forward strand.
TACGTAGACCCAAGACAAGAGACCTACGGCGCCATCGTCGCTCTCGACTTCATCGAGCACTTTACCAAGGACGAGGTCCTTCGGCTCCTTACGAGCGTTTACCGTGCCCTCAAGGATGGCGGGACCC
>JBQTIP010000308.1:0-1580 GCA_052388025.1 Actinomycetota bacterium
CGTTACCTCAACGAACTGCGTAATGACGATATCTTATGGGAGTACCGAGGGAACTCCAGCAGTCGATCTACGCCCTTACCAGCCCCCGGGGTACGGGGGAACCGGGCACAGGCCAGGAGGCGCCGACCTGGAAGAAGGTTCCTCCCGACCCCCGCCCGGGAGCAGCCCTTCCCAGCGGTCACTTCGGGCGCCTCCCGGAGGTGGGCCGGTCCATCCCGGACCGCCGCGGAACTGGTAGTGAGCGCGCCTGGTTCGTCAGCCCTTGCGGGATCTGCGGCCAGGGGCCGCGCCGCCCCCGGTCCTGCCAGGAGATGCTCGCCCTGAGGAACGTGGCTAACACGAGCAGGCGAAGCAAGGGGTTCGACGAAGTGTCGAGTCAGGTCTGGAATGGTTTGACGTTCATCCTCGCAGAGGTCGGGGAACACGGTTGACAAAACTCAGGCCGGCTTTGACCTAAACCTCTAACTCGGCATCAACAGGCGCAGGCATTTCCACTTCGCGTGCTGCGAATACCGTAGACAAGGTAGCCACCCTACACCGCTCTTCCCGTTCCCGCTGTTCCACTAGCTCAGGATCTAACTCAACTCCTGCTCCTCGCGCCGCCTCCGCCTCCTGTTGGCTCTGGTACAGCAGCAAGGAGTGAACCGCCAGCCAGACCTTGTAGCGCTCCGTAAACGATCGCGCCAGGGCGGGGTCGCGGCGCTCGAATGCAGCGAGCTGGTCAGCATACTTGGGGAAGACGGTCGAGTAGTAGATCCACAGCACGCCGTCACCTTCCATCTGAGCGGAGGAGGCGACCAGGGCCGGGTCCTCAGGCCACTCCAGCTCGGTCCAGCGCCTGTCGTCCGGCCCTTCTACGGCACGCCAGTCGAAGGGCGGGAGACTAACACGCCTGTCCGCTGGACGGGCCGGCGGGGTCTCAACAACCCGGAAGGTTCGCTCGTCCGCGAGGCTCGGAAGCCCCAGCCGCATCAGCTCCACACGAATCGTTCCCGCCTCCCCAACCCGAGGGGATGTCGTGCCTTCAAGAATGAGCCGCATCCGGCCGCCCTGAAGCGGGGTGGAGCCACGCAGCGTTACCCCCTCTCCAGTCACGATCACATTGATACGGGACGCCGAGGGATTATGAGGATCGTGGTAGGTGCTGTTGGCGTCCGTCTCGATCCGGATGTAGCGGCGCTGTTGTGCGTAGAACGTGATCTCCTCCTCTCGCGCCCACACAATGCGGATGTACGTCGGCGGCTCGTGCAATTCAAGCGGCTGGGGTTGCGGTCGCGTCCTGCGCGGATGGGTCGGCCGTTCGGCGCGCTCGCCCCGGTGCGTTGGCTCCTGCCCCACCGGAACCTCGGCGCTGACACCGTGGAGTCGGAGCAGTCGGGCGACTTCTCGCCGCGCTTGCTGGAGAGCCGCCTCGTCCTGCTCCTGCATCCCCGCTTGACGTGCCTCGTTGTTGAGCCGGATCAACTCGTCATCGGACCGCAGGACCCGGATCAGCTCTCCTTGGATGAGTTCGTACGCCATGCCGAGCCGCGCGTCCTCTCGCGTCGAGACGAAAAGGGCGCGCTTGCCCATGGGGGTGA
>JBQTIP010000309.1:0-17197 GCA_052388025.1 Actinomycetota bacterium
TGACCAGGCGGCCGTGGGAAAGGATCGCGACGCCGTCCGCGATGTTCTGGACCTCGGAGAGGATGTGGCTCGACACGAACACGGTTCGCCCCTCATCCCCCAGCCGCCGGAGCAGGTCGCGAACCTCCTTGATGCCGGCCGGGTCCAGCCCGTTCGCCGGCTCGTCCAGGATCAGCACCTCGGGGTCCTTGAGGAGAGCGGTCGCGATCCCGAGGCGCTGGCGCATCCCCAGCGAGTAGGTCCGCACCGGGTCCCCGGCCCGATCTTCCAGGCCGACGCGGTCGAGCGCCGAGGCGATGGATCTCCGCCCGATGCCGTGGATGCGCCCGAACAGCTCGAGGTTCCGGCGTCCCGAGAACCGCGGGTACATCGCGGGCGTCTCGACGATCGAACCGACGCGACGGATCACGCTCGAGAGCTCCCGGCGCGTGTCGGCTCCGAGGAGTCGGCAGGCGCCCCGCGTGGGCCGGACCAGACCGAGCAGGCAGCGGATCGTGGTGGTCTTGCCGGCGCCGTTCGGCCCGAGGAACCCGAAGACGCCGCCCTCGGGAACGGAGAGGGAGAGATCGTCGACGGCGACGATGCGGCCCCTGAGGCGCCGGTATTCCTTCCGCAGCCCCTCGATCTCGATGACCGCCATCCGCCGCCTCCGGGAAGAGAGCCACAACCTTATTCGCCTTCCCAGACTTGATCACCGCGGCGATTCGTTCCATCGCCCCCGGTGCCGGTTTCGGTCGGACGGTTCAGCCCCCGAGCAGCCCGATCGCCCTGCCGCAGGCCGTGCAGTAGACCACGCTCACGTCCCGTTCCTCCTCGCCCACGCCCCCGGGGATGGACATCACGCGACATGCGAGGGTGGTCGCGAGGTCCGCGCGGCAACCGGGGCAGAACGGTGGCTCTCCCGTGGACTCCGGCCACGAGGTTGCGGACGCATGCTCGAGTCCCTCCTCGCCCGTGTAGCCCGACAGGAGCCGGATGACGCTCTGGCGAACGCGGTCGAGGTCCCCGCCGAGCTTCTGCAGGACCTGCGCGGCGACTCCTTCGCCCTCTCGGATCAGCCCGAGCAGGATGTGCTCGGTCCCGATGTAGTTGTGGCCGAGCTGGAGCCCCTCGCGGAGCGAAAGCTCGAGGACCTTCTTGGCCAGGGGTGTGAACGGTATGTGGCCGGTCGGCGCCGCCTGACCCTGCCCGATGATCTGCTCGACCCCGCGACGGACCGCCCCCAGGGATATGTCGAGCGATTCGAGGGCCTTGGCAGCAACGCCCTCGCCCTCGTGGATCAACCCGAGCAGGAGATGCTCGGTCCCGATGTAGTTGTGGTTCAGCATCCTCGCCTCTTCCTGGGCGAGGACGACGACCTTCCTTGCTCGATCCGTGAACCGCTCGAACACCAGGCGAGCATAGGCCTGGCGTCGGGCGAATGGGTAGACAAGTTGCGGTAACGGTGAAAGGGAGTGTCTATACCCTCTCGGCAGATCGATTGGAGGCGGCTAGTGTCTAGGAGGTATGGACAGGATCGAACGGGCCCGCAGCCTGCGCGAGGAATACGAGTCGGCGCTCGACGAAGCTGAGCGGCGTAGGGCCGCCTACCACCACGAGATCATCAAGCTCCACCGGTCGGGGATGTCACTTCGCGAGATCGCAGAGGGGCTGCGGGTCTCGCATCAGCGCGTGCACCAGATCGTGAACGGCAGCGCCGTCGCGGAGCGGCGCGGGCGGCGGGTCGCCGCCAGGGCGGCGGTTACGGCACTGATGCTCGTGGGGGCCTCAGGCCTCGGCTTCCTCGCCGGCCATTGGGGAGACGACGCCGGGCCGGCCCGCGTCAGCCCATCGCCCTCTCTCGCGCCGTCGAGCCTCGCCTATTGCCTTTCCTCCCCCGTCCGCGGAGCTCTGCGAATCACGACGGTGGTCGACGGACGGTGTCCGACGATGGCGCGATCGGACGGCGGGACGGTCACGGTGATCGATCCTGCGACCGGGAAGATCGTGGCCGTCATGTACGAAGAGGGGGCGACGGACCTCTCGACATCGCTGCGAATCATTGCTACGTACGGGCTCCGGCTCGGGCAGAGTCCTTCGACACCAGGGGGTGGGCGAGGGGGGAGTTGAACCCCCACCCGGTATACCCGGACAGGATCCTGAATCCTGCGCGTCTGCCAATTCCGCCACTCGCCCGAGACGCGGGCCCTCATGCTAGCAGCCGGCCCTCGAGCAACGAATGGAACCGGAGGCCCGCGGATATAATCGCCGGGACCGGGCCGTCTACCTGGGCAAACGCGACCGAACCGTGCCGATCCTCCGTGACTTCGAACGCCGCCTCGGGAACATGGTCGAGGGCTTCTTCGCGACGGCGTTCCGGAGCGGCCTTCAGCCCGTGGAGCTCGCGAAACGTCTCCTTCGCGAGATGGACTCCGGCAAGACCGTGGGGGTTCGCGACGTGTGGGCGCCCAACCACTTCGTGTTCGTCCTCTCCCCCTCCGACCGCGACCGATTCGAGCAGGCCGAACAGGCACTGATCGCCGAGCTGAAGCGGGTGGTCCGCGACGGCGCGGCCGAGCGCGGGTGGGGGCTCCTCGGCCCGCCGGAGGTCTCGTTCGAGACCAACGATTCCCTCGGCAAGGGGAAGTTCCGTTGCGAGGCCTCCCTGGTTGAGGGCGAGGATCAGTCGGAGCTCCTGCCGGCGTCCGCCGGCGACGTGGCGCTCGTGATGCTGGAGAACGGCGAGCCGACGAAGACCTACCGGCTCCGGAAGGAGATCGTGACGCTCGGCCGGCTGGCGGAGTGCGACGTCGTCATCCCCGATCCGGGCGCCTCCCGACGGCACGCCCGTATCCGGCACGAGGACGGCACGTACGTCCTGACCGACCTCGGATCGACGAACGGCACGCTCGTGAACGACGAGGCGGTGCGGGAGCGGCGCCTCGAGGACGGCGACCGAATCACGATCGGGGCGACCGTGCTCGAGTTCCGGAGGGCCTGAGCCGTGTCGCCGTTCGTTCTCTCGGTGCTGAAGTACTCGCTCCTCGTGCTGCTGTACCTCTTCATCTACCGAGCGGTGAAAGCCGTCACCGTCGATCTCCGGGGGCAGCGGCACCCCAAGCGGGCAGCGGCGAAGCCGACCCCTGCACCTCGAACGTCGAAGGGCGGCAAGGCGCCCACATCCGTCGCGGTCCGATCGGCCGACGGGAAGAAGCTCGGCAGCTACCGGCTCGCCTCCTCGCTCGAGATCGGCCGGGCGGAGTCCTCCGGCATCCGGCTGGACGACACCTACGTGTCGCAGGTTCACGCCAAGCTGTACGGGAGGAACGGCGTCTGGTTCGTGGAGGACATGGGCTCGACCAACGGCACTTACGTGAACGACGGACGGGTCCAAGATCCCGTCGAGGTCCACGCCGGGGACCGCATCCGGGTCGGCAAGACCCTGCTGGAGCTGCGGCGATGAGGGTGGTGGCCGGCGCGGCCACCGACATCGGCAAGGTCCGCGAGGGCAACGAGGACCGGTACCTGAGCGACGATCCGCTGTTCGCCGTGGCCGACGGCATGGGCGGCCATCGGGGCGGCGAGGTGGCGTCCAGGCTCGCCCTCGACATCTTGGAGGACCTGTTCCGACGGGATCGGGGAAGCAGCCTCACGGGGAAGGTCCAAGAGGCCAACCGGGCGGTCTTCGAGCGATCCCAGCGGGACCGGAAGGTCGCTGGGATGGGGACGACGCTCACGGCGGCTGTGTTGGAGAAGGATCAAGTTCGCCTGGCGCACGTCGGCGACTCGCGCGCGTACCTGTTCCGCGACGACGAGCTCCAGCTCCTGACCGAGGACCACACGCTGGTGCGCCGGATGACCGAGCAGGGCGAGATCACGAAGGAGGAGGCCGAGACCCATCCGTATCGCAGCGTACTGACCCGGGCGCTCGGCGTCGATCCGCGCGTCGCGGTCGACGAGGCCCTACTCGAGCTGCGTGAGGCCGACCGACTCCTGCTATGCACGGACGGGCTCACCGGGATGGTGGCCGAAGAGCAGATCCAAGCGATCCTGAAGGAGACCCGCGATCCGCAGGAGGCTGCCGATCACCTGATCCGAGCCGCCAACACCGCCGGCGGCATCGACAACATCACCGTGGTCGTCCTGGACTTCGAGGCCGACGACCGCGATCAAGTTGATCTGGAGGCGGGGGCGCACGAGGCTACGGAGAAGGGGCCGGCGGGTGTGCGGAGCGGGGGTGGGGATGGAAAGGCAAGCGGAGCACCCCCGCCGGCCCACCCGACCCGAGCCCGGCGTGTATCGCTCGGCCGCATCGCCGTCTATGCAGGAGTTCCGGCCGCCGTCCTCGTGATCGGCCTCGTCGGCTTGCGCTTCTACCTCGACTCGCAGTGGTACGTGGGCGCGCACAACGGCCATGTGGCCGTGTTCCGCGGGATCCCGGTCGAGGTCGCGGGGTTCGAGCTCCACGAGCCGGTCGTCGTCACGACGCTGTCGGCCGAGGACGCGCAAGGGCTCGCGCTGTACGAGGATCTCGAGGAGGGCATCACCGCCGAGGATCGAGCCGACGCCGACGCCATCGTCGAGCAGATCCGCGTCGATCTCTCCCGCCTTGTTCCGGAGCCGGCGGCGTGAGCCGGGCCGCCGTCCCTCGGCAACGACCCCGCGTCGGCGGCGCTCTCGCACTCACGATCCTCGCGCTGGTCGTCTCTGTCGGCGCGTACACCCTCGTCGGCCTCGGGAAGAGAGGACGTGTGCCGGTCAACCTCGCCCTGTACGGGTCCGTCTTCGTACTCGGGTATCTTGCCGCGCATCTCGTCATCCGTCGCCTGGCCCCGTCGGCCGACCACGCGCTGTTCCCGACCGCCGGCGTGCTCGCCGGGCTGGGGTTCGCCATGATCTTCCGACTCTCGGGCGGGCTCGCCGCCGAGCAGGCGACGTGGCTCGTGATCGGGCTGGTGGCGTTCACGGTGACGCTCGCCGTCATCCGCGACCACCGCCAGCTGGACGCGTTCACGTACACGATCGGCCTCGTCGGCCTGGGCCTGCTGCTGTTGCCCATCGTCCCGGGCCTGGGACGGGAGATCAACGGCGCGCGCCTGTGGGTAAAGGTCGGCGACCTCGGGTTCCAGCCGGCGGAGCTCGGCAAGGTGCTGATCGTGGTCTTCCTCGCGTCTTATCTGAACGCCAAGAAGGAACTCCTGCAGGCCGCCACCGGCCGGCTGGGACCGTTCCAGCTGCCACAGGCCAAGCATCTGGGGCCGGTGCTCGTCGCATGGGGCGCTTCGCTCGCCGTGCTGTTCCTCGAGCGTGACCTGGGCGCCTCGCTCCTGTTCTTCGCCATCTTCGTCGTCATGCTGTGGGTGGCCACCGCGCGGGGCGCCTACCTTGCGATCGGGACCCTGCTCTTCGCTGCGGGCGCGGCCGCCGGCTACTCCGCGTTCGCGCACGTCCAGCTCCGCGTCGACGTCTGGCTCCACGCGCTCGACCCGGCGAAGGTCTTCGACCAGGGCTACGGCCAGCTCGCCCAGGGGCAGTTCGCGATGGCCTCCGGCGGCCTGGTCGGGACCGGCCTCGGGCGAGGGTCGCCGGGGCTCATCCCGTTCGCCTCGACCGACTTCATCTTCGCCTCGATCGGCGAGGAGCTGGGGCTCCTCGGAACCGCGGCCGTGCTGCTCCTGTTCGTCGTGCTGGTGGGCCGCGGGCTGAAGGCCGCGCTCGACTGCCGCGACGGGTTCGGCAAGCTCTTGGCGGCCGGGTTGACGGCGATCATCGGCCTGCAGGCCTTCGTGATCGTGGGCGGCGTGACCCGGGTGATCCCGCTCACCGGCATCACGCTGCCCTTCGTCTCCTACGGCGGCTCCAGCCTGGTATCCAACTTCGTCCTGCTCGCGCTGCTCATCCGCGTGTCTTCCGGGCGTCGCGATGGATAGGCAAATCCGCCGGCTGGGCCTTGCCCTGCTGCTGTTGTTCCTCGTGCTGCTCGCGCAGCTCAACTACATCCAGGTATTCGCGGCCGGCCGGCTGGCCGAGAACCCTGCGAACGCGCTCCGCCGGATCATCGCGGAGTACGAGGTCGACCGCGGGAGCATCCTGGCCCGGGACGGCTCCACGGTCCTGGCGGTCAGTAGGAAGACGCGCGGAGAGCTCAAGTACCTGCGCCGGTACCCGCAGGGCGAGCTGTACGGGGGCGTTACCGGGTTCTACTCGCTGATCTTCGATCGGACCGAGCTCGAGCGGGCCTACAACGAGTTCCTGATCGGCGACGCGCCCGAGCTCCTGCCCGCGACGCTGGCCGACCAGATCTTGGGCCGCCCGAAGCATGGCGCCTCGATCATCACGACGATCGACCCCGAGATCCAACGCGTGGCGGCCGCGGCGCTCGCGGGCCAGCCCGGCGCGGTGCTCGCGATGGACCCGCGAACCGGAGACGTACTCGCCTTGGTCGCGAACCCTGGCTTCGACCCGAACGAGCTCTCGTCCCAGGATCCGAGACAGATCCGCGCAGCGTGGGACCGCCTGAACGCCGATCCCGATAAGCCGTTGCTCTCGCGCGCGATCGACGAGCTGTTCCCCCCAGGGTCGACCTTCAAGATCGTGACGGCGGCCGCGGCACTCGAGAACGGCTTCGGCCCGGACAGCCTGTGGGACAACCCTCCCGAGCTCACGCTGCCGCAGACGACGGCGAAGCTCGGGAACTTCGGAGGGGAGCACTGCCTCGGTGGCGCGCCGCAGATCACCCTGGCCGATGCCCTGCGCGTCTCCTGCAACGTCGTGTTCGGCGAGATCGGGCTGGCGCTGGGCGCCGATGCGCTGTCCCAGCAAGCGCGCGCGTTCGGCTTCTCCGGCGACGTGGCCTTCGATATCCCGTTCGAGGAAGGGTTCTTCCCTGAGCCGGTCTACTTCGATCAACGCATCCCGGCGATCGCGTTCTCCGCCGTCGGCCAGGACAACGTGACGGCCAACCCGCTGCAGATGGCGCTAGTCGCATCGGCGATCGCGAACGGCGGCGTACAGATGCGCCCGAGGCTGGTCACCGAGATCCGCGATCCGAGCGGGCAGATCGTGAAGTCCTTCCAGCCGCAGGTTTGGGGACAACCGATCTCTCCGGAGACGGCGGCGGCGCTAACCGAGATGATGGTGGCCGTGGTCGGGAGCGGGACGGGAACCGCCGCGCAGATCGCCGGAGTCACGGTAGCCGGCAAGACCGGGACCGCAGAGCACGGCGAGGGCGAGGCGCCCCACGCGTGGTTCGTCGCGTTCGCCCCGGCCGAGCAGCCGCAGATCGTCGTCGCGGTGATCGTGCTCGACGGCGGTAGCCTTGGCGACGAGGCAACGGGCGGCCGGGTGGCCGCCCCGATCGCGAGAGCGGTCATCGAGGCCGCGCTGTTCGGATGAGCGGCGAAGGGACGAACGCGTGACCCAGCAGGTTCTGGCGGGGCGGTACAGGATCGAGGAGACCCTCGGTCGCGGCGGGATGGCCACGGTCTTCAAGGGCACGGACTTGGTGCTCGGAAGGCCGGTGGCGGTGAAGATCCTCGCTCCGCAGTTCGCCGAGAACCAGGACTTCGTCGCGCGGTTCCGCCGCGAGGCGCAGGCGGCCGCGCGGCTCAACAACCCGAACCTCGTCGGCGTCTACGACACCGGCTCCGACAACGGCGTGAACTACATCGTCATGGAGTACGTAGAGGGGCGGACCCTCGCCGAGTTCCTGGAGAGGGGCGGACGGCTCATGCCGGAGCGGGCCATCGAGCTCGCGGAGGCGGTCTGCCGGGCGCTCGAGTACGCGCATGCCCAAGGTGTGATCCACCGCGACATCAAGCCGGGCAACATCATGGTTACCCGCCGGGGCGAAGTGAAGGTGATGGACTTCGGCATCGCCCGGGTCGTCACCACATCCGAGACGATCGAGCAGACGGCCGCCGTCCTCGGCACCGCCGCCTACCTCTCGCCCGAGCAGGCGCAGGGCCAGCCGGTCGACGCCCGCTCCGACCTGTACTCGGCCGGGATCGTGCTCTACGAGATGCTCACCGGCCGCGCGCCCTTCGCGGGGGACTCTCCGGTCGCCGTGGCCTACAAGCACGTCCAGGAGACGCCCGTTTCCGCCTCGAAGCTGAACGCCGACGTCTCGCCGGAGCTCGACGCGGTGGTCATGCGGGCGCTCTCGAAGAACCCCGCCAACCGCTACCAGTCGGCGCGCGAGTTCCGGGAGGACCTCGAGCGCGTGCGACTCGGCCGGCCGGTCGAGGCCACCCCGCTGCTGCCCACCGCCGCGGAGACGCGGGTAATCAGCCGCGGCGGCCCGGAGACGGCCGTCCTGCCGCCCGACGAGCGCGGCGGCCGCAACTGGGTGGCGTGGGTCTTCGGGGCGGTGCTGATCCTCGGGGTCCTCGCGGCCGGGCTCTACCTCCTGGCCCAGGCGCTGCTGAACGACGAAGAGACAAAGCAGGTCAAGGTCCCATCGGTCGTCGGGTTCACGCAGGAAGCCGCCACCAGCACCCTCGAGAACGAGGGCTTCGAAGTCGTCCCGGAGCCGAAGGCGAGCGACGAGGACCCCGGCACGGTGATTGAGCAGGATCCGCCCGGGGGAGAGCTGGCCCCCGAAGGCAGCAAAGTGACGATCATCGTGGCGAAGGCTCCCAAGCCGGTCCTGGTGCCGAACGTCGTGGGCCAGTCTCAGGACGTGGCCGAGCAGATCCTTGTTGAAGCCGACTTCGAGGTCGTCGTTCAGACGGCTCCCAATGAGGCCGACCCGGGCATCGTCTTCGATCAGAACCCGGACGGGGACACGGACGCCGAGCGCGGGTCCAGGGTAACGATCTTCGTCTCGGAGGGCCCGGAGACCGCCTCTGTGCCGAACGTCATCTGCCGAACCCTGCCCCAGGCCCGGCACATCATCGAGGCACAGGGATTCGAGTTCAGCTTCCAAGGGGAGATCCCGCTCCCCCCCGATGTCTCTTGCCCCCCGGGCGCCCGCGTCGTGCAGCAGGATCCCGCGCCGGACAGCCCGGCACCCGTCGGATCCCCCGTCAGCGTGTGGATAGCGGCGCCCGACGTCTCGCCCTCGCCGAGTCCGTCGGACGGCGACTGATGCCGCTCTGGCTCGCGCACGAGGAACTTACCTCCGAGGAGCGCGAGCTGCTCGCGCCCTACTTCACGAACCTCGACGGGCCGGTGTTCGCGCTCGTGAACCTCCCGGAGGTCGTGAAGGGCGCGCTGTTCGCTCGATACTCACGCTCGCCGAAGTCCTTGCGCCGCTTGTTCCTCGACGAGTTCTCCGAGCAAGTCGGCGAGGACGGGAGGGGCGTCGCGCAGGTCGGCGTCGAGCGCGCCGAGAAGCTCTACGACCGCGTGTTCCTGGAGTACGGCGACGACTCGGTCGCGCAGCTCGGCGGCGTGCACCTCGCGTGCGAGCAGGCCTCGCAGCTCCTGTGCAAGGCGCTGGAATGGGGGCGCCTGGCCGCGTATCTGGAGCAGTCGACGCGGTACATGCCGTACAACGACCGGCCCGGCGGGCGGTGGCGGGTCACGACGCCGGCCGAGATCGAGGGGTCGGGACTCGCCGGGCGCTTCGCCGGCTTCGTCGATCTCGCGTTCGAGACGTACGGCCGCCTGTTCGAGCCCATGCAGGAGTTCTATCGCGGGCTGTTCCCGAAGGATGCGAGCGACTCCGACTTCGTGTACCGCTCGACGATCCAGGCGAAGACGTGCGACACGCTCCGTGGGCTGCTGCCGGCCGCCACCCGATCGAACACGGGGATCTTCGCGACGGGACAGGCATATGAGCAGCTACTGCTCCGCCTGCGCGCGCACCCGCTGGAGGAGATGCGCGCCTACGCGGACCTCATGCTCACGGAGCTCCGCAAGGTCATCCCGGCCTTCCTGAAGCGCGTCGACGTGCCCGATCGAGGGGGCGAGTGGTCCGAGTACCTGGCCGACGTTCGGGAGCGCACCGCCGAGATCGCCGCGAAGTTCCTCCACGGGATGGAGCCGGGGCCGCGCGACGAGGTGACGCTCACCGACCACGAACCCGACGGTGAGGAGAAGGTCGTAGCGGCGGCGCTGTACGCGGCGAGCGGCCTTCCGGACGACGAGCTGCTGTCGCTCGCGCGCTCGATGTCGCCCGGTGAGCGGGAGGTCGTCCTCTCCGCCTACGTGGGCGAGCGCCGCAACCGCCGCCACAAGCCGGGCCGGGCCTTCGAGCGGACCTCGTACCGGTTCGACGTGCTTTGCGACTACGGCGCGTTCCGCGACCTCCAGCGCCACCGGCTGCTCACGATCGAGTGGCAGCGCCTAACGACCGACCACGGGTTCGAGCTGCCGCCGGAGATCGAGGCCGCCGGCATGCTCGACGACTGGAACCGGGTGATGGAGGCCTCGGCCGGGCTCCACGACGGGCTGCGCGAGGAGGGACTCGCCGACGCCGCACAGTACGCGGTCGCGATGGCCTACCGGATTCGGTTTGTCATGCAGATGAACGCCCGCGAGGCCATGCACCTGATCGAGCTGCGCTCCTCGCCGCAGGGGCACCCCGTGTACCGGCGCGTCGCCCAGCGGATGCACGAGCTGATCGACCGACAGGCCGGCCACCACGCGATCGCGGCGTCGATGAGCCACGTCGACCTCTCCAGCGTGGATCTGGAGCGCCTGGAGGCCGAGCGCCGGACCGAGGCCAAGCGCCGCGCTCTGGAGGCTCGGTAGCCGCCCGCTCGTCCCGGTAAGCTGGTCGATCCGATGGACCGAGAGAGCACGTTCCTGCTGGCCCTGGGCATGCTGATCGCCGCCGCCGCGGTCGTCTCCGTGAGCGGCTGGGTGCTGTTCGTCCGGGACCGGCGCGCGAACCGCGCGGCGCGGGCCGTACCCGCGGCCGCCGAGCCGCATCCAGAGGTACCCGAGGAGCGCTAGATGCTCGCGCTCCTCGACGCGGAGCGGAGCCGCTCATGAGCCCCGCCGAGCCACGCCCGGGCCTCCGAGAAGTGGAGCCCTACGCCGTGCCGCAGCCGGGCGTCCCGGTCCGGCTGAACACGAACGAGTGTCCCTATCCGCTGCCGGAGGGCTTCCGCGAGGACCTCTCCGAGTCGATCCGGCGCCTTCCGCTGAACCGGTACCCGGACCGGGAGGCCCTGCTGCTGCGGGAGGCCGTGGCCTCCTACGCCGGGCACCCCGTCGAGGGAACCTGGGTCGCGAACGGATCGAACGAGGTCATCCAGCAGCTGCTGCTCGCCTATGGGGGCCCCGGTCGCAGGGTCGCGCTGTTCGATCCGACGTACGCGCTCCACGAGCGACTGGCTTGGGTCGCGCACTCGTCACTAGTCCGTATCAGACTAGATGCCCCGTTCATCATCTCGCCCGCCAATGTCGTCGAGGCCGTGGCGGCCCGGCCCCACGTGATCTTCGTCTGCTCCCCGAACAATCCCACCGGCAACGCCCAGCCGCTCGGCGCCGTGAAGGAGCTGGCCTCGGAAGCCGGCTCGCTCGTGATCGTGGATGAGGCCTACATCGAGTTCGGCGGGCAGTCCGCCCTCTCTCTCATCGAAGGGCACCCGAACGTGGTCGTCGTGCGGACGTTCTCGAAGGCGTTCGCCCTGGCCGGCGCGAGGGTCGGCTACTGCCTGGCCGCGCCGGAGGTGATCGACGACCTCCGGCGGGTGCGGCTGCCCTACCACCTTTCCGCGCTGACTCAGGCTGCCGGACTCGCGGCGCTTCGCCACGCGCAAGAGGCGAACGCGATCCTCGACGCCGTGCGCCGCGAACGGGACCGCGTCTCCGCGGCGCTGTCGGCGATGCCCGGCGTCGAGGCTTTCCCGTCCGACGCGAACTTCGTTCTCTTTCGCCCGCCGCGGCCGGCCGAGGAGGTCTGGCGCGGGTTGCTCGAGCGCGGCGTCTTGGTCCGGGACCTCGCGAGCGCGGTGCCCGGATGCCTGCGCGTCACGGCGGGCTCGCCCGATGAGGTGGACGCGTTCCTCGGAGCCCTAAAGGAGGTCCTGGCATGACCACGCGAGCGGCCACGGTGGAGCGAGCAACCAAGGAGACGAGTGTGCGGGTCGAGCTGCTCGTCGACGGGTCGGGAGCCGCCGCGGCCGACACCGGCCTCCCCTTCTTCAACCACATGCTGGAACAGCTCGGGACCCACGCGGGGTTCGATCTCGCGGTGACCGCGAAGGGCGACCTTGAGATCGACGGCCACCACACCGTGGAGGATGTCGGCCTCGCCGTCGGGCAGGCGCTGGCGGAGGCCCTCGGGGACAAGCGCGGCATCCGCCGGTTTGGGTCGGTCGCCGTCCCGCTCGACGAGGCGCTGGTCGAGGTCGACCTCGACCTGTCCGGCCGCCCGTTCGTCGTGCACGAGGTGCCGGTCCCCTCCGAGACCATCGGGAGCTACGACACGGGACTCACGGAGGACTTCGTGCGCGCCTTCGCGACGGCCGCGGGCATCACTGTTCACGTCCGCCTCATCGGCGGCCGGAGCCCGCACCACGTCATCGAGGCGGAGTTCAAGGCGCTGGCGCGGGCGCTCGGCGACGCGTGCCGCCAGACGGGCCTGGACGCCGCGCCCTCCACGAAGGGCGCACTGTGACGATCGCGATCCTCGACTACGGCATGGGGAACCTGCGATCCGTCGCGCGCGCCGTCGAGCACGTGGGCGGGAAGGCCGAGGCCACCGCCGACCCCGAGACGGTCGCGCAGGCCGACGCGCTGATCGTTCCCGGCGTCGGGCACTTCGGGGCATGCATGCGGAACCTCGCACGCGACGGGCTCGACGGCGCCGTCCGCGCCTTCGCGGGGAGCGGCCGGCCGGTCTTCGGCGTGTGCCTCGGGATGCAGGTGCTGTTCGAGCAAAGCGAGGAGGACCCGGCGGAGGGGCTCGGCCTGATCCCCGGCCGGTCCCGCAAGCTTCCGGCGAGCGTGAAGGTCCCGCACATGGGCTGGAACACGGTCGAGTGGTCCGGCCGGCATCCGTACGTGGACGGCGTCCCGAGCAGCACGCGCTTTTACTTCGTGCACTCCTACGCCGCCGACGTGGTGGCAGGGACCACCGTCGGCGTGACCGACCACGGACGCCCGTTCTCCGCCGTGGTGGCGCAAAGAAACCTATTCGCGACGCAGTTCCACCCGGAGAAATCCGGCGAGGCGGGCCTTGCGATCTACGAGGCCTTCGTGAAGGAGGTCGCGTGATCGTCATACCGGCGATCGACCTGCGCGGCGGGCGCTGCGTGCGGCTCCTCCGGGGCGACCCGCAGGCCGAGACCGAGTACGACGCCGATCCGGTGGCCGTCGCACGCCGTTTCGAGACCGAGGGAGCGCGGCGCCTCCACGTGGTCGACCTGAACGCCGCGCTCGGCAACGGATCGAACCGCGAGACCGTGGCGGCCATCTGCCGGAGCGTCGCCATCCCGGTGCAGGTGGGCGGCGGCCTCCGAACGATCGAGGCCGTCGAGGACGTGCTGGGGGAAGGGGCCGCTCGCGCGGTCATCGGGACCGCCGCCGCGCTCGATCCCGGGTTCGTCGCCGAGGCGGCCGACAGGTTCGGCGACCGCTTGGTCGTGGCGGTCGACGTCGAGGGCGACCGCGCGATGGTCCGGGGCTGGCAGGAGGAGGGCCCGCCGATCGACGAGGCCGTACCGGCGCTCGAGGAGGCCGGCGCGCCGCGATTCCTGATCACGTCCATCGCGGTGGACGGCACGCTGGAGGGCCCCGATCTGGCTCTTTACGAGCGAGTGCTCGCCCTCACCGACCGGCCGGTCATCGCGAGCGGCGGCGTCCGCTCCGCGGACGACGTGCGGGCGCTTCGCGACCTCGGGGCCGAGGGCGTGGTCGTGGGCAAGGCCCTGTACGAGGGGACGCTCGAGCTCACGGAGGTTGTCCGGGGATGACGCTCGCGAAGCGCCTGATCCCATGCCTGGACGTCGACGCCGGACGCGTGGTGAAGGGCACACGGTTCGTCGATCTCCGCGACGCGGGGGACCCGGCGGAGCTGGCGGCCCGCTACGACGCCGAAGGCGCCGACGAGCTGGTGTTCCTCGACATCACGGCCACGGTGGAAGGGCGCGAGTCCACCTACGAGGTCATCTCGCGCACGGCCGAGCAGGTGTTCATCCCCCTGACCGTGGGCGGGGGCGTCCGGGGTGAGGACGACGTCCGGTCGCTCCTGCGCGCCGGCGCCGACAAGGTCTCGCTCAACACGGCGGCCGTGCGCGACCCGTCGCTGCTCTCGCGATGCGCCGATCGGTTCGGGACGCAGTGCGTGGTCGTCGCGATCGATGCCAAGCGAGCGGACGGTCACTGGGAGGCGTTCGTCGACGCTGGCCGGACCGAGACTGGCCGGGACGCCGTCTCCTGGGCGGCGGAGGCTACCGCGGAGCGGGGCGCGGGCGAGGTCCTGCTGACGTCCATGGACCGGGACGGCACGGGCCAGGGCTACGACATCGAGCTGTTGCGCGCCGTGAGCGACGCCGTTCGCGTCCCCGTCGTGGCCTCGGGCGGGGCCGGCGAGCTCCGGCACTTCGCCGAGGCACTCACCGACGGGGGGGCCGACGCCGCGCTGGCGGCCTCACGGTTCCATTTCGGCGAGCTGACGCTCCGGCAGGTGAAGGAGTACCTGGACGAACGAGGCATCCCCGTGAGGATCTAGCAGCGTGGACCTCGTGGATCTCGGTGAGCTCCGCTTCGACGAGGACGGCCTGATACCCGCGGTGGTGCAGGACGCCCAGAACGGCGACGTCCTGATGCTCGCATGGATGACCCGGGAATCCTTGCAGCGCACCATCGAGGAGGGGCGAACCGTCTTCTGGAGCCGCTCGCGGCAGGAGCTGTGGCGCAAGGGCGACACCTCCGGCCACGTCCAGCACGTCGAGGAGCTCCGGGTCGATTGCGACGCCGACGTCTTGCTGGTGCGCGTGCACCAGGAGGGCGCGGCGTGCCACACCGGCGAGCGATCGTGCTTCTATCGCGGGCTCGACGGGTCGATAAGTTGGAGCCGTTCGAAGTAGGTGCGGTAGAAACCACGATCCCGCGTCAGGAATCGGTCGGCTCGCATCCATGCGTGCGCGCCGATCAGGAAATCCGACACGATCCGGTCGCGAGCACCTCGCCGGCCCTGGTGCCTTCGCCACTCCGACCCTGCGGCCAGCGCCACCTCCGGGTCGATCGGGGCGAAGTCCACCCGCGCCGTTCGCAGAGCCTCCTCGGCGGCCCGGATGCCCGCAGTTAGACTTCTTCGCCATGTTGAAGCTCGTGATACCCAAGGGCTCCCTGGAGGAGCAGACCCTCCGCCTGCTGGAGGCGGCGGACCTCCACGTGCTCCGGGGGTCCTCTCGCGACTACCACGGCCGTATCGAGGATGACAGGATCGAGCGCGTGTCGCTACTGCGCCCGCAGGAGATCCCGCGCTACGTCGAGGACGGGTTCTTCGACCTCGGGATCACCGGGCGCGACTGGATCGTGGAGACCGGTGCCGACGTCGAGGTGCTCACCTCCCTCGAGTACGCGAAGAGCGGGACGGGCCACGGGGTGAGGGTCGTGCTGGCGGTCCCGATCGACCACCCGGCCGAGAGCGCGAAGGATCTGCCGGCCGACTCGCGCATCTCCACGGAGTATCCGAACATCGTCGAGCGCTACTTCGCCGAGCTCGGCATCCCGATCAAGGTGACCTGGTCCTACGGCGCGACGGAGGCCAAGGTTCCCGAGATCGTCGACGCGATCGTGGACGTCACCGAGACCGGCAGCACGCTCCGCGCGCACGGCATGAAGATCATCGCGACGCTGCTCGAGTCCGAGGTGCTGTTGATCGCGAGCAAGGAGGCCGCAGCCGACCCGGGGAAGAGAGCGGCCATGGACGACATCGCGACGCTGTTGCTCGGAGCGCTTCGGGCCCAGGGAATGGTGCTCATCAAGCTGAACGTCTCGGAGGAGCGGCTGAAGGAGCTGCTGGAGTTCGTTCCGGCCATGAAGGCCCCCACGGTCTCGCCGCTCGCGGAGAACGGCTATGCCGTTGAGACCGTGGTTGAGAAGTCGCAGGTCAACACCCTGATACCGCTGCTCAAGTCCCACGGCGCGACCGACATCCTCGAGCTCCCCATCTCCAAGATCGTCCCCTGACCCCCGCTCGTAAGACGAGGCTTGACACTGAACCCGCCCCTCGAGGAGCACGAGCCGGCGCTCGATCAGCGAGCCGATGCGGGTCGGGCTTTCGTAGGCCTGACCCGCATCGGCTCGCGACGCAGGCTACAGCACCGTCAAGCTGGTCTCGACCGGAACGGGGTTCGAGAGGATGTCCCTCACCGGAGAAGTGTCCTGCACGTACTGGCACAGATCCTGGAGCTCCTGCTCGCCGGCGTTCCGGGCCTTCGCCGTGCTCTTCACCCGGATCTGCGTGAAGCCGGGCCGGGGCCCCTCGGAGATCCCGACGAAGTTCCTCAGATCGAGGTCACCCTCGATCTCGTAGTCCAGGTGCTCCAGGTCGTACCCACGTGCGGCGGCGTTGTACACGAACCCGACCGCGTAGCAGAAGCCGAGCGCCGCCAGGACCAGCTCGACGGCGTTCGCCCCATCGTCGGCGCCGAGCAGCACCGCCGGCTCGCTTCCGGTCAGCTCGTGAGTGCTCGCGTGCTCGACCTCCTGTCCGGCGTGCGTGAACGACGAGATCTGGCCGCGGCTCGTCCCGCCCTGTTCCCAGGCCGTTCGAGCCCTGAAGGTGAAACGCGCGACGCCCGCATCGCCCTTGATCGCGTCGATAGTCTGGACCAGCCGGTCGACATCCACGCCGTTCCTAATGGTCACCGTTGCCATCTCTTCCTCCTTCAACGTCTCCTGACTCCTCGTCCAACGTCTCCTGACTCCTCGTCGTCGAACGGTGCCGCCGCTCGATCGTCGACGACTTCCCCGACCACGCGCTCAGTCGATGGCCCCTCCTTTCCGTGGCACCCGCCTTCGCATGAAGAGACGGCGTCGTCGCGGGTCCCATTGCCTTCTTGCGCCGATGCAATAACTTCGTTGCCGCGGACGTCCTCTTCTATGGACCGGGTCGGGGGATCCCGAACAGGGGGCGTGCGCCGTGACGTGGAGAACGAATTGGCAAAGGGATCGGGCGACTCCATGCACCCAGACTCGAAGAAAGCCTTCGAGGGGCTGGCGCGCGAGCAAATGCCCCGTCTCTACTCGCTCGCCCGCCGCCTCACCGCGGACGGCGCCGAGGACCTCGTGCAGGAGTGCCTGTTGAGGG
>JBQTIP010000310.1:0-17073 GCA_052388025.1 Actinomycetota bacterium
CTGGCGTGTGCCCAGGACGAGCCGGTGGTCATCAGCGACGGAGAGGAAACCGAGTCGCCGGCGGTCGATTCCTGCGCCACGGAGAACCTGAACCTGGTCACGCCGGGCACGCTCACGATCGGGACCGACAACCCCGCTTTCCCGCCCTACTTCAGCGGGGGCGAGACGGACGAGCACGACTGGAAGTTCAACGACCCGTACACGGGTGAGGGCTTCGAGTCGGCCGTCGCGTATGAGGTCGCGGAGCGACTAGGGTTCTCGGCCGACCAGGTGGTTTGGGCCGTGGTCCCCTTCAACCAGACCTACAAGCCGGGGCCCAAGGACTACGACTTCGCGATCGAGCAGATCTCGTACTCGGACAAGCGCGCCGGGGCCGTGGACTTCAGCGAGAGCTACTACGACGTCAACCAGGCGCTCGTGGCCGTGAAGGGCACCCCGATCACGACCGCGACGAGCATCGACGAGCTGAAGGACTATGTTCTCGCCGCGCCGATCGGGACGACGAGCTACGACTACATCGTCGAGACGATCGTGCCGAACAATGAGCCGGGCGCCTACAACACCCTCGCGGACACCGTCGCCGCGCTGAACGCGGGGCAGGTGGACGGGATCATGGTCGACTTCCCGACCGCCGTCTACCTCGCAGACCCCTTCGTCCAGGAGGTGAAGGACGGCGTGGTCGTCGGGCAGTTCGAGACGGCGGTCGCCGGCGAATACTTCGGAATGACGCTCGAGAAGGGGAACACCCTGGTTGCCTGCCTGAACCAGGCCCTGGGGGAGATGAAGTCAGACGGGACCCTCGCGGCGATCGAGCAGGAGTGGCTCTCGGAGAAGACGAACGTCGGCGAGGTCCCGGTCCTCGGCTAGCGAGCGCGGCTTGCGGGCGTGAGCGCCCCCGACAAATGGGCGTGGCTTCGGGGTGACCCGAGGCTCCCCGAGGGCGGGCGCTCCTCGAAGATCCTCGGGCCCCTCCGTGGCGAAGGGGCGAGGGGCGTCCTGATCGCCGTCGTCAGCACGGTGGTCGTGTTCGCCATCGTCGTGGTGATCGTGGTGCGCTCGCCGAACTGGCCCGAGGTGAAGCAGGCGTTCTTCAACGGCCAGGAGTTCGCGGAGACATTCCCCGGGATCGCCCAGAAGTTCGTGCGGAACATCGAGTACTTCCTGATCGCGGAGGTCTTCATCCTGGCCTTCGCCCTCCTGCTCGCGGTGCTGCGGAGCCTCCCTGGACCTGTGTTCTTCCCCCTGCGCCTCCTGGCGATCCTGTACACCGACCTGTTCCGGGGGATCCCCACGATCCTGATCGTCTACCTGCTTGGGTTCGGGATCCCGGGCCTCGCGCTCTCCGGCGTGCCGAAGTCGGCCACGTTCTGGGCTGTGGTGGCGCTGATCCTGTCCTACTCCGCCTACGTCGCCGAGGTGTACCGGGCCGGAATCGAGTCCGTCCATCCCAGCCAGGTCGCCGCCGCACGGTCCCTCGGCCTGTCCCGCTGGCAATCGCTCCGGTTCGTCGTGATCCCGCAAGCCGTCCGCCGGGTGATCCCGCCGCTCCTGAATGACTTCATCGGGCTGCAGAAGGACACGGCCCTGGTGGCGTTCGTAGTCGTCGTGCCGGAGGCCTTCAAGCAGGCCCAGATCAACCAGTCGGCCGACTTCAATTTCACGCCGCTCCTGGGCGCGGCTCTCCTCTTCCTCATCGACACCATCCCGATGACCCTTTTCGTCGACTGTATTATCGCTCGCGAGCGCTCGCGCCGGCAGACCGGGGGCGTTCTGTGAGCGCGCCCGGCTCGGCGGTCACGCTGGAGGGCGTCCACAAGTCCTTCGCGAAGCTGGAGGTTCTGAAGGGGATCTTCCTCTCGGTCGCCGAGCACGAGGTGATCTGCCTCATCGGGGCCTCGGGGTCCGGAAAGTCCACGCTGCTCCGGTGCGTGAACCTCCTGGAGTCGATCGACGCCGGACGGATCGTTGTCCACGGCGAGGAGATCACGGCCGGAGGGATCGACGTGAACGCCGTCCGCCGCAAGATTGGGATCGTCTTCCAGGCCTTCAACCTGTTCCCTCACATGACGGTGCTCCGCAACATCACGCTGGCGCCGATGAAGGCGCTCGGGCTGTCCAACCGCGAGGCGGACCTCCAGGCGTCGGAGCTGCTCGATCGCTTCGGTCTCGCCGACAAGCGCGACGACTACCCAGACCGGCTCTCCGGCGGGCAGCAACAGCGGGTCGCGATCGTGCGGGCGCTGGCGATGAAGCCCGACATCATGCTGCTCGACGAGGTCACGAGCGCGCTCGACCCCGAGCTCATCGCTGAAGTCCTGGAGGTCATCCGGGAGCTCGCGGCCGGCGGGATGACGATGCTGATCGCGACGCATGAGATGGGCTTCGCCCGCGACATCGCGAACCGCGTGTGCTTCCTGGACGCCGGTGTGATCCTGGAAGCGGGACCGCCCGAACGGATCTTCTCGGCGCCTCAGGAGGCCAGGACGCAGCAGTTCCTGCAGCGCATCATCGACGCCGGCCGCCTGTAGGGATCAGAGACCGGCCGCAAGTCGGCGCAGGCGCTCGCCCGAGACCGACGGGCCGTGGCCCAGCAGCACTCGCCCGGGTCGGAAGGCGGCCAGCTCCTTCAGCGACTCGACGTTGCGATCGGGATCGACGGTGAACCGGCGCCACGAGGGGCGGAGCGGGCCGAGATGCCAGACTGCGTCGCCGGCGAAGAGGGCCGAGAGGTCCGGAGCGAGCACCGCGAGGTGGCCGAGCGTGTGCCCGGCGGCCGGGATCGCGATGAGGCCGCCGTCGAGCTCCTCGCGGCCGCCGATCGGCCGGTCCACCGCGACCCTCGCGAACCGCTCGAGGCTCTTGAACAGCGCCCTGCTGAGTGAGTCCCTCGGGGCCGGATAGTCGCCCGTGCCCTCGATGACCGGCACGTCGGCCGCACCGGCGACGATCGTGGCCCCCGTCAGCTCCCTCAGCCGCCCGGCCTCGCCGGTGTGGTCGCCGTGGCAGTGCGTGAGCACGATCTGACGCACGTCCTCGGGACGCCGCCCTGTTGCCCGGATGGCTGCCAGAATACGGTGGCCGCATCCCCGGGAGCCCGTGTCGATGAGGCTCAGCACCCCCCGGTGCTCCACGAGGAACGCGGCGGACAACGCCCTCACGGATCCGAGCACGTGCCGGATCGCCGGGCTGCTCCCCATGAGCCGAGCGTAGTATGTCGGTCGCGGCGCCTACAATCGCTAGGCCATGCCGCCGTTCCGCATCGCCGCCGAGTTCCAACCCTCGGGTGACCAACCGAAGGCCATCGACGAGCTGGCCGAGGGCGTGCTGGCGGGCGAGGACCGCCTCACGCTTCTCGGCGCCACGGGCACCGGCAAGACCTTCACAATCGCCCACGTCGTGGAGCGTGTCCAGAAGCCCACGCTCGTGATCGCCCCGAACAAGTCCCTGGCCGCGCAGCTCGCCAACGAGTTCCGCGAGTTCCTCCCCGAGAACGCCGTCGAGTACTTCGTCTCCTATTACGACTACTACCAGCCGGAGGCCTATCTCCCTCAGACGGACACCTACATCGAGAAAGACTCCTCGATCAACGACGAGATCGAGCGCCTCCGGCACTCAGCCACGGCGGCCCTGCTCACACGGCGCGACGTGCTGATCGTTGCGAGCGTCTCCTGCATCTACGGCCTTGGCTCGCCCGAGCAGTACGAGGGGCAACTCCTCCGCCCGATCCGGGGCGTCGACCTGCCGCTGGAGTTCGCGATCCGGCGGCTCGTCGACATCCAGTACAAGCGGAACCAGATCAGTCGCACGCGAGGCACGTTCCGCGTCCAGGGCGACACGGCCGAGGTATTCCCCTCGTACGAGCAGATCGGCTACCGGATCGAGTGGTGGGGCGACACCGTCGAGCGCATCGCGCGGTTCGACCCTCTCACCGGGGAGCTGATCGACGAGGTGTCCGAGACCGTCATCTACCCCGCCTCACACTACGTTTCCAGCGACGAACGGATGAAGGACGCCCTCGTCACGATCGAGGAAGAGCTCGGGGAGCGCCTGGCCGTGCTGGAATCGCAGGGGAAGCTGCTGGAGGCCGAGCGCCTGCGGATGCGAACCTCCTACGACCTCGAGATGCTTCGAGAGGTCGGGTTCTGCTCGGGCATCGAGAACTACTCGCGGCACATCGACGGGCGCGCGCCCGGCTCGGCACCGTACACGCTCCTGGACTACTTTCCCGACGACTACCTCGTGGTGATCGACGAGTCTCACGTGACCGTCCCGCAGCTTCACGGGATGTACGAAGGCGACGTGTCGCGGAAGTCGACGCTCGTCGAGTTCGGGTTCCGCCTTCCCTCAGCGATCGACAACCGGCCCCTCCGATTCGATGAGTTCACGGACCGCGTGCGGCAGGTGGTCTTCATGTCGGCCACACCCAGCTCCTACGAGCTCCGGGTCTCCGCGCGCGTGGCAGAACAGATCGTCCGACCGACGGGTCTGATCGATCCGGAGGTCGAGGTCCGTCCGACGAGGGGCCAGGTCGACGACCTGATCGAGGAGATCCGGCTGCGAGCCGAGCGCTCGCACCGCGTGCTGGTCACCACGCTCACGAAGAAGATGGCCGAGGACCTCACCGACTACCTGATCGAGATGGGCATGCGCGTGCGATACCTGCACTCGGAGGTGGATACGCTGCACCGGATCGAGATCATCCGCGACCTCCGCCTGGGGGAGTTCGACGTGCTGGTCGGGATCAACCTGCTGCGCGAGGGGCTCGACCTCCCTGAAGTCTCGCTCGTCGCGATCCTCGACGCCGATAAGGAGGGGTTCCTTCGGTCCGAGACGTCGCTGATCCAGACGATCGGGCGGGCGGCGCGGAACGTCGAGGGGAAGGTCTTGATGTACGCCGATCAGGTCACCGACTCCATGAAGGCGGCCATCGGCGAGACCCAGCGTCGCCGGAAGATCCAGATGGCGTACAACCTGGAGCACGGGATCGACCCGCAAACGATCCGCAAGAAGGTGTCCGACATCCTGCTCGCGCTCGCCGACGACCCGGCCCACGCCACGGCCGCGCCGAAACGTGAGCGCCGCCGCAAGCGTGAGCGCCCCGAGATGCCGGCCGAGGAGCTCGGGCGCCTGATCCAAACCCTCGAGGAGGAGATGCACCAGGCCGCGAAGGATCTCCGGTTCGAGTACGCGACGCGACTCCGAGATGAGGTCGTGGACCTCCGGAAGGAGCTGAAGGGGCTGCGCGAGGCCGGCGTGGTGGGAGCGTGAGCTGACCGGGAGCCTCGCCGTCGGCGCCCCTCTGGCCTGGGTCGGGCCGGGCCTACTGATCCGAGATGCCGCGGTCGTCGCGGAGGGGGGCCTTGTCACCTACGTCGGAACACAGGATGACGCCCCTCAAACCGACGCCGACGTCTCCGTCGACGGGTTCCTTATGCCGGCTGCGGCCGACCGCCACGTGCACATCGGCCTCGCCGACCCGGCGGCCGTACTGCAGGGGGGCGTGACCGCGGTCCGGGACCTGGCGTGGCCGCCCGACGTGATCTTCCCGCTGGCCGACGCGTCAGAGCTCCCGACGTTCAATGGGCCGCTCATCCGAGCGGCGGGTCCCATGCTCACCGCGCCGGGCGGATACCCGACCGCAGATCGCTGGGCGCCGCCCGGGACGGGGCTCGAGATCAAGGGCCCGGAGGAGGCCGCCGAGGCCGTCGCGGCTCTCGCCGACCGGGGTGCGGCAGCCATCAAGGTCTCCCTGAACGCCGAGGCCGGGCCGACCCCGTCGGACGCCGAGCTCGCGGCCGTCTGTCAAGCGGCGCACGAGCGGAGCCTTCCGGTGACTGCCCACGTGCAGGGAGCGGGGCAGGCCGACCGGGCTCTCGGCGCCGGCGTCGACGAGCTCGCCCACTGCCCGTGGACCGAGCGTCTGTCCGACCAGGTCGTCGAGGCTGTCGCCAAGACGATGCGGATCGTCTCTACCCTCGACATCCTCTGTTACGGACGTGACACGCCCGAGGTGCGAACCGCGCTCGACAACCTGCAACGGTTCCATGCGGCCGGGGGCCGGGTGATCTACGGGACCGACCTCGGCAACGGCCCGATCCCGCCGGGCATCCACGTCCGCGAGTTGCAGCTGCTGCGCGAGGCGGGCCTACAAGCCGAGGAGATCCTCGAGGCCCTGGTGCGGGGGCCGCTCGAGCCCGGCGCCCCGGCCGACCTCATCGCGTTGGGCCGCAACCCTTTGGAGGAACTCGAGGCGTTCGGCGATCTGAGGCTCGTCACTCGCGCCGGCCGCGTGATCGTCTCTTGCTGAGGTCGGCCAGAACCTATACTCGCTGCGATGGATCGTATCGCCGAGCGCCAAGAGGTCCCGAGCGGGATCGCCACGTCGGACGAGATCTCCCTCGAGGAGCTCCAGCTCGCGGCCCGGAACCACGGCATGCCGCTCGAGGGCCTTCGGTACGACATCACCCCGGTGGGTATGCACTACCTGCTGACCCACTTCGACATCCCGTACGTCGACGCATCGACGTGGGGGCTCTCTGTCGACGGGCTTGTGAGGAGCCGCCTGACGCTGTCGTTCGAGGATGTGACGGCGCGCCCCGCGGTCACGATTCCCGTCACGATGGAATGCGCGGGCAACGGGCGCGCGCGCCTGTCGCCCCGGCCGCTCAGCCAGCCGTGGCTGAACGAGGCGGTCGGAACGGCCGAATGGACCGGCACGCCCTTGCGGCCGATCCTGGAGGAGGCGGGCGTCCAGGCCGACGCGGTGGAGCTCGTCTTCACCGGGCTCGACCGAGGGATCCAGGGAGATATCGAGCAGGACTACCAGCGGAGCCTGTCGATCGAAGAGGCGATGCGCGACGAGGTTCTCCTCGCGTACGGGATCAATGGGCAACCGCTCCCGCCGCAGCACGGCTACCCCGTCCGGCTGCTCGTCCCGGGCTGGTACGGCATGACCAGCGTGAAGTGGCTGGCGAGGATCACCGCCGTCGCGGAGCCGTTCGAGGGCTACCAGATGGACGCTTACCGCATCAAGCAGGCGCCTGAGGACTCCGGCATGCCGGTCACGCGCATCCAGCCGAGGGCGCTGATGATCCCGCCCGGGATTCCCGAGTTTCTCTCCAGCGTCCGGAGGTTAGATGGGGGACGCTGCACGCTCCACGGACGGGCTTGGTCGGGTTGGGGACCGATCGCTCGGGTCGAGGTAAGCGTCGACGGGGGGAGGGCGTGGACCGACGTGTCGCTCGGCACGGCAACCGCCCGGTACGGATGGACGCCCTGGACCTTCGAGTGGGATGCGGCACCGGGTGAGTACGAGCTCTGCTCTCGGGCGACCGATGCCGCCGGGAACGTGCAACCGGTCGACCAGCCCTGGAACTACCGCGGGTTGTCGAACAACATGGCCCAGCGCGTGCCCGTCGTAGTCCGCGGTATCAGCTAGTCTGAGTCAGACTAGAATCGCGAGCTCCGTGAAGAGCCGGTCGACATCCGTCTCCGTGTTGAAGAAGTGCGGCGACACGCGGAGGCCGTCGCCGCGGAAGTCGGTGCAGACATCTCGCTCCAGGAGCGTGTGGCAGATCTTCTCCGCCTCCGATCCGACTCCGAGGTTCACCACGCCACCGCGCGTGTCGCGGTCGCGCGGCGTCCTGATGAGGATCCGCGCTGCGTCGGCGCGCGCGATGACGTAGTCCGTGAGCTCGCCCTGACGCTCGCGGATCCGCTGGGGTGTGACCTCGGAGATGATGTCGAGCCCGCCCTGCGCGAGGAACATCACGGGCGCCGGAGGCGTGCCGTGCTCCAGCCGCCGGGCCGTCGGATGGTACTCGAGGTGCTGTGTATCGAACGAGAAGGGCTTGGCGGTGGCGAACCACCCCGTGACCATCGGCTCGAGCGATGGCAGCAGATCGCGACGGGCATAGAGGAACGCGAGGCCGGGGCCGCCGCACAGCCACTTCAACGTCCCAGCGGTGTAGAAGTCGCAGCCGAGGTCGTGGAGGTCGAGCGGGATGATGCCGGCGCCGTGGTAGTCGTCGACGACCGACCAGGCTCCGGCCTGCCGAGCCATCCGGCAGACCTCCTTCGCGTCCACGAGCGCGCTGGACCGGTACAGCACGCGGTTGACCATGACGATGGCCGTGTGGTCGTCGATGGCCTCCTCGTACGCCTCAAGGGGGATCGTGAGCCCGTCCTCGGATTTCAGGAACACGGGCTCCGCGCCTCGGATCCGCTGGGCGAGCCAGACGTGCCCGTCGGTCGGGAAGTCGAGCTCCGACAGGATCACCTTTCGGCGCTTCGAGAAGTCGACGCACGAGGCGATCGTGGAAAGGGCGATCGAGATGTTCGTTGTGATCGCCAGCTCGTCGGCCTCGCAGCCCGCGAGTGCTGCGAATGTCCGCTTGACCGATCCCATCATCGGGATGATGTCTTGGAACCACACGTGGTCGGGCGCGCCCTTGTCGGCCCACGCTTGCATGTATTCGTCCAGGTAGGCCCGCGACCTCGTGGAGACCGGGCCGAGCGAGGCGCTGATCAGGTACGCCTTCCGCTCGAGGACCGGGAACTCGTCGCGGTAGGACTCGAGCGACCTCATCCGGTGCTCGGCGGCATGTGCCGTTCGAACCACTCCACGGTCCGGGTGCAGAGATCGATCGAGGCCGGCATCTTCCGCACACCGTGGCCCTCGTCGGGGTAGAGGACGACCTCCGTCTCCACGCCGTGCTGGCGGAGAGCCCGGTAGAACTCGATGGCCTGGCCGGGCGGCGTGCATCGGTCCTGGAGCCCGGCGGTGAGGAGCGTCGGGGTCTTGACCCGACCCGCGAGCATCACGGGGCTTCGCTCCAAGTAGGGGCCGCCTGGGGAGGACGGCCGACCCCCCAGGAAGTCCCCGTCCCAGTGGCCGATGTTGCTGTTGAAGTGCTGGCTGTACCAGTCCGTCACCGGCGAGACGGCGACCGCCGCGACGAACCGATCGGTCTGCGTCGGGAGCCAGCACGACATGAACCCGCCGTAGCTTCCGCCCGTGACGCCCACGCGGCCCGGGTCCGCGAGGCCGCGCTCGATCAGCGCGTCGATACCGGCGAGGACGTCGAGCGCGTCGCCGCCGCCCATGTCCCCGACCACCATCCCTGCGAACTCCCGGCCGCGCCCGGTCGATCCGCGCGGGTTCGGCAGCAGCGCCGCATAGCCTCGCGATACGAGGAGCGGCGTGAGCGGCCTGAAGAATCGATTCTGATAAGCCCACACCGGTCCGCCATGAACCTGCACGATCAGGGGATGCGACCCGCCGGACTCCGGTACCACGAGGAACCCCTGGATCTCCAGGCCGTCGGGAGCCCTCCACCAGACGGCCTCCAACCGCCCGCCGATCTCCTGCAGGTAGCGCGTGCCCTCGTGGGCGAACGAGTGGACCGCCTCCGGCTTGCCGTCCCGCACGACCGCGATCTCCGGCGGCCGATCGTAGCTCTCCAGGACCACCGCGAACGCGTCGCTTCCCATGGGCTCACCGGACGGGTACCAATCCCCGCAGCTCTCGGACGACGTCCACAGCTCCGCGACGTCTCCGGTTCGTGCGTCCAGCTCACCGGCGACCGTCTCCAGCCCGCGGAGGCCCATGAAGAACAGCCGGTCCTCGTCCCGCCAGGCGATGTGCGTCACGTCCACGCCCCCGGCGTCGACCCGCCGGGGGGCTCCGCCGTCGGCGTCGACCAGCAGGATGTCCCCGGCCACGATCATGCGGTCGCTGCAGAGCGCCTCGACGATCCCGACCCGGCGTCCGTCGGGGGAGGCACACGGGAGCCCGAGCTGGACATCGCTCCGGTGGAGCGCGCGCTCCGTCCCGGTTGCCGCGTCGATCAGCACGAGCGGCGCCGCGTACCAGGCCTCCTCGCCGGGAGACTCAGAGGCGATGGCAGCCACGGCGTCGTTCCCGCACCACGCCGCCTCCCAGACGTTAAGGCCCTCGCGCGACAGCCTGACCACGGTACGGCCCTCGACGTCGAGCACCCAGAGCGTCCGCCATTCGCGCCCGACGTTCGCGGCGCTCTCGACCTCGGGGATCCACGAGGGCAGATCGCCGCCGCCCGCTCTGATCGTGCCGGAACCCTGCGCGCCGGCCTGGTCGGCACCGAGGCCGGCAACCCCGAGGAGCAGGCGCGACCCGTCGGGAGACCACCGGTGGTACTCGACCGTCCCGGGGACCTCAGGGAGGGCGACGGCCTCACCGACCCGATCCCGCTCCAATATGTACGGCTGGAATCGGTCCTTCTCCGAGCGATCGGACAGGAACGCCAGGCACGTCCCGTCGGGGGACCACCGAGGTAACCGGTCGTCGTTCGGCCCCGCCGTCGCCTCCTCGACCGTGGCGGCCCCGACGTCCGCGATGCCCACGCGGGAGGCGGCAATACCCTCCAGGCGGTCGAGCCGCTCGCCGGTGAAAGCGATGCGACGGCCGTCGGGCGAGGGATCGAGCTCCGTCGCGCCGGAGATCCGGCCGAACGACGGCTCATGTATCCGGCGGAAGTGCTCCTCGATCTCCTTGTAGAGCGGCGTGTCGCGGATGTCGCGTTCCATGGCCGGCCAGCCTACCCTCGGGCCGCGCACCCCGCCAAAGCCGCCTCCGAAGGGCGATGTCGGCGCGCCACTACAATGGCCTCGTGGGTACCGACAGGCTTGTGATTCACGGCGCCCGTGAGCACAACCTCAAGAACATCACGCTGGAGCTTCCCCGCGACCGGCTGATCGTGTTCACGGGCATCTCCGGCTCCGGGAAGAGCTCGCTGGCCTTCGACACGATCTACGCGGAAGGCCAGCGCCGCTACGTGGAGTCCTTGTCGGCGTACGCCCGGCAGTTCCTGGGGCAGATGGAGAAACCGGACGTCGACTTCATCGAAGGCCTCTCCCCGGCGATCTCGATCGACCAGAAGTCCACCTCGAAGAACCCGCGCTCCACCGTCGGGACCATCACCGAGGTCTACGACTACCTGCGGGTCCTCTACGCGCGGGTCGGGCACCCGCACTGCACGAACTGCGGACGCCCGATCGGCCGCCAGACCCCCGATCAGATCGTCGACCAGGTTCTGGAGCTGCCCCAGGGGACGAGGTTCCAGGTGCTCGCGCCGGTCGTGCGAGGCCGCAAGGGCGAGTACGAGAGGCTGCTCGGCGAGCTTGCGAGGCAGGGGTTCCCACGCGCCCGTATCGACGGCGAGGTGCGGGACCTCTCCGAGCCGATCCGGCTGGAGCGCCACTACAAGCACACGATCG
This sequence comes from Actinomycetota bacterium, assembly GCA_052388025.1. GTDB lineage: Bacteria > Actinomycetota > UBA4738 > UBA4738 > HRBIN12 > JBQTIP01. The sequence continues at coordinate 11,257 of JBQTIP010000310.1, forward strand.
AGGTGGTCGTCGACCGGCTCGTGGCCAAGCCCGACATGCGCCGGCGGGTGGCCGATTCGATCGAGACGGCGCTCCAGCTCGCCGAGGGGATCGCCGCCATCGCCGTCCAGACCGACGGCCACGAGGAGCTCCAGAGCTTTTCGCAGTCGTTCGCCTGCACGTTCTGCGGCCTTTCGTTCGAGGAGCTGGCGCCGCGGAACTTCTCCTTCAACTCGCCGTACGGCGCGTGCCAGACGTGCGACGGGCTCGGGACGAGGCTGGAGGTCGATGCCGAGCTGGTGGTGCCGGACCCGGAGCTGTCGATCGAGGAGGGCGCGCTCGCGCCCTGGGCCGGCTCGCGCCTCGAGTACTGGTACCGGGTCCTCGAGGCCGTCGCCGAGGCGCACGGGTTCTCCGCGAAGACGCCTTGGAAGAAGCTGCCGAAGCGCGCCCGCGATGTGGTGCTCTACGGCTCCGATGAGGAGATCTACGTCCGGTACAAGAACCGGTACGGGCGGACGCGCTCGTACTACACGACGTACGAGGGCGTGCTGCCCGTCGTCGAGCGCCGCCACGCCGAGACCGACTCGGAGAGCCAGCGGGACAAGCTCGAGCAGTTCATGCGGGAGATCCCGTGCCGCGCGTGCGGCGGCGCCCGCCTCCGGCCCGAGAGCCTCGCGGTCACCGTCGGCGGCCTGTCGATCGCCCGGCTCACGCGGATGTCGATCCGCGAGACCCTCCGGTTCACCGAAGGGGTGGAGCTCTCAGACAGGGAGCGCATGATCGCGGAGCGCCTCATGAAGGAGATCCGAAGCCGGATAGGGTTCCTCGTGGACGTCGGGCTCGACTACCTAACGCTCGATCGCGCGTCGGCCACGCTGGCCGGCGGCGAGGCGCAGCGCATCCGGCTCGCCACCCAGATCGGCTCCGGGCTAGTCGGCGTCCTTTATATCCTCGACGAGCCGTCCGTCGGGCTGCACCAGCGGGACAACCGGCGGCTGATCGACACGCTGATCCGCCTGCGCGACTTGGGGAACACGCTGATCGTCGTCGAGCACGACGAGGCCACCATCAACGCTGCCGACCACATCGTCGACATTGGGCCCGGGGCCGGCAACGAGGGGGGCGAGGTCGTCTACGCCGGCGATCTGAAGGGATTGCTGGAAGACGAGGGCTCGCTTACGGGGGCCTTCCTGTCGGGCCGCCGCCGGATCCCAACACCCGAGGTCCGGCGTGCGCCCGGAGACCGCTGGCTCAAGATCCTGGGGGCTCGTCAGCACAACCTGAAGGACATCGACGTTGCCGTCCCGCTCGGCCTCTTCGTCTGCGTCACCGGGGTCTCGGGCTCGGGGAAGTCCACGCTGGTCCAGGAGGTGCTGCTCCGGGCGCTCATGCAGCGCGTCTACCGGTCCCGCCTGCTCCCGGGCAAGCACCGCAAGCTCACCGGCTGGGAGCGGATCGACAAGGTCATCGACATCGACCAGTCGCCGATCGGGCGGACACCCCGTTCGAACGCGGCCACTTACACGGGTGTGTTCGACCACGTTCGCGACCTGTTCTCCCAGGTGCCGGAGGCGCGGGTCCGCGGGTACAAGCCGGGCCGGTTCTCGTTCAACGTTCGGGGAGGCAGGTGCGAGAACTGCGCGGGCGACGGGCAGATCAAGATCGAGATGCACTTCCTGCCGGATGTATATGTAAAGTGCGAGGTGTGAAAGGGGAAGCGATACAACCGCGAGACGCTCGAGGTGAGGTACAAGAACCGGACCATCGCCGATGTTCTCGAGATGAGCGTCGACGAGGGCCTCGAGTTCTTCCGCAACATCCCGGTCATCGCGCGGCACCTCCAGACGCTGTCCGACGTCGGTCTCGGCTACGTGAAGCTCGGGCAGCCGGCCCCGACGCTCTCCGGCGGCGAGGCGCAGCGGATCAAGCTCTCGTCGGAGCTTCAGAAGCGCGCCACCGGGAACACGCTCTACGTGCTCGACGAGCCGACGACCGGCCTGCACTTCGAGGACGTCCGCAAGCTCCTCTCGGTGCTTCAGCGGCTGGTGTCCACCGGGAACACCGTCCTTGTGATCGAGCACAACCTCGACGTCATCAAGACGGCGGACTGGATCATCGACCTCGGCCCCGAGGGCGGAGACGCGGGAGGGGAGGTCGTGGTAGCAGGCCCGCCGGATGCGGTCGCAGCGGATTCTGACTCGCACACGGGGCTATTCCTCGCCGAGGTGCTGGGGGCCCTCCCGCTTGCGCATGAGCGCGTCCCGCAGGATGCCTGACCGGCCTCGCGATCGACCCGAATGAACCTTGCTAGGATTCCGCCCGCTGTGTCCCAGAGACTCCCGATCGTCGCGTTCGCTCTCGGGCTGCTCGCCGCCTCCTGCTCGGAGCCTCGGGTGGCTCAGGTTTCTTTCGGGTCCGGGAGGGCGTTCGTTCCGCAGGTCGCCGACTTCCTCGACAACGTGGGCGCCGATCCCGCGATCGCGGTGACTTCCGACGGTGTCCCGTTCATTGCGTATTTCGGGTTCCCAGAGGAGCCCGCCGAGGGCCAGGTGCCGATTCAGCGTCCGATCGGCGCGCCCTCGGTCCCGGGCGTGCTGCTGGCAAGCCTGGAGGGTGGCGTCTGGACGCGCGGTGCGGTGGCGATCGCGGAGGAGATCGCGAACGTCGACGTGCCCTTCGCGCCCGCCTTCGGCAGCGGCGTAACCGGGCTGAGCCCCGGCAGCGCTCGGGGGCTCGCGATGGCGGCCGACGGCGAAGGCAAGCTTCACGTCGTCTGGGGCGACATCAACGGCCTCTGGTACGCAACCAACGCCGGCGGCGGCTTCGTGGTGCAACAGGTCACGCGCGGCGGATCGGTGAGCGGCCCGTCGATCACCGTCGACGACTCGGGGAACCCGTGGATCGCCTACTACACGAGAGGTCTTGAGGGCTCGACGGTCCGCGCCGCGACGGTGGAAAGCGGCCTCTGGACCACGATCACGCTCCCCGGCGTAGCGAGCGTGGAGGCGTGCGCGACGTGCCGGACTGCGATCGGCATCGCCGCCGGGGGATCGCCGATGGTCGCCTACACGGACGGCGGACGGTCCGTGTCCGTCGCGGAGCCGGAGGGAGGAGCCCTCCAGACCGTGGGCGATGGCGGGCAAGGGCTATCGATGGCGGTGGACGGGGAGGGCAACCTCCATCTCTCGTACTACGCGGGCGGCTCAGTGGTCGTTGCCCGATCGGCCGGCGGCCTCTGGCAGACGACCGACGTGGCCGACGTATCGAGCGAGACCTCATCGTCCGAAGGGGCGTCCACGTCCCTCGACGTGGACGAGGAGGGCGCGATCTACGTTGCCTGGCGCGACGCGGGCTCGGATTCCGTGGTCCTCGCTTCGAACGAGGGCGGCCAGTTCCAGCCGATCGAGACCGGCGACACGCGAGACGGCCTCAGCCCGAGCCTCGCCGTCACCTCCGACGGCGCGAGCGTCTTCGTGGCCTGGTACGACTCGGCCGGGCAGAACCTCGCGATGGGCACCTACGGCGACGTGAGCGGGTTAGCCCTGGCGAACACGAGCCCCACCGGCGAGCCCCTGGCGCCGACGACCGGTGCGCCGACGACCGGCGCGCCGACGACCGCGCCTCCCGCCGCGTGCGAGCCGGACGGAGACACGGTCAGCGTGGTGGCCCTCGGCATCGCCTTCGACACGGACTGCCTGGCAGCGCCGGCCGATGCGCCGTTCACCATCGTGTTCGACAACCAGGATGCCGGCACGGCACACAACGTGGCGATCTATCCGAGTCCGAGCGAGCTTACGTCCCCGCTGCTCCGTGGGGACATCTTCAATGGCGTGGCCACGATGGAGTACACGGGGGGGCCGCTGGCGGCCGGGGAGTACTACTTCCAATGCGACGTCCACCCGCCGCAGATGAACGGGACCTTCGTCGTGAAGTAGTCGTGGAATCCGGGGCTGGCTTCCGGTTCCCCGGAAATCCCGCACCTACAATGAGGGCATGAGCGTCCCTCGACCGGAGACCTCCACCGTCCCCGACGAGCCCGGCGCCTACCTCTTCCGGGACGCCGACGGCCGGGTCGTCTACGTCGGGAAGGCCCGGTCCCTCCGCAAGCGGCTCGCGACGTACTGGGGAAAGCCCCAGCATCCGCGCACGGAGTCCATGCTGGCCACCGCCGCCGTTGTGGAGTGGATCACGGCCTCGGGCGAGGTCGACGCCCTCATGCTCGAGTACAACCTGATCAAGGAGCACCGTCCCCGCTTCAACATCCGCTACCGCGACGACAAGTCCTATCCGTACCTGGCGCTGACGGTGGGGGAGCGATGGCCGCGCGCCCAGGTCCTGCGGGGAACCAAACGGAAGAACGTCCGGTACTTCGGGCCGTACGGCCACGCATACGCCATCCGGCAGACGCTCGACGCGCTGACGCGAGTGTTCCCGGTGCGGACCTGCTCGAACGCCTTCTTCGACCAGCGGGCGCGAGCGCGGCGCCCGTGCCTGTACTACGACATCGGCCGTTGCGCCGGCCCCTGCGTCCCAGAGGCCACCGGGGTCACCGACGAGAGCTACCGGGGGCAGGTCGACGCGCTCGCCGACTTCCTCGCGGGAAACGAGCGACCGGTCCTCACGCGGCTGGAGGGCGAGATGCGCGATGCGTCGGCGCGGCGAGAGTACGAGCAGGCCGCCAAGCTTCGGGACCAGCTCGCCGCCGCGCGACGGGCGATGGAGAGCCAGGAGATGGTCCTCACCCAAGAGGAGAACCTCGACGTGATCGGGCTGGTCGACGACGATCTCGAGGCGGCGGTCCAGGCCTTCTTCGTCCGCCGCGGGCGGGTGATGGGGCGAAAGGGCTGGGTCGTCGACCGCGTGGAGGAGCTCGACCGGCGGCAGCTCCTCTCGTCGTTCGTGCGTGAGCTCTACATGGAGCGCGAGGAGGTCCCCCCGCGGGTACTGCTGCCCGAGGAGCCGGCCGACCGCGAGGTGCTCGAGCGATGGCTCTCCGAACGGCGGGGGGGCCGCGTCTCGATCGGGGTTCCCGAGCGCGGAGCGAAGCGGCGGCTCCAGGAGGTCGTCACGCAGAACGCGCGTGACGCGTTCGCCAGGCACAAGCTGAAACGGGCCTCCGATTTCGGAGCGCGGTCCCGAGCACTGGTGGAGCTGGGGAACGTGTTGGGGCTCGAGCGGGCACCGCTCCGGATCGAGTGCTACGACGTCTCGAACCTGGGTCCCAGCGACAAGGTCGGGTCGATGGTCGTGTTCGAGGACGGCCTCCCGAAGCGATCCGACTACCGACGCTTCGAGATCAAGGGCGTTCCCGGCCAGGACGATCTCGCAAGCATGGAAGAGATCCTCCGCCGGCGGTTCGCGCGGCTCCACCAGCCGCAGCAGGGCGAGCCGGCGCAGCGCCGCCGGTTCGCCTACCCGCCCGCGCTGGTCGTGGTCGACGGCGGCCGGGGACAGCTCTCGGTCGCGACGCGGGTGCTGGACGAAGCCGGACTTCGGATCCCGGCCGTGGGGCTCGCGAAGCGGCTGGAGGAGATCTACTTCCCGGGCCGGCCGGATTCCCTGCGGATCACTCGGGGCTCGCAGGCCTTGTTCGTCCTGCAGCACCTACGGGACGAAGCTCACCGTTTCGCCGTGACGTATCACAGGAAGAAGCGGGCGAAGCGCGCCCTGGCTTCGCCGCTCGACGATGTTCCCGGCGTGGGCCCCACCCGGAAGAAGGCGCTGCTCAAGCGGTTCGCGTCGCGGGGCCCCCGGGCGCGGGGGGGGGCGGGCGAGATACGGGCCCCCCCCGGCCACGGGGCGGGGGGGGGCCCCGGGGGGGGGGAGCGGGGGCAC
>JBQTIP010000311.1:0-2280 GCA_052388025.1 Actinomycetota bacterium
ACCTTGATCCCGAGCGGTTTCTCTCCCGCACCTATCTCACTGATGGGCTGAAGCGCTTCGCGGGTGAGGTCCTCCGACGGCTGGCGGGTGAGCGCGAGGGTGCTAACGCAGTCCTCAACCTGGTCACGGGGTTCGGTGGCGGGAAGACCCACGCGCTCACGCTTCTCTACCACCTCGCTCGGCTCGGACCCGACGCGAGTGAGCTCCCCAGGGTCCGAGGGTTGCTCGAGCCCGCGCAGCTCGGCGAGGTGCCTGCGGCGAGCGTGGCCGTGTTCGTCGGGACCGACTGGGACGCCCTCGGAGGTCGCGGCGGAAAGGGAGAACCTCAGCGGCTCACCCCTTGGGGGGAGATCGGCTGGCAGCTCGCACAGCAGACAGGCGACCGGGCACTGTTCGAGGTAGTCGCCGCGCAGGACGCGGCTCGCGTGCGGCCGGGCAAGGAGGTGATCCGCAAGTTCCTTCCGGCGGACCGTCCGGTGCTCATCCTGATGGACGAGGTCATGAACTTCGTCACCGCCGCCCGCGCAATTGCGGTCGAGGAATCCACGCTCGCCTCCCAGTTCTACGAGTTCATCCATGCCCTGACCGAAGAGGCCGACGCCCGCGATGGGCTCTGCGTCGTGGTTTCCCTGCCGAAGTCCGAAGAGGAGATGTCGGCCGAGGACGAGGGCGACTTCCGCCGCCTGTCGAAGGTGACGACCCGCGTGGCCGAGCCTTATGTGCTGGCGAAGGACCTGGAGATCCCCGAGATCGTCCGCCGTCGGCTCTTCGACGATCCGGGGAACGCGTCGGAGGTACAGGCAACTGCCAAGGCGTTCGCCCGCTGGCTCACCGACCACCGCGACTTGGTCCCCGCGTGGTTCCCGGTGGACAACGCCGAGGAGGTGTTCTCCGCGACCTATCCGTTCCATCCGACGGTGCTCTCCGTGTTCGAGCGGAAGTGGCAGGCGCTCCCCTCGTTCCAGCGCACCCGGGGGGTCCTTCGATTGCTGGCCCAGTGGGTATCGATCGCCTACGAGGAGGGTTTCAAGGGGGCGCACGAGGACTCACTCGTCACGCTGGGCACGGCGCCTCTCGATGATCAGTTCTTCCGGGCGGCGGTTCTCGAGGCGGTCGGAAACGACGCCCTGCAGGCCGCGATCATCTCCGACATCGCCGGCGAGCAGGCTCACGCCGAGCGGCTGGATGCCGAGGCCCCCGAGACTCTTCGGCGCAGCCGCATCCACCGCAAGGTGGCGTCGGCCATCTTCTTCGAGTCGAGCGGCGGCCAGGTCAAGGATCGGGCCACGCTGCCCGAGGTTCGCCTCGCGGTCGGCGATCCGGATCTGGAGATCGGAAACGTCGAGACGGCGCTCGAGACCCTCCGCGACACCTGCTACTTCCTGACGGTGGACGGCGGCGAGTACCGCTTCTCGACCAAGGAGAACCTCCTCAAGCGGCTGGCCGACCGGCGGGCCGCGCTGGACCCGGCCGACGTCGAGGAGCACGCGCGAGCCGCGGTGCGCAGGGTGTTCTCCGACACGAAGGGGGCCGCCAGGGCCTTCGAGCTGGTGTTCTTCCCACAGGAGCCCCGAGAGATCCCCGACACGCCTTCGCTACGGCTCATCGTGCTGGGTCCGGACCAATCTTGGGGCGAGAGCATTCGGACCCTGGTGGGTCAGTGGATGGGTGAGTACGGAGCGTCGCCTCGACGGTTCCGCAACGCCCTCATGTGGTCTTCGTCGGACCAGTCAGGGTCGCTTCTCGACGCGGCCCGCGGGCACCTCGCCTGGCAGAGCCTGGAAGAGGAGGCCGAGAGTCGCGAATACGACGAGGCCCAGCGGGCGGAGCTCGATCAGCACCGGCGGCGGGCAGGCCGCGACCTGGACGAGGCGGTCTGGCGCGCATACCGGTGGCTCGCCTACCTGGGCCATGACGGCTCTCTGGCGGAGGAGGACCTGGGTCTCGTGCACTCGAGCGCCGCGCAATCCCTGCAGGTCCTCATCCAGGGCCGGCTCAGGCAGGCGGACGAGCTGACGGAGTCCCTCGCGCCGAGCCGAGTGGCCCAGAACTGGCCCGTGTCGGGTACGGAGCGAACGGCCGAGTGGTCGACGAAGGAGCTTCGCGACGCCGTCTTCGCTTCGCCGTCCTTCACGCGGTTGCTCGATTCCGCAGCCCTCAAGGACACGATCGCCAAGGGTGTACAGCAGGGCTTGTTCGGCTACGCGGCGAAGGGTGAGGCAGGGTACGTGAGCGCAGCGTTCCAGGAGGGGCTGGATCCGGAGGGCGTCGAGTTCTCCG
>JBQTIP010000312.1:0-4381 GCA_052388025.1 Actinomycetota bacterium
AGGCAGGGAGAGGTAGCGGCAATGAGTGAACGAAGACAGGGGGCAGACAGTAGGGGACGAACGAACCTCTTCCGCAAGTGGATCTGACCGCTCGTGGGGCTCGCGATGCTCGTACCGGCAGCGCCCACGAACGCCGCGGAGACGACACGAGATCGCCTACTGCGTGTGTTTGGATGAGGGCTGCTTCCATGCAGGTCCAGGTCGTGGGCTGGTTCCGCCGCCGCGTCGAGGCGCTCTGGGACGGCTGCGCGTTCGTCGTGTAGCAGCGTCAGCCGCGATAGTCGATGAGGACCTCGGACATCGCGGGGATCGGCTGTCCGAAGTCGACACCGCTGATGTCCAGCATGGTTTCCTTGAACCACACGTCGAATGGGTCGGTCGAGGCCGCGAACCGGCGGTTCGCTTCGGCCACGTCCTCGCCCTCGAGCAGAACGATCCCGAAATCCCCCATCGGCGTCGAGTGGAGCCAGACCGTCTCTCGAGTCACGCCGATCGGCTCTCGCGAGGCGCGCATCTCACGACCGGTGATCTCCTTCGCGAACGCCCGTCCTGCTTCCGCCCTACCCGGCAGGATCGGGAAAACGAAGGCGTACGCGTCCATGCGGTCCCCCCCAATCTCCAGGTGCGCCAACACGCACCGGACGGCCTCGGATGTTACGCGGGGCGGACGGCTTTGCCAAGTCGGCACCTCAAAGCGGAGCGGACGGCTTGCCTGTCAGACGTCGGCCCGCACGGTAGTCGACGCCCCTGACGGTCTCGATCAGGTGACCCCGGAACGTCCAGCATGACCCTGAACGCGACACCCGGATGGTGCACCCAACTGGACAGTACTCGAAGACATGTCCGCAGGTAGGGGGCCATGTCTTCGCTCTCAGCCCCCGCCACGCGAGGCAGCGCCGTGAGGGCTACTGGCGGGGTAGCATGCGATGACCGCTCCGGTCAGACCGGGATCGAGTCGTGGCGACTGGCGATCTCGGCTCTGACGTCCGGATCCGTGATGCTGTCCGCCGGCAGCCGTCCCAGCTCTAGGAACAAGTCCTCGAGTCCCGCCGGAGCGAACAGGGCGAGCAGTCTCCCGCCGCCCGGTCCAGCGCGCATGACGTGCGGCGTACCTCGCGGGACCATCAGGAACGCGCCCTCGTTCGCCTCGACCTCAAGATCGCCACAGGTGAAGGCGAAGGTGCCCTCGATCACGTAGAACGACTCCTCCATGTGCCGGTGGACGTGGAGCACGGTCCAAGGGCCCTCGGCCCCGCGGAACTCCGCCACCCCGAAGGCCCCGTTCGTCTGGGCCTTCGAGATGATTAGCCGCATGCTCACGACCCCGAGATCCGCGACCTCACCTTGGCCGTCATCCAGGAAACACCCTTCCATGGCAGCGCCCTCCCTTCTCGGACCCCTGCGGCCCCTTCTGGATGCGTTGTGAGCATGCGCGGCCTCGCTCCTGGTGGCAATCCCAAAAACTGAACTTGCCCCCCTGGCGGGAGCGGGAGAGACTCACTCCATGAAGAGCTACGGCCAATACTGTCCGATCGCCCGGACGTCCGAGTTCTTCGCCGAACGCTGGACCCCAATCATCGTGCGGAACCTTGCGACCGGGTGTCGCACGTTCACCGAGTTGCGGGAGGGAGCTCCGGGGATCCCGAAGGCGCTCCTGGCCGAACGCCTCGAGCTGCTCGAGCGGTACGGCATCGTCGCGAGGGGTCCGAAGGAGAATGGACGGGGCTCCGTGTACGAGCTAACGGCTAGCGGTCGCGAGCTCAAGGCGGTGTGCGACGCCATGGGAGAGTGGGGGGCGCGGTGGCTCGAGATCGAGCCACATCACCTCGACCCTGCCTACGTCCTGTGGGCGACCAGCCGACTCGTCGATCTCGAAAAGGTCCCCCGGCGGGGGGTCGTCGTTCGCTTCGACCTGCGGGGCAAGCCGATGCGGCGGTTTTGGATGCTGCTGCAGCGTCCCCGTGCCGAGCTCTGCACGTCATACCCGGGACGGACCGAAGACGTGATCGTCACGACGGACGCGGAGACGCTCGTAAAGTGGAATCTGAGGCGGATCCCCTTTCAAGAGGCGCTGCGCTCCGGTCGCTGCCGCGTGGAAGGCCCAGCCGGCCTGGTCAAGGCGTTCCCCACCTGGATGCGACCGAGCCCCTTCGCGGATATCTCCCCCGCCCGCTAGTCGGTCCACAGTGACGGGGGACCGTCGATGCCTGTTGGGTGCACCGTGGAGAAATCGTGGAGTCGCTCTCCTCAATTTCTCCGCCACTGGACAGTACTCGAAAAAATGTCCGCAGGTAGAAGGGCAGGGATCCCGCGGCGGATCTGGTTCAGGAGTCGCGGCTCGTCCAGTTGACAGATACAAGACGATATGTCAGAGTTCTGACATGATACGAAAGACAGCCACCCACCGAACACCCACAGGGGAGACGGCGACCGAGGTGATCCTCTCGACCTTTCGCGCCAACGGGCTGCTGCAGGCGGCCGGGGACCAGCTCGCAGCCGAGCATGACCTCACGTCGGCACGCTGGCAGGTGCTGGGGGCGCTCGCGCAGCGGCCGCTCACCGTGCCTCAGATCGCCCGGCGCATGGGCCTCACGCGCCAGACGGTGCACACGACCGTCCATCGCCTCCTCGCGGACGGACTGGTCGAGCTTGCGCCGAACTCCGATCACCGCCGCTCGCAGCTCGTCTGCCTCACCGAGCACGGCGGCGCCACGTACCAGGCGATCGACCAGAAGCAGGCGGCCTGGGTCAACCAGCTCGCGGCGGGGCTGCGTCGCGCCGAGCTGGAAACGACCGCTCGCGTGCTCGGTGAGCTCTGCACGAGGCTCGAAGCAGGCTCGCCTCCAGCCACAAGACCCGAAGGGAGAGAGCGATGACCGCAGCTCAGCAACGAAAGGTGCAGCGTGGGGTCCATCTGATCGCCGCGCTCGTCCTGATCGGCTACCTGTACGCGCCCACCGGGACACAGCTCCAAGACGTCGTCCCCTTCGTCGTCCTTCCGGTGCTCGTCGTCACCGGGATCGCCATGTGGCAGGCGGCGCGCATCCGGCGGCTGTGGAGGACCCTCAGCCGAAGGCGCGCACTCGATCCGGCCACGTCGGCGTCTCCCGCCGAGCGAGGCGCTGAGAGGTTCGACGTCGCCCGAGCGACCACTGGGGCGAGGGGATGAACGTCGGGGCGTTCCTGATGCTCGCAAGTGGTGGCTTGTTCGCCGGAGGGGTCTCGGCGTTGGCCTGGGATCGCATCCCCGCCTGGCGGGCGAGCGACACCGACGACAGTCGCCGACGGCGGCGGCTCGTGGCTCCGGACGATGCATGACTCTATGTCGCGATTGCCACGACTCGCTGTGGCACCGGTACATGCCGACGTGAAGTAGCGGGTAGCATGAGGGGATGGAGGATCGCTCCTACATCGAGACCAACCGCCGGGGACGTGAACGGCTGCGTGACCTCGTCCAGGGACTGGACGAGGACTCGCTGACCACACACGTGAACGAGTATTGGTCGGTAGCTGGCGTCCTGGCGCACATGGCCTGGTGGGACGCCCGCGTCGTCGTCTTCGCGGAGAAGATCGATCGCGAAGAGCCATGGGTGCCGTCGGATGAAGAGCCCGAGGGCGACTGGCTCAACGACACCTCGCGACTCGTGATCGAGGGACTGGCCCCCCCCCCCCCTCGAGCTGCGGCAGAACTGGCGCTGCTCATGGCTGAGCGAGCAGATGCGCGGGTCGCTGAGTTGCCGCTGGGTCGGATGGCCCCCCGCGACCCGGCGAGCCCGATCCACCCCGTCCGCGCCGAGCACCGGAACGAGCATCTCGATGAGATCGCTGCGGCGCTCGAGCGGCGCAGCTGAGCTGTGCTCTTCGTCGCTCTCAGCCCATCGTCGAGAGTGACGAAAGGCCGTGACCTGCGGATTTAGGCTAGTGCACCCAACTGGACAGTACTCGAAAAAATTCCCGCAGGTAGAAGGGCATGTGTTCCGTCTCAGCGGTCGTCACGCGAAGCTTCGGCGGGAGGGATACCGCAAGCGCTAACACCGGTGACGGGCTCGATCCCAGCTACGGCCATCGGTCGAGACAGACGAAGGCGCCCGCGACATTGGAGCCCTGGGCGTCGGCCGATCAGGCAGCCATCGAATAGACCGAGTCCCTGACGGCCAGCCCTCCCCGATGACTCCACTATTCTTCCCCGCTGCTGAGCCGTGCGTGCCGAGCGCCACCGTTCGATCGACCGCCGGCGAGCCAGCCATGAGGGATCGCTCGTGGCCTTTCTGGGCTAGGCGTCGCGGCGGCGCACGAGCCCCATCGCCGTTAGCAGCGCGACCGCGGACCATGCCGCAGCCACGCCGAGGCCGGCCTAGCTGCCGATCGGAACGCTGTCCGC
>JBQTIP010000313.1:0-2552 GCA_052388025.1 Actinomycetota bacterium
TGGACGCGGTTGGGCTGCCGGAGCGACTGCGTGGCGCCGACCTGGTCATCACTGGGGAGGGGAAGCTGGATCAGCAGTCGCTCCACGGAAAGACTCCCGCGGGGGTCATCCGGACCGCCCGACGGGCCGGTGTCCCGGTCGCCGTGTTGTGCGGGCAGGCGGAGGTCCGTCCCGAGGGCGTCACGGTGGCGTCGCTCGCGGAGCGGTTCGGCCTCGATCGGGCAATGGGCGAGGCGAGGTTGTTGCTCGAGGACCTGGCCGAGGAGCTGGCCGGACGCGGCTCCGAGCTTGCCCGTCCGAGCTAGATACCCGGGCGCATGAGCCGGGCCATCCGCGGTGCGATGGTCAAGGTCATGCCGGCGCTGCCGATACCTCGATACGTCGGGTTCCGGAAGAGGGGGATGCGCCAATGCGACGGACGCTCGTGGTGCTATTGGTCGGTGGTTTCCTCGCTGCGGCATGCGGTGGTGGCGGTGGCGACTCGTCGGGTAACGGAGCCTCGGGCGCCGCCAACAGCGGTGGCGACGGCGGCGCCGGGTCGTCGAAGACCTACTCCTACGTGAACAACGGCCTCGAGGCAAGCTTCACGGTGAGCGGCACCTCGGGGACGCTCGAGGTGAGGAACAACTCCGGCAATGAGGTTGGCGCGCCCGGCCTCTACTCGCTCGACCCGTCCACGGGCGATCGAGTGGACGCGATGGCTGACGGCGCGGCTCCGATCGCCGACGGCGAGACGGCGAGCTTCCGGGTGACGTTCCCAGAGGGGTTCGACCTGGCCGCGGCGGGGTTCGTCGGCCTCGAGCTCGGCGGCGAGGACTACGGGGGCTTCGCCTAGTCCCGAGGCCCAGCGGTAGACGCGCTGGTCCGCCGGCTACTGCGATAGCTGCCTCGGCGGCAGGCAGCCGAGCCGATTAGGCTCGCGGCGTATGAGCCGGGCCATCGAACGCTTCGAGGAGGCCGCGCGGGCCCTGGGGGTCCGATTCGACGTGCGGCGGTTCCCGCAGGGAACCAAGACGGCGGCCGACGCCGCTCGCGCGATTGGGTGCGATGTGGGCCAGATCGTGAAGTCGCTCGTGTTCATGGCCGACGGAGAGCCGGTCCTCGCGCTCACGTCGGGGGCGAACCGCGTCGACCCGACCCGCCTCGCGGCACTCCTGGGCGCGACCGAGATTCGCCAGGCGACGCCGGAGGAAGCGCGGGCCGCCACCGGCTTTGCCGTGGGCGGCACCCCGCCCTTCGGCCACCCCGGGACAGTTCGGAGCCTGCTCGACGAGGACCTCCTCGGCTACGAAGAGGTGTGGGCGGCGGCCGGGACGCCGGACTCGGTGTTCCCCCTCGCGCCCGAAGAGCTTCGGCGAGCCGCAGGAGCCACCCCGGCGGCGTTCACGGAAACCTGACCGCGAGGGGTCGGATCTCGCGGCGCTTCCCGGTACAATCGGAGGGAACGCCAGATCCCGGACCGGAGAAGGGACCGATGATCCAGCTGACCGAGATCGCCGCCGGCAAGGTGAAGGAGCTGGTGGAGGAGGAGGGGCGAGCCGACATCGCCCTCCGCGTGGCCGTCCAGCCCGGCGGTTGCTCCGGCCTCCGCTACTCGATGTACCTGGACGACCAGCTCTCGGAGAAGGACGTGACCGAGGAGCAGTTCGGCGTCCGGATCGTCCTGGACAAGATGAGCGTCCCCTACCTCTCCGAGGCCAAGATCGACTTCGTCGACAGCCTGGAGGCCTCGGGCTTCACGATCGACAACCCCGTCGCGCAGGGCTCGTGCGCATGCGGGCACTCGTTCCACTGATCCCGGCCGCCACACGGCGCCGACATCCGGTCCGCCAGCGCTCAAGTTTGGGATAGCCTGGCTGCCGATATGTAGTTAGCGAAGGCCTGCGAGACGGAGGGGGTGCCGTGGGAAGGCGTCCGAGCCGGCAGCGACTGCGCCGCTCGCTGATCGCTCTCCCCATCCTCCTCGTCTCGCAGGCCTCGCTTTCCGTTCAGGCCGCGAGCGCCGATCCCGGCCAGGTCGGGGAGTGGGGCGCGCCGTTCGACCTCGGCGTGATCGGGATCCACGCGACGCTGCTGCGGGACGGCCGGGTCCTGCTCTTCGACTACCCTTCCCAGCCCGGGACACGGGCGAAGTTATGGGACCCGGTTGGCGGCGACATCGTCGACGTGAGTCTCGATCGCAAGCGCGACCTGTTCTGCTCGGGGCACTCGGTGCTTCCCGACGGGCGTGTCCTGGTCGTGGGCGGCACACGGTGGGAGGCCCACGGCCTCGACGGAACGAAGAAGGTGGATGTCTTCGACCCGGCCACCGATTCGTGGTCACGGGCGGAGCCGATGAGGTACGCGCGGTGGTACCCCACGGTCACCGAGCTCCCGAGCGGGAAGATGCTGATCTTCTCCGGATGGGCCTTCGAGGACGAGCCTTCGATCAAGTGGGTGGAGCGATACAACCCGGCCAACGGACGGATCTCGCGGCTCCCCGCCAGCGCGAACATGCACATGGACCTGTACCCACGGATGTTCGTGCTGCCGAGCGGCGACGTCTTCTGGGC
>JBQTIP010000314.1:0-23489 GCA_052388025.1 Actinomycetota bacterium
CTTCGCCATCCCCGCACCCAACCCGCTGCGCATGTAGGTCTCGTGGATGTCGCGGCTCGCGGCCAGCGCCCGCTCGCGATCGGGGAGCACCGCGGGAAGTGGCGGTTCGTGCGCGATGAGCGTCCGCACCTGCTCCGGGTGCTCGGCCACCAGGGCCAGCGCGTTCACCGCGCCCCCGCTGCTGGCGAAGAGGTCGACCGGCCCGGCATCGATCGCGGAGATGAGCCGATGCAGATCGTCGGCGTGTTCCTCGACCGTGTTCTGCGCCGCGCCGTCGGTGCGCTTGCTCCGCTCCGACCCGCGGGGGTCGTAGGTCACGACCGTGCGGTCGGTGAAGTGCTGCGCAAGCGTGCCGAACCCGGCGGCGCCCATCGGTGACCCGATCAACAGCAGGATCGGGTCAGTGCTCGAATCGTTGCGCCGGACGTCGTACGTCAAGACTGCGCCGGGGACCTCCAGGGCTCGGCCTATGGGCTCCGTCATCGTCCCGGTCATGGTGCACCTCCCGTATGGTTGTTCACGTCCTGCACGTTGGACCGATGCCGATGGTGGATCTCATCGGCCGGCGTGGCTCTCTCCACAACGCCGCTCCGCGGCCATGAAACGTGACCGGACGCATCGATGGGCCACTCGTCGACTTGCGAACGATCCGAGACCGCGAGGAGGATGCGGGGCCGATATCTGTCACACGTGCCTTCCACGTGCTAGCGGGTGGCCGGAACGTAGGTGAGGCCGAGAATGCCGTTGTCGAGCTGCTTGACGTCGATCCTGCCTCCTCCAGGGTCGGCCATACCTCGGCATGGTTCTCGTAACTGACTCGCCCGTAGAGGAGCGCATGGACGGAGAAGAGCAGGTCCTTGGAAAGCTGTTCGAACTCGCCGGCCCACCTGGTGGGGAGCCAGTCCTGCGGCGTGCTGACCTGGCCGTCCAGGGTGACTACTGCCTGCTCGATGATCTTCCGCATCGTTACTGCTCCTTGCCGTCGAGTCGTGGGTCAACGTGTCAGCTCTCTCATCGGAGCCGGTACCGGAGGTGAGTGGCGGTCGGCCCCGGAACGACCTCGATGACCTCGAGCTGTCGGAACTGCTCGCCCAGGTTCTCGAACATGCGCGTGCCGCCGCCGAACATCACGGGCACCAGGTGGATCGACAGCTCATCGACCAGGCCGCCGCGGATGAACTGCTGGCCGATGTCGGCGCCACCCATCACGGACACGTTCTTGTCGCCGGCCGCGGCCTTCGCCTCGGCCAACGCATGCTCGATCCCGCCCGAGACGAAGTGGTAGACGCCGCCCTCTGGGACATTGGCCGGCGCGTCGTGCGAGACGACGAAGACCGGCAGCCGGGCTGGGCCGGTCGGGCCGTCGGGTCCCCAGAACCTGATGGAGTCGTCGTACGTGCGCCGGCCGCAGATCACCACCCCGGTCGACGCGACACCCTTGGTCAGCACCTCGCTCCCGACGGGGTCGCCGCTGAACGCCCAGTCGTGGAGCCGCTCCCCGTTGTCGCCCAGGGGTTCCTCTGGCCGCCGGTTGGGGGCGGCGATGTAGCCGTCCAGCGACATGCTGATGTCGAAGTTCACGGCAGACATCGCCGGCCTCACCGAGCCCTGAGCGGATCCTCGGCGAGGATCGCGTCGATCTGGCCGACGGCCTGCGTCAGGCCCTCCTCCATGCCCATGGCGGCGAGCTGCTCCATGGCCTCGACGGTCGGAAACTCACTCTCGATCGACATCCGGGTCTTCCCGCCGCCGATCTCCTTGATGGTCACCCGTGCGGTCGTCATGGGGAGCTCGGTGTTCGGCGTGCCGTCCTCGTTGGCGAAGCCATCGCGAAAGACGAGCCGGTGCGGAGGCTGGACCTCGTCCACGTCCCAGAACCCGCGTGGCTGATCGCCCTCCGGGCCGGTCATGTGGTAGGTGACCCGGCCGCCGGGGCGCAGGTCGTGAGCATCGACCGTCGCCGGGTAGGTCGGCGGTCCCCACCAGCGCTCGAGCTGGCGCGGATCGGCCCAGAGCTGCCAGACCCGCTCCGGCGAGGCGTCGAACTCGGCTTCCAGCGTCATCGTGCGCGACCGAGGGTCCTTGCGGATTGCGGTGACGGTCATCGGTCTCCCTCCTTCGGCGATTCGCTGAGGAGCCGGTCCATACGCTCGACGCGCTCGCGCCACAGCTCCTCGTATCGGTCGAGCAAGCGCCGCGCCACGCGGAGCCCCTCGAGGTTGGTGCGGACGACCTTCCGCCGTCCGATGCGATGCTTGCTGACGAGGCCGGCCCGCTCGAGGACGGCGACGTGCTTCTGCGCCGCCGCGAAGCTCATCGCGTAGTGCTCAGCTAGCTCGGCCACCCCCTCCTTCCCGTCGATCGCGCGGCGCACGATGTCACGGCGGGTGGCGTCACCCAGGGCGCCGAAGATACGGTCGTGGTCGAGGACGAGCTGCATTGATACAACCATACGGTTGTATGTGCAGGCCTGTCAACTGTTGCTCCGAGGCGCGACGAGAGGCCCCGTGCTACCCACCGTGCTACCGAACGGAACGGCACAGGACGACACAGGACAGCACGAACGGCACGAGAAGAGCCCTCTGACCTGGACTGGGCAGCACCAGGCAGCACCAGACGGACAGGGCAGCACGGACGCCGTAAGACTCATAATCCGCCGGTCGGAGGTTCGAGTCCTCCCCGCCCCACTCTCCTGAGCTGAGACTTTGTGATGAGTCTCCGGGTTGCGGGTCGCCCCAACCCCTCCCGTGCCAACGGATTGCCAACGCCCGAGATGGCCGGAGCGCGGTCTCCAGGGCTCGGGCCGCCTCCGCTGGTCCCTCCTGCCAGGCGTGTTGGTAGACGGCAATGGTGAACGCCGGTGAGGTGTGGCCGAGGACCGCCGAGACGATCACCGGGTGCACCCCTCGTCGTCCGAGCTCGGTGGCGACGGCGTGGCGCACGTCGTGCAGGCGCGTGTCGGGATGGAAGCCGGCCTTGAGCGCCAGTCGCTTGAACGCGCTGGTGAACGAGTCGGGGTAAATGAGGACCCGTCCCCGCGGTCGCACACCAGGGCGACCGGACGGCCCAGCTCGTCGAGCGGGTCGCGCCATCTCGGCCCGAGAGCCGTGCGCCGCTTCAGCTGTTCGCGTCGGTGCCGCCGGATCCTCTCCAGGGCGAAGGCGGGAAGCTGAACGATGCGGCGGGAACGCTTCGTCTTCAAAGCGGTGAACTCCACGGTTCTCCCGTCGCGATGGCGAACCGGCTGGACTCCGCGGCGGATGGAGATCGTGCCCGCCTCGAGGTCAACGTCCTCCCAGGAGATGCCGAGGACCTCCGCACGGCGGGCTCCGGTGACCACGGCAAGCAGGATCGGGACCTCCCACACCGTGTCGAGCGCCGCCTCTAACAGGGCCCCGAGCCGCGCGGATGTCGGCCAGTGCACCTCTGGGCGCTGGACCCTGGGGCGTTTGACCGCGGCCACGGGATTGGCGGCGATGAGCCCATCCGCGACCGCCTGACGCAGGGCGGAGCCCAGCACGCTGCGGACCTGGGCGATGGTGGCGGCCGAGAGTCCCCGCTGCTGCATCCGGGCGAGGACCGCTCGGACGTGGCCGGATCTGACCTTCCCGACCTCCAGGCCTCCGGTGACCGGGACGATCTCCCGGCGGATGTAGCCCTCGTAGCCGTCCAAGGTTCGTGCCCGGATACCTCGGGTGCGCTGAAACTCGAGCCAGCGGTGGAGGTAGTCGCCCAGGCCGATCCGCTCGGGGGAGGGGTCGCCTCCTCCTTCGATGTACCGGATGAACTCGTGCAGGGCACTCTCCGCCTGCCTCTTCGTGGCGAAGCCGCTCTTGCTCTTCTGGCGTCTTCTCCCGCTGATGGGGTGGGGACAGATGTCGACGATGAACTCCCATGTTCGGCGCTTGCGGACGTGTCCCTACATGTGGCCCTCCTTAGCCGGCTCGACGCGGGGACAGTTGACTGCAAACCCGAGTGGCGGAGGGCCGGCGGATTTCGCATCCAGTGTTCGACCCACGATGAGGAAAGATGAGGAAAGACGGGGCCCATTTGCCAACGGTGTGCCAACGTTGAGGGCCTGGCCGGTCCGAGCGTTGGTGAACCTAGGGCTCAGGCGGTTTGCTTCGTGGGTCCGAGTGACGCGTTCTCCAGAATGTGGCAGACGCAGCGGCCGTCGGGTGGCGCGTCGGCGAGCTTTTCGGCCACGCGCTTGAGCTTGCGAAGCTCAGCTTGGAGCCGCTGGAGCTCGCGAATCCGTTCGTCGATCGCTGCGGACTGCTCGTCGATGACGTGGCGAACGTACGGACAAGGCGCCTCGCCCCGGTCTCGGAAACCAGGAGAGGCTCCGGGGACGGCGGGTCTCCCTGACATTGCCGGGCTGGTCGGGAAACGCTTTCGGTGGACGAACCAGGAGAACACCGGGAGGCCGACATGCCACGCGACATGGGACGCGCCGAGGTTCTTCGCCTGCTCGAGCAGGGCGCCCAGGTGGTCGAGGTCCTTGGGCTGTGCGGTCATCGCGGCCCGGAACGTCCCGACGCTGTTCTCGTTCATCGCAGCCCGCGACGTCGTCGCCGCGCTCGCCACAGGCCGCCGCTGTCTGGTTTTCAGCCAGTGGAAGGAGCACGTCGAACGGCTGGCCCAATGCCTCAGGGAGGCCGGCAAGGAACCGTTCGTCCTGGAAGGCGGGCTCGGCAAGAAAGCGAGGACCGCGATCTTGGAAGCGGTCGGCAGGGCGCGGCCCGAGGACGCGTTTGTAACGCCTTGTGACCTGGTGGTACACTCGTGACAGAATCGAACCGAGGGGACGCGCTAATGACTTCGAAGGCTGTCGCTCATTCGGGCCGGGACGTTGAGGCGCAGAGGTCGAGCCGCAAGCGGCGCTCCTCGGTGTCTGCGCCAGCCGGATCGGGGAAGATGGCGTCGATGCTTGCGGCCTTGAGTGGGCTGCCGGTGGACCAGCAGCGCTTCGCCCTGTTGATGACTGAAGCGCTTGGCCGTATTGCCGATGAGACTGACATCTCTGAAAGTCGGGTTCGAAACCTCCTCTACCGGCTCGTCCAGGCTGGTTTGCTCCAAGAGCGGAGAGCGCCGGAGGCGCGCCAGGAGGTCGCTCGGGCGCTTGGCCCATCTCTTGCGGATCTGGACCCTGTCCCGTATGCCACCGTCGAACAGGCTCGCCGACTCGCCGCGCTTCGAGCCTCCCTGCTTCGAGAGGGCGCGCTCTCCACGGCTGCGATCGCAGAGGCTCGAGGGATAACTCGCAACAACGCACGACAGTGGATCTCTCGGCTTCGAAAATCGAACCGTCTCTTCACCGTAGGCCACGAGGGGGAGACCCTCGTGCCTGCCTTCTTGCTCGATGAGCAGTTCCAGCCGAAACCAGAAGTCAGTGAACCGATCAAGGCACTCCGCGAAGTGGGCGAGGACGGTTGGGCGCTATGGGCGTGGTTCGTCACGCCGTCCGCCTGGCTCGATGGTCGTGTTCCAGCGGAGGTCCTCACCTCCGATCCCCAGCGTGTCGCTGAGGGCGCGCGGCAGCGGGCGGCCTCGGCCGCGTGACTGCGCCGGGGTGTCTTGACCCGGCGAAGTGCCCGGTTCCCGATCCGGTGGGCGTGGATCTTCGGCGACTGAGGCTCGCCCGCGTTGCGGATGGGGCCACGTTCCACACTTCGTATCTTCGGGCGCACTGGCCGGCGCTCTTCAACGCTTCCGG
Source organism: Actinomycetota bacterium (assembly GCA_052388025.1). Lineage (GTDB taxonomy): Bacteria > Actinomycetota > UBA4738 > UBA4738 > HRBIN12 > JBQTIP01. The sequence goes on from JBQTIP010000314.1 coordinate 5,717, forward strand.
TCTCGGGAACGCGCGGTTCTCACCATTGCGGGCCGACGGAACAGTTGTGCCGACGATGTATGCGGCGGCGACGCAGGCTGTCGCTCTCCTCGAGACGTCCTTTCACGACGTCCACGAGATGGGAACGCGAATCATCTCGGAGTCGCTGCACCTTGCGCCTCGCGGTCTCGTCGCGCTAACGGCGCCCGTCTCGTTGCCGCTTATCGACCTCACGGACGAGGGGCTGGAGCGGGTCGGCCTGGCGCGTGCGCAGCTGGTTGGGACGACGCCGGAGCACTATGCGTGCACGCGCCAATGGGCGGTAGCGCTGCACGGTCGGCGGATCGGACCCGCCACACCGGTCGGTTTCCTCTGGCGCTCGCGTATCGCCGAGCTCGCCGGCGCCGACTCGCCACTACTCGGCGATCTGCTCCCGGCCTCGAGCAGAGTGTGGGTGTTGTTCGGCGACCGGATGCCGACCGACCCGGCTGCATGGCAGCCGGGCGACCCGCACTACGACGATCTGACGACCGGCGATGGACGCCTGCTCGCAGAACAGATCGCCGAACAGCTTGGCGCTGTCATCGTCTCGAACTGACTTCGGCGGACTCTAGTCGGCTCACCGGAAGGATCCTCGAAGACGTCTCGATCAATCCGGGGCCGGGGCCGTGCTTTTGCCCGCGAGGTCGGGCGCGGGCTAAGCTCATGGTCCTCCAATTACGTCTTCCAGGGGAGGTGGAGCAATGGAGGCAGGACAGGAGGCGCAAGTCTCCGAGGCGCAGATCGCCGTTCACTGGCGTGAGGAGGAGTACTACTACCCTCCTGCAACGTTCATCGCCCAGGCGAACGCCGCCGACCCGGCCATCTTCGACCGGTTCAGCGAGGAGCAATTCCCCGAGTGCTTCAAGGAATACGCTGACCTGCTCACCTGGGACGCCTACTGGCACACCACGCTCGACACCAGCAACCCGCCGTTTTGGAAGTGGTTCGTCGGCGGGCGACTGAATGCCTCCTACAACTGCGTCGACCGCCACCTGGCGTCCAGTCGGAACAAGGCGGCGTTCATCTGGGTGCCCGAGCCGGAGGACGAAGACACCAAGGCGATCACCTATCAGGAGCTCTACACGCGGGTGAACGAGTTCGCCGCCCTGCTCCGGGACTTCGCCGGGCTGAATGTCGGCGACCTCGTGACCTTTCACCTGCCCATGGTCCCCGAGCTGCCCGTTTCCATGCTCGCCTGCGCCCGCCTCGGCGTCATCCATTCCGAGGTGTTCGGGGGATTCAGCGGCGCGGCGTGCGGGGAGCGGATCGCCGACTCGGGAAGTCGCATCCTGGTGACCATGGACGGCTACTACCGCAACGGCGAGTTGATCGACCACAAGGCCAAGGCCGACGAGGCGCTGGCGAAGGCAAGCGAGCTCGGCGTCGAGGTCGACAAGGTCCTGGTCTGGCGACGGCACCCCGGCCAGTACGCATCGAAGAGCCCGATGGTCCCCGGCCGGGACTTCTTCGTCGACGAGCTCTTGAAGGACTACCGCGGGAGCGTGGTCGAGCCGGTCTCCATGCCCGCCGAGGCACCCCTGTTCCTCATGTACACGAGCGGCACTACGGCCCGACCGAAGGGATGCGAGCACAGCACCGGGGGATACCTCGCCTACGTGACCGGCACCTCGAAGTACTACCAGGACATCCACCCCGAGGACACGTACTGGTGCTTCGCCGACATCGGCTGGATCACCGGGCACTCCTACATCGTCTACGGGCCGCTCTCGCTCGGGACGACGAGCGTGATGTACGAGGGCGTGCCGACGTATCCGGACCCCGGTCGTCCCTGGCGGATCGCCGAGCGGCTCGGGGTGACCATCTTCCACACCGCCCCCACCACGATCCGCATGCTGCGCAAGCTCGGCCCGGAGGAGCCGAAGAAGTACAGGTACCGCTTCAAGCACATGACCACGGTCGGCGAGCCGATCGAGCCGGACGTGTGGCGCTGGTACCACGATGCCGTGGGAAAGGGCGAGGCGGTGATCGTCGACACGTGGTGGCAGACCGAGAACGGCGGGTTCCTCGGCAGCACCCTGCCGGCCCTGCAGCCGATGAAGCCCGGCAGCTGCGGCCCGGGGGTCCTCGGCGTCTACCCGGTGATCTACGACGAGGACGGCAACGTGGTCGAAGCCGGCAGCGGACGGGCCGGCAACATATGCATACGCAACCCCTGGCCCGGCATCTTCCAGACGATCTGGGGCGACCCGGAGCGGTTCGTCCAGATCTACTACGAGAAGTACTGCCGGAACAAGAAGAGCACGGACTGGCGCGACTGGCCGTACTTCGCGGGCGATGGTGCGGTCCAGGCGGCCGACGGGTACTTCCGGATCCTCGGCCGGGTCGATGACGTGATCAACGTGGCCGGGCACCGGCTCGGGACCAAGGAGCTCGAGTCGGCGAGCCTCACGGTCGAGGAGGTCGCCGAGGCCGCTGCGGTCCCGGTGATGGACGAGCTTCGCGGCCGGGCCGTCGAGATGTACGTCTCGCTGAAGCCGGGGTTCACGGCCAGCGGTGATATCGAGGGGAAGGTGGCCAAGGCCATCGACACCGAGATCGGAAAGATCGCCCGGCCGAAGAACGTCTGGATCGTCCCGGACATGCCGAAGACCCGCTCGGGGAAGATCATGCGGAGGGTCATCGCCGGCATCTCCAACTTCGCCGATGTCGGGGACACGACGACGCTTGCCAACCCCGAGGTGGTCGAGGACATCCGCCATCACGTCCAGAGCGAGAAGGTGGCTCGCGGCGAGGTTCCCCGGGAGCTCTCACCGGAGGAGTTGGAGGAGATCAAGGCGTTCGGCCAGGCCGAGTAGCGGCTAGGATCGACGCCGGGGAGGGATCAACTGGGAGGAAGCCAACTCCCGCGAGAGGAGGCTCAGGCCCCCACCTTGACGTGAATGCCATTCGGCGTCGGGCACGTGGGGTCCGTGAGGGAGCTGGACTTCGACCACGGACCCCGATGATGCACGGGAGGCATCTGAAGATGCCTCCCGCACAGGTACGACGCCGAGCGTGGACCCACGCGTCGGGAACTCACCCCGGAGCGGGTCCCTCAGGGCTGAGCCCGAACGAGCAGGAAGCTCGTTGCGAGGACCCAGATACCGTCCAGCGCGAACCCGATCCCCGAGAACGCGCCGGACAGGACGAACGGGCCGCTGTTCGCGAACACCCCGAGCGGCCTCACGATCTGGAGCAGGCCCAGCACGACCGCGGTTCCGCCGATCCAGCGGGGAAGCGCGCCCGTGCGCAGCACCACCACGGCGATGGCCGCGAAGAGGGCCGCCACGGTGTAGCCGCGAAACGTGGCCGCAACGCTCGCCATGTCCCAGACCGCGCGGATGATACGCGGGTCGCCCTCTCGGGCGATCCTGTAGGCGAGGGCGGTGTACATCGACCCCTCCACCAGGAAGACGGCGAGGGTCAACACGCCGGCGCCGAACACCACCGCCGACACCCGCCCCGGCTCCCCCTCGGCCCGCCGGAAGTGGCTCCACATGCTGCCGAGGAACCAGAGGAAGAACAGGCCGCCAAGCCCGATGAGGAACTCCCCGAGCAAGATGCCCGAGCGGTGAACCACGTAGTACGAGGTGATCTTCCCGACCGGATCGTTGACGCCCGGCGGATTGGTCTGGATGATGCTGCCCACCGCCGTCAGGACGACCCAGACGATGCCGGTCCCGGCCGCGATCCGCTCCCAACGAGAACCGTTCATGACGACCTCCCTTCTGGTCTTCTTCTGACACCCCCACCCCCCGCCCGGAGCGCTCTCCGGAGCGTTCGGCCGGGCGGATCGGCGGCGGTGGCCGCTACGGGATCAGATGGACGGTGAGCCTTGTGTCCGTCTGGGTCAGGAACTCCACGTGGACCGATCCACGGACGTTCTCGAACTCCCCGGTGCCCCCGGTCACGGCGACATCGAACGGCGGCACGGGCTCATCGACAGGGAGGAAGAACGCTCCCTCGACCACGATCTGTCCCCTGCCGGTCAGGTCGAGGGCGATAGAGCAGATCACGAAGAGCTTGAAGTTCCCGGTGCAATTGATGTGGTCCGTGCCCACCTTGGTCGTTCCCGTCTCGTCGAACAGCTTGTCCGCGAACGCGAGCAGGTCATTGGGGCTGGGTCCTGCCTTCCCGAGGTCCGTGAACTTCAAGTGCGTGGTCCTTTCGATCAGGACGGTCGTCTCCTCCTGGGTGATATTGGGGGATGAGGCCGAGACGATCGTGGCGCTACTGAGCGCGATACCCACGAGCGCGACGGCCGCCGCGACGAACCGGAGTCTCCTCTTCATGACCTCCTCCTTTTAGAGCACTTCCCGAAATTCTGATGGCGTCGGTGCGCTCCACCAGGTTTCATCTGCTCACCTCCTGTTCCGGCCTCTTCCGGGCCGAACCTCCACACCGTCGCCCGTCGACCGTGACGCTACGGTGGGGATCCTGCAGGGGTGAACCCGGCACGCCCCCGAATAGGCCTGCGGCTGCGCTCCGCCCCGGGTGTGGCTGGCCGCAGCCGCGAGCTGGGGTCCGCCCCCTGGACCGGTCCTTCCGCCTGGCCGACAATCCGTCTATGTCACGGCGTCGGATGCCCCTCGTCGCGCTGGCGGTTCTCGGAGGGATGTCGCTCGCGCTCGCCACCATCCTCCCGGTCCGGTTCGCTCATCCCTACTGGAGCGTCCTTCTCTTCCTCCTTCTCCAACCTGTCCCGGTCTACGCGGTTGGCGTCTTCGCCTACCGGAAGGCCCCCGGGCATCCGACCGCCCGGCGACTGCTGGTCGCCGGGTCGCTGTACGGCCTGTCGCTGGGAGCCGAGTCGGTGATCGGAGTCGGCTACGCCGCGTACGGTTTGTTCCCGGGCCTCTGGGCGCTGAACCTGGCGACGACCTCCTTGGACCTCCTCGCGCTGATCGTCGCCGCAAGGCTGTTCGGGCTGTTCCCCGAGGGCAGATACGGACGGCGGTACGAACGCGTCGTCCTCGGAGCCCTGTGGGTTCTCGCCATCGCGCCGATTGTGATCGTGCTGACCGGGCCCACGCTGTCGTTCCCGCACAACGCGTTCGCCTCCCCGCCCACGGTGCCGAGCCCGTTCTCGATCTCGTGGCTCGCGCCGGTCGGCTCTGTTGCGGCGGCCATCTACGGGGCCAGGATCCAGCTGCTGTTCGTTGGCCTCGTGCTCTTGCTGCTCCGCTTCCGCCGCGCGTCGGCCGAGCAGCGTCAGCAGATCAAGTGGGTCCTGTACGCGGTCGCGGTCATGCTGGCACTGCAGGTGGCCGGCGGGCTCCTTCCGATCTCCGGGCTGGTATCGGTTTCCACGCTGAACGCCGTGTCTCCCTACCTGACCGACCCGATCCTTACGGTCACGCTCGCCGCGACCGTGTTCGCGCTGTTCCGCCATCGACTGCTGGACGTCGATCTCGTCATCCGGAAGTCGCTCGTGTACGGGACGCTGTGGCTCCTCATCGGGTCGGTGTACGTAGGGATCGCCGCAGCCCTTGGCATCGCGGCCGGGGACCGTCTGCCCATCGGGGTCGCCATCGTGATCACGATCACGGCGACCCTCGGGTTCCAACCGGCCCGCCGCCGGCTCGAGCGCGGCGCGAGCCGCCTGGTCTTCGGGCAGCGCTTGTCCGGCACCGAGTTCCTCTCGCGGTTCGGGGAGACGCTCGAGCACGCCTTCGACGTGGGGGAGCTCGCTCCGCGGATCGCCACCGCGGTCCGGGAAGGCCTTGGCCTCCGCTGGGCCCGCATTGTTCTCGACCTGCATGGCGACGGGCAGCTGCTCGAGCCGGCTGGGGCGGCCGGGATCGGGCTCGATGACCCGACGACGCCGGAGGTCGTCGTGCCGCTTGCCCACGGTGGGGAGCGTCTGGGGGCGATCGAGTGTGGCCCGAAGGAGGAGGGGCGGCTGGGACCCGCCGACCATGAGCTGCTCGCCAGCGTCGCCCGGCAGGCCGCCCTGGGCGTGCACAACGGGAGGCTGGCCGCGGAGCTTTCCGCGCGACTCGACGAGATCCGTCGGCAGGCCGAGGAGCTGTCGGCGTCGCGGGCCAGGATCGTCCACGCCCAGGACCACGAGCGACGACGCATCGAGCGCAACATCCACGACGGCGTTCAGCAGGAGATCGTGGCCCTCATCGCGAGCCTGCGGCTCGCCCGCAATCAGCTCCGACGGGATCCGGAGCTGGCCGACGCCACGTTGGCCGAGCTCCAACACGAGGCACGGCAGACCCTCGACGACATCCGGGAGCTGGCCCAGGGCATCCACCCGTCGGTGCTGAGCGACCGTGGGCTGCTGGAGGCGATCGAGGCTCGGGCATCCCGGCTTCCGATCGGCGTGGCCATCGAGGCCGAACCCGATCTTCGCGATGCGAGGTTCGCCGAAGAGATCGAAGGGGCGGCCTACTTCTTGGTCTCGGAGGGATTGGCGAACGTGCTGAAACACTCATCCGCGTCCCGGGCCGTGGTCAGGCTCTCCTCCGTCGCCGGACGGCTTCTGGCGGAGGTGACGGACGACGGCATCGGGTTCGTCCCGGCCGCCGCTTCCGGCTCCGGTCTGACCGGTCTTCGCGATCGGGTCGACGCCGTGGGAGGCACGCTCCGGATCACCTCTCGGCCGGGCAAAGGCACGCGCCTGATCGGGGACCTCCCCGCGCGAGCCAGGGAGCCGAGCGGTGTCTGAGGCCCTTCGCGTGCTGATCGCCGAGGACAACTACCTCGTGCGGGAGGGGACACGGCGCTTGCTCGAGGACTCAGGTGAGGTGGAGGTCGTTGCGGCGGTCGGGACGGCCGAGGAGCTCCTCGACGCGGTCAACCGGCTGCGGCCGCACGCGGTCGTCACGGACATCCGCATGCCGCCCGGCCACCATATGGAGGGCATCGAGGCGGCCCACGCCATCCGACGGGAGCACCCGGAGGTCGGTGTGGTCGTGCTCTCCCAACACGCTCAGGAGGCCTATGCCTTCGAGCTGCTCAAGAACGGGACCAGCGGCCTCGCCTACTTGCTGAAAGACCGTGTCGGAGACCTCGACGAGCTGCTGCGAGCGCTTCGCGAGGTCTGCGCCGGCCGGTCCGTCATCGACCCGAAGGTGGTGGAGGCGCTCGTGGCTCGCCGTGCCCGACTCGCCGACTCGCCCGTCGCCGCGCTCACCCCAAGAGAGATCGATGTGCTTCGCGAGATGGCGCAAGGAAAAACGAACTCAGCGATCGCCGAAGCATTGTTCCTCTCCGAGTCGGCGGTTGAGAAACACATCAACGCGATCTTCGTGAAGCTCGGGCTCACAGCCGAGCCCCAGGTCCACCGGAGGGTCGCCGCCGTCCTGACGTTCCTGCGAGATACGGGGGTGGACGCTCCTCACTTCGGGATGGAACCGAGCTGACGAGGTCGTGCAGGGCGTTGGGAGGCGTGTGGCCCGCAGACTCACGATCCGCCGGTCTGAGGTTCGAGGGCTCCCCGCGCCACTTCGAAGACCCGGCTAGCCGTGGCTGGACGAGATGCCCCTCAGGCGGTAGACAGGGTCATGCGACCGCGAGCCACCGCCACCAATGCGCCGCACCGAAGGGCGTTGCCCATGCTGTTCGCTCTGCTCCTCGGTGCCTGCTCGGGCGCGGGCGGGGGGGGTGGCCGCCACTCCCAGCCGTGTGTCGAGCCCCTCGGCGACGATCCCGCCGAGGCCGGAGCCGGCCGAGGCTCCGCTATCGGGGGCGTACCAGGTTAGCTTCGTCTTGCAACCCCGAGGTGGTCGAGGACGTCCGCCATCACGTCCAGAGCGAGAAGGTGGCTCGCGGCGAGGTTCCCCGGGAGCTCTCACCGGAGGAGTTGGAGGAGATCGCGGTGGAGATGACGGGTAGCCGCGGCTACAGGCGTTCGGCGGCCAGGCGTCCGATGCTCTCGACGGCGCTCCACAGGTCGGCGCCCTCGGGGGCGCGTCCCTCCACGTACAGCACCTGGGCGCCCTTGCGCACGAAGAGCATGTCGCGGCCGTGGAACGCGGCGTCGCCGAGGTCCGGAACGGGCGTCCGCTCCGGGAACTCGCCCTCGTAGAACGCCCACTCGGCGTCGGCGTTCGGGGGCATCCCCCCGCCCGGTTGGGCGACGTGGACGGACAGGTAGGCCTGGTGGTCGCGGGCCCGGAACTCCGCCCAGATGGACTCATCGGAGAACTCGGCCGAGGGCCCGTCTACGTCGGTGCCGAGCGCCTGCGAGACCTCGTGGGTGGTGACCAGCCTGCGGGGGTCCGCGAACCCCATCGTCACCAGCCGGTCGAAGCCGCTCTCGGCCGGGGTGCTGGGGCCGGCGGGCGCCGGTCGCGGGGGCGCCTTCCGGGAACCCTGCTTGAGGATGCCGCTCTTCTCGACGGCCTTCTTGACGTCGGAGGCGATCCCCGTGAGCTTGTCGAACAGGCCCGGCATGCTCGGACCATAGCGCCCGCCGCCATGGCGCGCCAGGACGGGCGCCACCGTCCCTGTGGCCGACGGTTGCTGCGGCGGCCGGCGATGTGGTCGACTCCCTCGCCATGGAGCTGGTGGTCCTCGGGTCCTCGGGGGCGTGGCCCGCGAAGCTCCGCCGCCACCTTCGCTGCGGGCTCTCCCGCCAGTACCCGAGCGACGGCCCCCCGCCTGGCACCTTCATCCGCGTCTCCCACCGGTACCCCCTCCCCCTGGTTGAGGGGAGAGGGTCGTGGGGGGGAACGATGTGGTGCTACAAACCGGGCCTTCTCCGCGGAACGATGTGATGCTATGTACGGCGGAACGATGTGATGCCAGTTGTCACCTAGGCCTCGAATCCGTCGGTCGGAGGTTCGTACTAGCCCGCCGGGTTCTCCTGGACGCCCCTAGCCCTCGACTTCCAGGCGACCGAGGTCGTCGTCGGTCTCTCGGCGGAGCCACAGCCGGCTCCGTCCGTCCTTGACAGCCACCACCGCCGGCCGACCCACCCGGGTGTAATTGCTGGCCATGGAGTAGCCGTAGGCCCCGGTGGTGGCCACGGCCAGGAGCTCACCCGCGCGGGTGTCATTGGGAAGTGCGACTTCTCTCGCGAGCACGTCGCCGGACTCGCAGTGCTTGCCGACGACCGTCACCTGCTCCGAAGGGCCACCCCGTGGGGGACCGGCCGGCGCGACCGTGTAGCGGGCGCCGTACAGCACCGGGCGGATGTTGTCGGACATCCCGCCGTCCACGGCAACGAAGGTCCGCACGCCCCGGATCCGCTTCACGGAGCCTACCCGGTACAGGGTCACCACGGCGTTCGCCACTAGGGCCCGGCCGGGCTCGACCACGACTTCGGCAACCGGGAGGCCCCTCCGCAGCGCCCCCTCCCGGGCCCGCGCGAGCACGGCCCCCGCCACCTCGGCGATGGCGGGCACCGTCTCGTCGGTGTAGGTGGCCCCGAACCCGCCGCCCACGTCCAGGACCTCGACCTCCACCCCCACGGCGCCGCGGGCCTCCGCGGCGAGATCCAGGAGGACGTCGACCGTACGTAGGTGGGGTTCGGCTGCGAGGATCTGGGAGCCGACGTGCGCGTGGAGGCCCCGGAACACAAGCGCCCGGGACCCGACGGCGAGCTCGATCGCGCGCAGGGCCTCGCCCCCGGCGATGGGCGTCCCGAACTTCGAGTCGAGCTCTCCGGTCTCGATGAAGCTGTGGGTGCCGGCGGCGACCCCGGGGATCACCCGGACCAGGACCGGCTGCCGGATGTCCCGTGCGGCGGCGATGCGGTCCAGGCGGGCGATCTCCTCGGGGTTGTCGGCGATGACCAAGCCGATGCGGGCTTCCACGGCCCGCTCCAGCTCGGCGTCGGACTTGTTGTTGCCGTGGAAGGCGATGGACGAGGGATCGGCCCCGGCGTGCAGGCAGGCCGCGAGCTCTCCGCCCGAGGCCACCAGGAACCCGAGCCCCTCCTCGGCCGCGATCCGGATGAGGCCGCGGGCGGTGAAGGCCTTCACTGCGTATAGGACCCGCGGGAAGGCCTCCCGGAAGGCCCGGCAGCGGGACCGGACGTGCTCCTCGTCGACCACGAGGAGCGGCGTGCCGTACTCGGCGGCGAGGTACTCGACGGGGACGTCCGCTACCTCCAGGCCCCGAGGCCCGAACCGGGCGCTGTCGGGCCACGGGTCCGGCGTCGAGGACCCCGGTCGCCCCGTCCCTCCGACCGGCCGCGAATGCGTGCCTGTGTTCGTCTCGCTCATGCCCTCCTCCTCGGCAAACGTCCGGCGGCCGCCTCGGCCCGATCCGGACAAACGAAAAACCCTCCGCGGTCGCGAAGGGTCTGCGGCGCGAACGGGCGGCTCTCGCCCGTCGCGCCTAGGGGCGCTTGGTCCGAAGCTCGGTCGCCGGGATGTCAGTTCTCATCGGGCGCCAGCATGACGGACCCTTCCGCCCGCGTCAACGCTGGGAGCTGGACTCACCCAGGATGTCCGCGCACCGACCAGCCGGGTGGACCTCTTCGCGTTAAGTCTGGGTTTCATGATGCTTCTCGAAGGCGCTCGGCCATTGACACGACCGATCGGGTCCGTAGACTCCCATCCCAACATGGAGCGCGAGACGCGGATCGTGGTCGGCCAGATCCTGCCGAAGGCTACGCCCGGATAGTCGCGGCCCGGGCAAGCCGCCCGCGCCGCAGACCCTTCGCTCGGCGAGGGGTCTTTTCTTTGGCGGGCTTCCGCGGTGCTCGGGTTCCGAAAGAAAGGGAGGAAGCCGCGTTGGGGTTCCTGGGCAAGGAGCGAGACGCCTGCGGCATCGGGGTGCAGTCGACACCGACGCCAGGACCGGTGACGGGGCGGGGATCCTGATCCCGCTTCCCCGGCGCTTCCTCGCTCATGAAGGACAGCGTTTGGGCGCGAGCATCGACCCCCAAGAGCTCGGCGTCGCCGTGGCCTTCGTCTCGGACGATACGTCCGGCGGCGATCTGCACCGCATCGTCGAGGCGGCGGCCGCGGCGGAGGGATTGCGGGTTCCCGGGTGGCGAGACGTCCCGATCAAGCCCGAGAGCTTGGCCGACCGTGCCAGGCAGACCATGCCCCGAATCCTGCATGCGTTGCTCCTGCATCCGCCGGGGCTTTCAACTGCCCGAGCCGAGACGCACGCTCACCGCGCGCGACGGCGCGCCGAACAGCTTGCTAGCGAGGAAGGTCGCCGGATCTACTTCTCCTCGTTCAGCTTCCTCACGCTCACCTACAAGGCGCTGGTCGCGGCAGACCAGCTCGTGGCGTTCTACCCGGACCTCACCGACGCCATGGTGGAGGCGCCCTTCGCGGTTTTCCACCAGTGCTACTCGACGAATACGGCACCGACCTGGGAGCGAGCCCAACCCTTCCGGCTGCTCTGCCACAACGGAGAGATCAACACGATCGCAGGCAACGTCCACCGGATGCGCTCACACCGGGGCCGGCTGGGCGCGTGGTCCGAGGAAACCCTCGGGCCGCTCGTCGACGAGGCAGGAAGCGACTCGGCGATGCTGGCGCCCTGAGGGCGCCGCGCTCCTCGAGTACGACACGTTCCTGCTCTTTCGAGTGCCCGGCGGGGTGTTCCTGGACGCGACCTGGGCGGTGGACGAAGGTCCCGCGGGTCTCCGCGCGGCTCTGGAGGAACTGGCCGGCGCCGGGGTGAGTGCGGCCGAGAGCGGGAGCGGGATCCTCCTGGTCTCGGACGAGGAGGCCGGGCCCGAACGGGCACCGATCCCCTCGCTCATGGCGGTCGGCGCCCTCAACACGGCTCTCCTGCGCGCCGGGCATCGCACCCGAACCTCGATCGTCGTTCAGGCGGACGACGCGAGGGAAGCGCACCACTTCGCCTGCCTGCTCGGGTACGGAGCGGAGGCCATCTGTCCTCGGCTCGCTCTCGCGACGGTGGCGGTACTCGCCGCCGAGGGACGGGCTCGAGAGACCGGGGTCTCCCAGGCCCTCCTTCACTATCGTTCCGCCGTCGAAGAGGGCGTTCTGAAGATCCTCTCCAAGATGGAATCTCCTGCGTGGACTCCTACCGGGGGCTCAGATCTTCGACGCGCTGGGGATCGCGTCCGACGTCATCGAGCTGTGCTTCGAAGGCACCATCTCGCCCATCGGGGGGCTTGGGTTCCGTGAGATCGCCGAGGATGTGCTGTTCCGCCACGGGCGGGCGTACGGCTCGCCAACGCCCAGCCTCGCCAACGCCCAGCCTCGCCAACCCCGGCTTCGTCAAGTTCCACAAGGGCGGGGAGTACCACGCAACCAACCCGAACGCGGTGCGAGCCCTTCACCTCACCGTCGACCCGGGCCTTTCTCGGCTGAGGTCAACGGCCGCCGGCGACGGTGAGTCGGCGGTCAAGGCGGAGTCGTGGCGCGTATCGGCGACATCGGTCAGACCCGCGACACGGCAGGGTCGGTTGACCTAGGCCTCGAATCCGTCGGTCGGCCGATGGTGCTACCCATGCGACCCGCGCACCCTAGGAACCGCGGCCACCGAAGCATGGGCAGGAGGGGAAGCGCCGTGGTGCAAGACGTCATCAAGGTCGGGATCGCCGACGATCACCCGCTGGCGCGTCAGGGGCTCGTCCAACTCCTCGAGACCGTGGACGACGTCGTGGTCGTGGGGGAGGCGTCCGACGGCTCCGAGGCGCTCGAGTTGATGGAGGTGCCGGACGAGGAACCCGACATCATCCTCCTCGACGTCCGGATGCCCGACATCGACGGCCTCGAGGTGGCCCGCAGGATCGCCGAGCGCCACCCGGACGTCGGGATCATCATGCTCTCCGCCTACGACGACCGGAAGTACATGGAAAGCGCCGTGCGGGCGGGGGCGCGCGGCTACGTGCTGAAGACGGCCGACGGCGAGAAGCTGATCAGGACCGTGCGGCTGGTTGCGAGCGGTCACATGGTGATCGACCCGCAGCTCGTCGGGATACTCGGAGAGGGTCTCGACTCGAGGCTCACCGTGTTGAGCCGAGGACTCACCGACAGGGAGCTCGAAGTGCTCGCCCTCCTGGCCGACGGCTTCACGAACAAGCGGATCGCCGAGCACCTGCGGATCTCCACGAAGACGGTCAACGCGCACCTCGGGCACATCTTCCAGAAGCTCGGGGTCACGGACCGGACATCGGCGGTCGCCGCGGCGCTCCGCCGCCGCGTGATCGAATAGCACTCGCGCAAGTCAGATCATTCGCAGTTGAACTCCTCGCCGGTCCCGCTCCCCTGGACACAGGTGTCGTTGCCGTCGCCGCCGCCCAGGGTGTCGTTCCCGTTTCCGCCCTTCAGCGTGTCGGCTCCCGCCTCGCCCTGGAGGCCGTCGCGGCCGTCCGCGCCGTAGAGAGTGTCGGCTCCCGAGCCTCCGCAGACGAGGTCCCTGCCCTCCCTCGCACGGACGACGTCGTCCCCACCCAGGGCGACGATGACGTCCTTGCCGTCCGTGCCGCGGATCGTGTCCTCGCCCGAGGTGCCGATGATCGTGGCCGTCTTGTCCTGGCACTGCGGCGCGCCACCGCCCTGTGCGGCGGGCAGCGACGCGGCCGCCAGCAGGCCGACGGAGGCGATCGACATCATCGTGACGCGGCGGATCTTCATCGTTCGCACCCCCGAGGAGCGTCGGTCACATTCGCTTCACCCTATCGCGGGCGGGCCGCCACGGCATCGGCTCGACGGCGTCGCCCACCTGTACCCCCCCAGGGGTCTCTACGTCCCCATACATGCCGAAGTTGATGTCGCGATCCTCGGTTACGCCACGATATGCGACGATCTGCTTGAGCGTCTCGAAGTCCTTGATCCCGGTCGCCGGGTCCTGCGTCGTCACCACGCACCTGGGGACCGGGCCGCGCACCCGCACGACGGCCCCACCGACCCGGACCCGGAGGTCGCTCCAGCCGTCCTCCTCATGCGGCGAGCAGCCGTCGATCTCGATCAGCATCCGGAACCGCCCGGCGTCCAGCGGCTCGGCGCGCCCGGCCTGCCTGCGCAGCTCCTCGACGGATGCGGTCGACACGAGGGTGACGGGATGTACGTCCGTGCCGACGGCCGGGGGATCGCAGCGCGCGAGTCTCACGGAGCGCTCCGCGTGTCGTGAGAGCGCCTCCGCCCATGGTCCCTCGAGCAGATGGCTCGGGACCGTGCGGCCGAAGAAGTTCGTCTCGATGGCCTCCGGTCCCGCCAGAGCGCTTTCCTCAACGACGGGCCCGTCGGGGAAGGCCAGCTTGAGCCGCTCGGCGTTGGGGTCGTAGTCCGCGACGATCTGGACGAGCGGCCCGCACTTCGACCCCGTCAACAGTCCTCCGTCCTCGCGCACGAAGAAGAACCGGCGATCGCCCACGGCACCGTGCGGCTCGAGCCGGATCGAGGAGGGGTGGTGCAGCCGGGTGGACTTGACCGGCGTGAACGAGAGGCGCGACACGGTCGGCATGGGCGTTCCACGCTATCAGCCGCGCCGCTCAGCCGGCGCGAAGGATCTCGAGGTAGAGCGTCTCGGTGTCGGGCGAGGGGCTGGCGCCGAGCTCGTCGGCCAGGAGCGCCCTGCACCGCTCGAAGGCGCGCAGCGCCTCGGCCGGATTGCCGCCCCCCGCGTGCGCACGCATGAGGAGCTGGTATCCGGTTTCCCGGAACGGCTCCAGATCGAGTACCTCCTCCGCGTCGCGAGCCGCGAGGGCGTGGTCTCCCTTCCCGATCAGGATCTCGGCGCGGCACTCGAGCGCCCGCACGCGGATGTCCCTGAGCGCCGCCCGACGGCGCGACGCCCAGGGCCCCTCCTGGCCGGGAAGGAACGGCCGCCTGGTCACCGAGCACGCGACGAGAGCCCAGCCGTTGGCCTCTCGAGGCCGCCCGGCCCGGAGGGCGCTCTCGGCCCGGTGGACGGCGTCGGCCGCTGCCTCGAGGTCGATCCATGCATCGGTCGGGAGCCGTAGCTGGTAACAGCCGAAGGCGCTCTCGATCGACTTCGACGCGTCCAGGCCGGCATCGCCGACCACCGTCCGGAGCCTGCTGACGATGGCGCGGAGCGCCGTGTCCCATGCCCTCGTCGCGCGCTCGCCCCAAAGCTCATCCGCGATCTCCTCGTGAGTGACCGCGCGTTCGTGCTCGACGGCGAGCATGGCGAACACGAGCCTCCCCTGAGGCCCCGGAAATCGCCGCTCGGGGATGAGCAAGCTCCCGCGCTCGAGGCAGACCTTCCCGGCCAGGTAGATGCGAAGGGGCGGTTCACTCATCACACCAACATGTCTCCAACGATCCGCCAACGGGCCGGACCTAGTATCCGGCAGGAAAGGAGGTGGGCGCATGTTGAAGGAGGTCACTTGCGAGTGCGGCTTCACAGCTCGCGGCACGGAGGAGGAGCTCATCCCCATCGTGAAACAGCACGGGAAAGAGGTCCACGGCATGGACGTGACACGCGAGCAGGTGCTCGCGCAGCTCAAGCCGGTCG
The DNA here is from genome assembly GCA_052388025.1 of Actinomycetota bacterium. Lineage (GTDB taxonomy): Bacteria > Actinomycetota > UBA4738 > UBA4738 > HRBIN12 > JBQTIP01. The sequence goes on from JBQTIP010000314.1 coordinate 21,110, forward strand.
AAGCCTGATCGCCGGACGGGCGCGCCACGGGCGCCCTCGTGCGCCCGTGGTAGCGTTCGCCTCAATGGAGCCGGCGCTGCACCCGGAGGTGGAGCCGCTCGCGTTCCTCCTCGGCACGTGGCGGGGCGAGGGCGACGGCGAGTATCCGACGACCGAGCCCTTCCGCTACGGCGAGGAAATGACGTTCGAGCACGTTGGTGACCCCTTCCTTCTCTACTCCCAGCGAGGCTGGTCGCTCGATGACGGCGCCCCGCTGCATTTCGAGCGCGGGTTCCTCCGCCCGGTGCAGGGCGGGCGGGTCGAGATCGTCTTCGCGCACCCCCTTGGGATCGTGGAGGTTGCGGAGGGAACGGTCTCCGGCACCGTCGTCGACGTGGCCTCCACAGTGGTGCGCTACACGTCGACCGGATCGCGCGTCACCGCCCTCGCGCGCCGCATGGAGCTCGACGGCGACGCGCTCGTCACCGAGCTCTCGATGGCCATGGAGGAGATCCCGCTCACCCACCACGTGAGGGCGAGGCTCCGGAGGATCGTCTAGACGAGCGGTCGAACGACGAGGCTCGCGCGTGGGTTGACGCGCGGTCAGTCCCGCAAGGTTTCGAGTGGCGGCGCTTCCGGGAGGTACACGCGAAACGACGCGCCGCCGCCTTCCCGGTCCTCCACCCACGCGTGTCCGCCGTGGAGCTCCGCGAACCTGGCGACGAGCGCGAGGCCGATGCCGACTCCCGGGGAGTGGTCCGGCGTTCCCGGGCCCTGTTGGAACGGCTCGAAGATCTCGATCCGGTGCTCCGGAGGGACCCCAGGTCCGTCGTCCTCGACCGCGATCACGACGCCGTGCTCCTCGGGGCGAACGCTCACCCACACGCCGCTCCCGGGCGGTGTGTGACGGGCCGTGTTGGCGAGCAGGTTCTCCACGATCCGCTCCACCTTCGACGGGTCCACGTTCACGACGACCGGCTCGGTCTCGATCACGACCTCGCGTCCCGGAATGAGGTCCGACCCGGTGACGACCTCGCGGACGAGCCGGTCGAGCTCGGTCTCGACCAGGCTCGGTTCGACCATCCCGCGGCCGATCCGATCGATGTCGAGGAGGTCGTTGACCAGCCGGTCGAGCTTGCGGGCGTTCACCACGATGCGGCCGGCCATCTGCTTCGTCTCGGCCGCATCGAGCTGAAGGTCCTCACGCTCCAGCGTGACGGCGAGGCCCAGGATGGCCGCGAGCGGGGTTCGGAGGTCGTGGGACACGGCGCGCAGGAACGTGTTCTTCATCTCGTCGAGCGCGCGGAGCTCGGCGGCCTCCTCGAGCTGCACCTCCAGTGCGCGCTCCAGCTCCTGGGTCCGTTTGCGCTCGGTGATCTCGACCAGGACGCCCTGCCAGAAATGCGGCTTGCCGTCCTCACCCCGGACCAGCACCGATCGGTCGTGGATCCACACGGTCCGCCCGTCGCGCGCGATCAGGCGGTACTCCGTGTCGTAGGGATCGCCGGTTTCGTCGTGGCGCTTGCTCTCGGCGAGGACGCGCTCCCGGTCGTCGGGATGGATGATCTGGGGCCAGAGCGGGACCTCCCGGGTCATCTCCTCGGGCGTGTAGCCGAGGAGCGCCTCCACCTGCGGGCTCATGTAGAGCGTCCGGTCGGAAGGTTCCACCTCGTCGAGGTAGGTCACGGCGGGGAGCTGCTCGACCAGCGCGCGGTAACGGGCCTCGGCGTCGCCCGGTGGTTCGGGTGGCGTGCTGTCATTCATGTCCTGCATCCGTTATCGGCCGGGGGGTGTCGGAGACTTCAATGCTAACCCGCTAGGCCGCCGCGGCCGAACCGTCGGCGCGGGGATCGGTGGCTGCTTCCAGCACGCCGTCGGGGCCCACGCGGATCAGGTGGGCGTGGCCCGCGGCCTCGTCCAGGTCGCGGAGCCATCGGACCTCGTAACCGGCCTCCTCGAAGGCACGCGACGCCGTCCGCGGCACGCGACCCTCCGCCTCCACGAACGACGACGGGTTCTCCGGGTCCATGCCTCCGAGGAGCCAGCGGGGGGCCTCGAGCGCCGCCGCGGGTGTGAGGCCCAGATCGAACAGTCGAAGGATCGAGAACGCGTTGATCTGGGGCTGCGCGTATCCGCCCATCGACCCGCAGACTGCCGCGAGCCCACCGTCGCGGTGCACGAGGACCGGCATGAGCGTGTGCGCCGGACGTTTCCCGCCGGCCAGCGCGTTGGGCGAGGAGGGATCGAGCGAGAAGCACGCCCCCCGGCTGTGGGCGACGATGCCGGTCGATGGCTCGAGGATGCCCGAGCCGAAGCCGTCGAAGAGGCTCTGGATGAGCGAGACGGCGTTCCCCTGGGCGTCCGCCGCGACGAGGGCGATCGTGTCGCCGGTGCCGCGAGA
>JBQTIP010000315.1:0-2108 GCA_052388025.1 Actinomycetota bacterium
CCGAACAGCGTCATGAACCACGGGAGACCGGCCGCCACGACGAGATCACCCTCTCCATCGGGGTCGTTCATCAGCAGCGCCGTGAGGTCGTCGACGCTCTGCCGGTACAGGTGGTTGAGCTCGTCCCAGCCCGATCGAAGAGCCGGGAACCCATCGCGCCAAACGGCGGCTCGCTTCGCGAGGGGAACCGCGAGGGTCCCGAAGGCGTCGCAGCGGCACTTGGGGAGGCACCGCTCGGTTCCGAGGTTCAAACAGACCTCGATGCACGTGTGCCAGGTCGCCCCCCGGCTGCAGCGACACGCGGAACCGCGGACCCGACTCCGAGATTTCCTCCGGGCTTGAGGTCAGCCGGACCTCCGTAACCCGTCGGAAGCCGTCGTGCGCGTACTCGAGCTCCAGCAGACGCTCCCGGGGGACCACGCGCCTGATCACCCCGGGCTTTCCTCGGCCTCCCAATGCCTTGACCTCGAACAGGTCGGCGAAGTCCGCGTCGATCCGGAACTCCACGGTGAGCTCGATGGGCTCGGCGCCGTGGTTCGTGATGTCGAGGTCCTCGTGGAGGCCGTCGCCCACGAAACGGTTGCGGACGGCAACGAGCGGTGACTCTCCCGACCGGTCCCACGGCAGGCGAAGCACGAAGCGAGCGGAGTAGGGGTCGACTGTCTTCGCGGCCAGGGCCTCGGGTCTCTCGCCGTCGACAAGCAGCTCGAGACGGGACAGGAAGCGGGTGTCCCGATGGAACAGGCCGTGAGCGCCGCCGGGGAGGACATCACCCCGGCCGTCGGAGATGAGGAAGGTTGAACCCTCCACCACGCTGATGCTGCCGCCCGGTCCGATCGTGACCCGGGCGACGCTCGTCCATGGGTCGACGTCCATGTGCCCACCCCGCCGGGCCCGTTCGCTCGACGCCCGCATCACGGGATCTCACCGGCCTTCACGCGGCGCGTTCCCGCCCAGCATCCGTGGTCGCGGCGCGCCTCGCGGCACGCTTCACGCGAAGGATAATCCGGGTCTCGCGCGTCCGGCGAGAGGACCTCGTACCGGTTCCGCCTGGGCCGCAGGGCGTTCTTCTGGACCCGGATCTGTCTCATCACTGTCGTTGCCGTGACCCGTCACGCCGCGGCGCGCCGCCTGTTCGACGACTGAGCGAGGCGCTGAACCCAGCCCCTGCCTCCCGATCGGGCGAGGCGCTTCTCCCAGCCCTTCGACTGAAGGAAGAAGTGCAGGTCGATGAGGTCGTCCAACGTGAGGGGCGGACCGCCGTGGTCCTCGAGCGCCTCGGCCGGCACGACGATGCCGTGGACGCCCGCCGTCCGCAAGACCTCGAGGTCGCTCTCCTGGAGGCACCCGCCACCTTCGAGCCCGCACTCTGGACACGGGAATCGAAAGAGGCTGCAATCGTCCGGCCGCCTCCACAGACCGACCTCGTCGGGAGGAACCTTCACCCGCTGGCCGCACCGTGAGCACTGGATCACCAGCATCTCGTTTCACCTCCTGCCGGATTAGTCGAAGCCCTCCGGGAAGGGTGGCTCGTCGGTGGCGCAAACGACGGCAGGCGGCGACTAGGGCGGCCCTCACGTGTATCCGGGCTAGACGTCGCCGTCCTCAGGCGGCTGGTCCTCAGTTGCGACGTCGGGCGAGAGGCCGAGCTCGCTCAGGTTGTCCTTGACGGTTTCCACGCGCTCCTTGAGGAGCCCTTCGGGCGGGCGCGACTCGAACTCCACCGTTACCTTTAGGTCACCGCCGGCTAGGCCGGAGAGGACCTTGTTGTAGAAGGTGATCCACTTCTGCCAGGGAACCTCACCTTCCCATCGGATAGCCGCCACCTTCTCGCCAGTGAAGATGGACACCTGCTCAGCACCTCCGGGGCCAACGGTAACCGGCGGCACCGGCGTCCCGGCGGGGGGTACCGGGGTTTCGATCGTCGGCTCTGCGGCCTTGACCTCCTGGGCACGGTCGGGAACCAACAGCACGACGTCGTCGGAGAACTCGACGCCCTCCGGATCCAGCCCCTCCTGGAACGCTGCGCTCACGTACCCTGCCTCACCCTTCGCCGCGTAGCCGAACAAGCCCTGCTGTACACCCTTGGCGATCGTGTCCTTGAGGGC
>JBQTIP010000316.1:0-1556 GCA_052388025.1 Actinomycetota bacterium
CCGGACCGCGTTCTCGCAGCCCGTGCAGGTCATGCCCCGGACCTCGAGGGCCTTCTCGACCGCCAACTCGATCACCTCCTGGTTCCATCTGAGGCCAGGGTAAGCCTTCCAGTCGACCGGAATGTCAACCCCAGTATGATTGAGGCATGCGAATCGGAGAGCTCGCTGACCGGTCGGGCGTTCCGACCAAGACGATCCGCTACTACGAAGAGATCGGGCTGGTGCCCCCTCCGGAGCGGACCGAGGTGGGATACCGGGACTACGAACCCGATGCCGCGGGCCGACTCGCCTTCATCCGAGCTGCCCAGTCGGTCGGTCTGACCCTGGGTGAGATCCGCGAGGTGCTGGCCTTCCGCGACCGCGGAGAGGCTCCCTGCGCCCATGTGGCCTCGCTCATCGAGCGCCACGCCGCCGATCTATCGCAGCGGATCGCGGTCCTGGAGCGGATGCGGCGAGACCTGGAGCGGCTCGCGCGGAAGGCCCGTACCCTCTCGCAAGGGCGGCTCCAGGAATCGGAGTTCTGCCATATCATCGAGACGGGCGCCCGGCGCGCTCCCTACGATTCCCGCCCGCTGCTCACTCCCTCTCGCAGACCCGCCGCCGACTGACCTTCGTCGCGACCAGGGTCGCTCACGCACGGCGGGCGTCGATCCGTGAGTCGCTCGACGAGATCGAGAGCTCGCGGGGAGCCGCTACCGGAACTCGTCCCACCACCGGCGACCCAGCTCGACGACATCGTCCATGGACAGCACGCTCCCGGGGAGGATCCCCACGGCGTCGGCGGCGCACCAGGAAGAGCTCGACCCCGGCGAGGTGCAGCGCGTGCCGCGTGGGCTCGAGACTCAGGCCGGCCACGCCGACGATCCGGCCCTCGCCGACAGACCACCGGCGAGGTCGTCGGCCCTCGTGCCCATCCCACCGCCTCCGTTCGAGTCTCAGGCCGCGCAGCAGGAGAGCTTCGCCACGTCCTTGGTGAATGTCTGAGCCGCGAGCTTCAACCCCTCCGCGATCGTGAGGTAGGGGTGGAACGTCTCCGCCACCTCCTTGACGGTGAGCCGGAACTTGATCGCGAGGACGGCCGACTGGATGACTTCGCCGGCGCTCTCAGCCAGGATCGACACCCCAAGGAGCTCATCGGTGGCCTCGTCGGCCACCATCTTGATCAGACCGCGCGTCTCCCGGTTCACGATGGCCCGCGGGACCGCCGAAAGCGGCAGGACCGACGTCTTGACGGCCCGGCCCTGTCCCCGGGCGTCGGCCTCCGTGAGGCCGGCCGACGCGATCTGGGGGCCCGTGAACGTCACGCGGGGAAGGGCCCGGAGATCGACCGTCCGGGAGGACCCGTTCAGGGCGTTCTCGGCGGCCAGGTTGCCCTCGTAGGCCGACACGTACACGAACTGCGGCGCGGGCGTGCAGTCGCCGGCCGCGAAGACCCTCGGGTTGGTCGTCCGAAGGTGCTCGTCGACCACGATGGCACCCGGGCGGTCGGTTTCGATGCCCGCCTCCTCCAGGCCCATTCGAGCCGTGTTCGGCCGGCGTCCGGTGGCGACCAGCAC
>JBQTIP010000317.1:0-3049 GCA_052388025.1 Actinomycetota bacterium
CCCCGAGCCGCCCGTGGCAGGACTGGAGCGGATGAACCGGGACCAGATCCGGACCGACCCGCCCGACATCCTGCTCACCAACTACAAGATGCTCGAGGACCTGCTGGTCCGGAAGGAGGATCGGCACCTGTTCACGCCCTCCCTCGCCGACAACCGGCAGGACGCCGCCCACCAGGCCGGCTACTCGGCCGACCGCCACCGGGCGTTCGCGGTCCGTCACCTGATCGAGGCGATGGTCCGCGACGCGGGAACGGACGGCGTGGCCCTCGCCGACTTGCCGCAGCGCCTGAGCTCTCGGCGGACGATCTCCGGCTTATTCACGAGGCCGTCCAGAGGACTCTCACCAGCGCCGCGACCGGAGCATGAGACACAGGGTATTACGATGGTGCGTTGGGGCCCCTTGCACCGAGCCAAGCGACAGCCTTCGTGGCGGTCTTGGTCGTAACGCCCAGTGCCTGCGCGATGTGCCGATAGCTCATCCCCAGTTCGCGAAGGCGCCTCGCCCGACTGGCGATTTGCTGGTAGATGGACGGGGAAGTGGTCTCGACGAGCACGGCCTCGACGCGAATCTCAGCCGCGGTTCGAATTCTTTGCGTCCGGGTCCAAGAGCGCACAGGGTTCGGCTCTGAACGTTGTTGGAGGTGACTCTAGGTCTCCGAATCGATTGAGGTTCCGCGCCCACTCGACGGCATCCCTCATCGGATGCCGCTCAGCTGTGGGTGAATCCACAGTTCTAGATTCTCCGGGCGATTTCGTCCTTGAGCCCATTGCGATGATCGACCTTCTCGTTCTGGAGCCGATGCCGACCAAGCAACTCCTCCATCACGAGGATGTGCTCGAAGACGTAGCCAGCGCCGGTGCGAGCCCGTGGATGCTCAGGCATCCACGCCATCGCGTATCCTGCCTTGTGCTTCGTACGGCCGCCTCTCAAGTTGCCGTTGAATTCGCTTCCGTGCTGTCGGCAGGCCGAACATGTTGCTGACTTGACCTGCTTGCGACGGCCACACTTGCACCAATCTCTTGATCGGCAGGCGGGGCATCGAAGGTGGCGGCTTGCATGCGACCTCGCCTCAAGGACCACCTGTAGGTAGCCTACGAGGTCGAGATCACCCTCGAGGCCCTGCGCAATCTACGACAAGCTACGACAAGCTCCCCGAGAAGACTCGCTCCGCCGTCATCGATCGTGGTCCGCGGCACGCAGGGCGCTGAGACGAGCGCTCACCCGACGGCCGCACCCTGTTCGACCGAGTAGAGCCGCCACTCGCCGGGGACGCCCTTCAGCTCGGCGACGCCGCGCTCGCGGAACCCGATGCCGGACCCGGCGACGAGGTCCTTCACCGTGCTCGAGACCAGCACCTCTCCCGGCGCCGCCTCCGCCGCCACGCGGGCACCGATGTGCACGGCGATCCCCCCGACCTTGCCCTCCACGAGCTCGCATTCACCCGTGTGGAGCCCTGCCCGCACATCCAACCCCAGCTCGCGCACCGCCTCCGTGATCGCGCACGCGCATCGGATCGCCCGCGCCGGGCCGTCGAAGCTGGCGAAGAACCCGTCGCCCGCCGTATCGATCTCGCGGCCGGAGAACCGAACCAGCTGCCGGCGAACCAGGGCGTGGTGCTGTTGCAGCAGTTCCCGCCAGTGACGGTCGCCCACCTCGGCCAGCTTCGCGGTCGAGCCCACGATGTCGGTGAAGAGGACGGTCGCCAGTATGCGCTCCGACTCGACGACGTCCCACTCACCACGATCCCAGATGACACGGAGGAACCGCTCGACCTCTCTCCCGATCTCCTCGGGACGAAACCACCAGGCGTGATCCTCGCCCGGCAACTCCACCATCTCCGCGCCGGGGATCCGCTCCGCCATGTATCGCCCCTCTCCGATGTATACCACCTCGTCCCCGACGGGGTGGATCACGAGGGTCGGAACGCAGATCGCGGAAAGGGTGTGGCGGGCGTCGATTTCCACGTTCATGCGCGCCAGAGCCAACACCGCTCCCGGGCTGGCGCTGGTCAGGACCCATCTCCGCCACCACCGTTTTACCCCTTCGTCATGGGCGAAGCTCGGCGCGAATTGCTCGAGCTTCTCGTCCAGCCACTCCTGGGTCCCCACCTTCGCGGACACCTGCCTGATTTTCTCGAGTCCCTCCTCGCGGGAGACTCCCCACGGGTAGTCCTCCGCCTTCACGTTCGACGCTCCGGTGCCGTACAGGACGGCCGCCGCCGTCCGCTCGGGGTAGGTGGCCGCGAACAGGAGAGTCATGGGCCCGCCCTCAGAGACGCCCATGATGGCCGCCCGTTTCGACCCCACGGCGTTCATCACGGTGCGGATGTCGTCCATACGGGTCTCGAGGTCGGGGATGCCCGTGGTGCGATCGGAGAGTCCGGTCCCCCGCTTGTCGAACAGGATGAGGCGCGAGAAGGAGGCGAGCCTGCTCAGGGTGTCTGCCGCCGGGCCTTCCCACGCAGACTCCAAGACCGACAGCACCCACCCGCTCACGAACACGAGGTCGAAGGGCCCGTCACCCACGACGGAGTACGCGACGCTGACGTCGCCGCTCTTCGCATACCGGGCCTCCGGCGCCTCCACGGCCACAGTGTCTGCCGACCACATCTCGGGTGCAAGAGCAGGGGGCGACAGCGCCAAGAGAAGGGCTCGGAGCTCCGTGAGGCGGTTCCCTCACCTCCTCGAACCCTGGGTGGCTCGCATCTGCGCGTTATTGGGCGAGACACCCGGGCCTATGGCTCGAGCCTTCTGCGCGCTGTCGGGTATTCGCCCGATAGGTCGCTGCCCGTCGGCTGCCCGACTTGCGAGGAGCGGTCCGAATCTGCTTGGCTCTTGAGCCAGATCGGGATAGCCTGTCAACGACGGTCGAAACCTGGGCAGGATCGGCCGGCCGAAAACTGAGCACCTACGAGGCCTCTGAGGCCATCACCTCCTTCCCCTTGCCCCTCAGGCCGACGCATGGTGCCGCCTCCGGCATCGGTGAGCGGCTTGCCCCGCGGTCGGCTCCTCCCGAGAATGACCGAGATGTGCCCATCCCTCGGTCTGG
>JBQTIP010000318.1:0-4127 GCA_052388025.1 Actinomycetota bacterium
CTGATGGTGGCGATCGCAGCCAGGATTCGGCCCACCCATGCATCCGTGTCGCTCTCGAAGATCCGGTCGCTGATCGTGAACACCACCCGGTCCGGGCTCGTCGCCGACGTCGCGCACGGCGACTGGATCGGCTCGTCCCATCCCGCGAAATCGGGGTCGGCCCACAGCTGCACCCCCCCGCCCGATTTCCACAGCAGCTGCCAGCTATCGGTCCCGACGACGTCCTCGAAGTCCGGCGCGCCCAAGTACCACTCCTTGGTCTGGCTGAAGCCGATCACCTGGGTGCAGCCGAAGTCCCCACCTCCGCCGGGGACGACGGCGATCCATCCCGCGTCGGGGATACGATCCCGGCACGGGGGATCGCAGGAGGCGCCCGTTGCGTATCTGGACCGCGCGGCGACCTGGAGTGTCCCGTCCGGGTTCGCCGGCGAGCTTCCAGGGACGGTGAAGCGCACGGATCGCTGGTTCGGCCGGGTAACCGGGAGCGGCTCCAGCGACGCCCCCGAACCGGAGATCGTGATCTGCAGGGCCCCGCCCGAACGCGAGATTCGGCCCGAGTAGTCGGAGATTCCATCGACGTCGACGTCGAAGCGGACGGTGATCCGGTTCAGCCCGTCGGCCCGCAGGACGCTCGGCTCCCACGTCCGCCAGGTTCGGATCGTCACCACGAGCGGGGCGTCATCAACGTCCTTGTCGGCCGTAATCCGCCGAAGGTCGAGCACCCCGGCCACGTCGTTCCCGTCGGTCTCCTCGATCGCATAGCCGAGACCGGTGGATCCGACGATCGTCGCGATCAGGATCAGCAATGCCGCACAGGCGAGCGGGCGTCTCACGGGTAGAAGGTGGATATGGCCGTCACGGTGAGGTTCGGGCCGTCCAGCTGATACGCGGAGCCGTCCCGTCGCTGCACTCGAAAGACGCTCTCGGGATGCATGGTCCCGAGGTGGAAGTCCGTGGGCTCTAGATCCCGGGCGCCCGCCACCGTGACGTTCACGAAGTCATAGAAGCCGGGATTGAGTGTTCGCTCGTCCAGATTGACGGTGCTCAGCGTGTACCCCTCGATCGCGCAATCGAGGAACAGTGGCCTGCCCGGCGGCCCGAGCGAGTGCTTGGTGATCGTGATGCCGTATGGAGCTCGGCCCGCCGAGTCGACGACGAGCCCCTCGTACTTGTGGACCAGGATCGTCTGCCCGGCGTGCTGCAGCACCCCACCCAGGCCGTTCCCGATCAACGTGCAGTCGATGTACTGGAACGGGTCGATGTACGCGCCGTGATCGATCCCGTACGAGCCGTTGTTGTAGCAGAGGAGCCTTCGCACCAGGTGGACGACTGAGGCATTCTGCCAGACGAACACGCCTTGCTTGCTGTTGTTGTGGGCAACGTTGTCATCGTGGACCCACACACCCCCGTCGGCGATCACCCTCGCAGGCCACAGGAAGCCGGATGAGGTCACCCCTCCGCGGACGCCGACGGCGACGCATCCGGTCGCGACGTTGTCGTCGCCCTCCCCGTGCGAGAAGCCGGCGAGCGTGAAGAAGCTGTCGGCGTCGCCATCGACGGTGACATCGGCCGCCACGCACGAGAGCCACTTCGAGCCGTTGGTCGCGTTGCGGACGGTCTTGCTTTCGGGTGGATCCCACCAGAACGCGTGCTCCTGGGTGGCGAACGAGACGCATCGGTCGAGGGTTATCCCGTGCGACTGATGAGGGACGAACGCGTGGTTGCCCGTGTCCCGGATGACCACCCCCTCGACGGTGCTGCCCAGCGAACCTTGATTGCACTCGTGGAAGTGCAGGCCGTAGCGACCGAGGATCTTCTCCTCAGGTGAGCGCCGCGGCCCCATGTGGCGGATCGACGCGTACTCGAGAGTCTGCGGTCGGGTGACGTGGAGGAAGACGTGGGCCCTTCCGGACGCGGTGCCCTCGATCCGCACGTTGCGGGTGAGGTTGAGAACCTCCGCGCCGAGAAGGTTCCCGCCCACCGCGATCGCCGGGTGAAGGTGATCGGTGGGTGAGGACAGGCCAACTTGGGACCCCGCGACGTCCGTGATCGTGCGAATCTCGAAGTTGAGGTAGTCGTCGGGGGCCGTCGGGGCCATGGCGACCTCGTCCCCGGCCGACCACCCGTTCGGGACTCCCGCCAGCCCGATCTCGGTGGCCCCCGCGGGGATGGAACCGGACGCTCTCAGCCACGGATCCTTCGCGGCGCCGGCCACGTCGAGCTTTCCGCGATCCATGACCCAAAGGCCGACGTCGGAATCCAGCACCTCGTGGCCACCACCGACGAATTGCTGCTCATGCACGCCGGGGAAGATCAGGCGATGGACCGTCTTTGGCCCGGCCGGGCGCATCGTGAGCCGCCCACGGACGGTGACGTTGCCCGCGCACCTGAGCGTCCGGCTGTGGTCGGGCTCGAAAACCAGCTCGCCGTCGGGCTCGATGATCACGCCGGCGACGCGGGCGTTCTCGTCCAGGACGACTCGTTTCTTGATGACGACGACCTCGTTGGGACCCGGATCGATCCCGCCCCAGGTGTCCGGATCGCTCCAGCGACCGGCGCCGGAGGAGACGGATCCGGCGGCCGGAGCGACCAGCGCGTCCGGTAGGACGGCGAAGAAGCCGGCGGCACCGACCAGGCGAAGGACGTCGCGCCTGCTGAAGCGACGCCCGGAAAGATGCCGATGGCTAATGGGTGTGGGGGGCATCGGGATGGGACCTCCATGTCCGGGCGTGCTGACGCATACCCTGATGGGTGGGTCTCTCCGAGGTTCGGCACCTCACCCTAGCCGTGGGGTACTGGTTGTCAAACGCACTGGACAGCGCTGCTCGCGAGAGAGGGATTCAGGAACGGTCCGAGCGAAGGATGCGACCCAGCGCCTCGAGCATGTCCCGGGCGTCGTCACCGCCGAGCCCGTAGCAGCGCGCTCGCTGCACGAGCCGCCGAAGCCCCTCGATCGCCACCCCTCCCATCGTGCGGAGGTTGACGGCCTCGGTCGCCAGATGATGCAGCGTCAGCGCGCGCGACATCGGCTCGAGCGGCGGAGCGTCGACCTCGGCGAACCAGCAGACTGCATCGACATCGAGCGAGCGTTCGACGAACATACTGGCATCCGCGCCCCCGTTGGTCGGAGCCAAGCGCCGCAAGCGATCGAGCGCATCGGATGGGACATCCAGCCTTGAGACGATGGGAGTCAACCTGCCGGATTCAAGCTGTACGGCGACCGACTGTGCGGGAGAGACGGAGATGCCGGCGCGCTCGATGTGCCTTCGCAGGCGGGTCAGATGGTGCACCAGAGGCGCCGGGATCAGCACCGTCGCGTCGTCCGTTCGCGCCGTGCTCGCGTTCACGAAGACGGCGTCGTCCCTGCTCGGGAAGGAGAGCGACTCGAGCTCCCCAAGTAAGACCCTCCCCAGCGTCGGTAGGTCGAAAGTACGAACTACCGTGATCGTCCCCTTGTAGAGGATGTTCAGCCGACGCTCTTCGGCTCTGACCTCATGCGGGAGGACGACCGAGTAGTGCGTCTCGGTCCCATCTTCCACTCGCTTGCCGTCGAGGACTCCGTCCAGCCAGTCACCGAAAGCCGGCGACGTGGTGCGGATACCTACCCTCGAGGCGCCGAGCTCATAGGTTCGATGCGCCGCCCACCCGAGGCGGTCGAGTTTGTCCAGTCAGGTACTGGCGGCCTTCTGCTGCGCCCGCCTCCGACTACGGTCGTGCTCCTCAGCCACGCTTCGAAGCGACCCCCCCATCGAGAAGCCCCGCCCTCCGGAACCGACGCACGAGCGAGCGGACTTGGCCCTCCACCTCCTCGGGGTTCAACCCGAAGGCTTCGGCGATGTCGGCGGAGAGCTCCTTGATCGTCGCGCTCCCGTCGAGGAGCTGGAACACCAGGGTGGCCGTGGGATTCAGATGGTGAAGGTCCCCGCTCCGCTCGTCGTAGATCACGGCCTCCTGGTCGAGATGCGCGATAGTGAGGCCCTCCTCACGGGCCCTGGGCTTCATCGCCGCCGTCGTCAGTCACCCCAAACGATGATGCCGGCCTTGTCGAACTCGTCGAGCACGCGGGTCACGTCCTCGGTCACGACGTCCGGGTGCAGGCCCGAGACGGCGCAGATCGCCCCGATCAT
>JBQTIP010000319.1:0-1633 GCA_052388025.1 Actinomycetota bacterium
CTCCTCGAAACCCTGGACGAACGAACTGAGCTCTGCCGGAGGATGCAGTTCGTCGAGGAGCGCGATCGGCAGCTGCTGTTCCTATGGTACGTGCAGCAGCTCGCGGTCGAGGACATCTCGCGAGCCCTCCAACTGTCCCGGCGTCAGTGCTTCCGCCGTCGGGGGAGCGCGATCCGCAAGCTCGTGGAGCTCGGTGAGTCCGGACAGGCGGCCTAAGAAAGCTCGAGGCTCTGCCTCGGTCGGGCTTGCCATGCTCACAGGCACCGCGGGCATCCGTTCATGACGGGCAAGCGATAAGGGGGATCTATCCGTGGACTCCGTGGACGTGTCGAACCGCATCAGGGACTTCATCCGAGACGAGCTGCTGTACGGCGACGCGAACGCGACGCTCGCGAACGACACGCCACTGCTCGACAACATCATGGATTCCCTCGGGCTCATGCAGCTCGTCGCGTTCCTTGAGCAGGAATTCCAGATCGAGGTCGATGACGAGGACATCACGACCGACCACTTCCGGACCATCGCAAACATCGAGCAGCTAGTGAACCGAAGGGTCAAGCAGGGGTGAGCGCGGCTGCCCGCGCGCCCATGGAGTGGGTAACCCCTGAGCAGGCCGAGTTCTTCGACTCGGTGTACCGATTCGCGCGAACCCTCCCGAACGGGACGATTGAGCGGGATCGGGCCGGGACCTTCTCCCGGGAGGCTTGGGACCGCAGCGGGGAGTTCGGGATCCAGGGGTTGCCGGTCCCCGAGGAAGAGGGGGGCGGCGGAGCCGATACGGTAACGACGATGCTGGCCCTCGAAGCCCTCGGTTACGGCTGCGCGGACAACGGGCTCGTCTTCTCCATCAACGCGCACATGTGGACGAGCGTGATCCCGCTCTGGCAGTTCGGAAGCGAGGAGCAGAAGTCTCAATGGCTTCCGGGTCTCTGCTCCGGGCGGTTCATCGGCTGCCACGCCATCACCGAGCCGGAGGCCGGGTCGGATGCCTTCGCGATGAGCGCCAGCGGGAAGGCGACGGACGGCGGCTTCGTCCTGAGCGGCCGAAAGACGTTCATCACGAACGCGCCCGTGGCCGACCTTCTCATCGTGTTCGCCCGGACCACGGAGGGGATCGGCCCATACGGGCTCACCGCCTTCTTGATCGAGGCCGGGACCCAGGGGTGCTCGACGAGCCGGGAGCTCGACAAGATGGGCCTCCGGACCTCACCGATGTCCGAGGTCGTCCTGGATGACTGCTTCGTACCCGAGTCCGCGATCCTCGGGCATCAGGGCGAAGGGGGCGAGATCTTCCAGACCTCCATGCGCTGGGAGCGGGCCTGCATCATGGCGAGCCAGGTCGGTGCCATGCGTCGCACCATGGAGGCCTGCGTCGCCTACGCGAGGCAGCGTAGGCAGTTCGGCAAGCCGATCGCGAAGTTCGAGTCGGTGGCCGACAAGATCGCGAACATGAAGATCTCCGTGGACGCCTCCAGAGCACTCGTGCTGCGAGTGGGTTGGCTCATGGATCGGGGGCACGACGCGATGACCGAGGCAGCGGTCGCGAAGGTTTTCGTGAGCGAGGCGAACGTGCGGTGCCACCTCGACGCGGTGCAGGTTCACGGCGGCTACGGCTACATGACCGAGCTCGAGA
>JBQTIP010000320.1:0-1752 GCA_052388025.1 Actinomycetota bacterium
TGTCGGCGAGGTCGATCAGCGGGCCCGTCGGCGCGTTGACTGTGCCGCCGGTGGCACCGAGGTGGCCGACGGCCGCGAGCACCCGGACCCCCAGCCGCCGGAGCCTGCCCGCCTCGCGGTTGACCGCTGCCAGCGGGTCCGTCACCTGGAACGGCCCCAGCGCCCCTGGGAACGTGAGCTCGGGGATGTCGGGGTTCGAGAACCCGATGAGCCCCACCTTGACCCCGTCGAAGTTCAAGACCACCGACGGCGACCACTCGGCCGGGGTCTGCCCGGCGGCGTCGACGATGTTCGCCGACACGAAGGGGAACTCGGCGAGCGGGATCAGCGTGTTGCGGAGGTACTGCTCGTCCACGTCGAAGTTGTGGTTGCCCAGCGCGTCGGCGTCGAAGCCCATCAGGTTCATCAGCTCGATCGTGGGCGTGTCGCCGAAGAAGCTCGAGATGGGGGGCGTCGCACCGACGGAGTCCCCCCCTGCGATCGTGATCGAGCCCCCGGGCGCCTCCGCTCGGTAGAGGTCGAACCATGGCTTCAGGAAGGCCGAGCCGCCGATGGAAAAGCTGGGGCCGAATGGCGTGGTGGTCCCCAGCACGTTGTCGGCTGCCTCCGACACCGGCACGAGCTGCCCGTGGTAGTCGCTGATGTCGATGATCGTGATCTCCTTCAGCGCCCCGCCGCTCGGGAATAGCTCGTACAGGATCCGTCCCCGCGCGTTCTGGGGGCCGGGGAAGTCCATGAGGAACGCGATCGTGGGGGCGAGGTCGATGGCCCGGATGTCGGCGAGGGGGTCCTGCTCGCGGATGTCCGGCCCGGAGGCAAGGAACATCGCGTGCATGTTGACGTTGTCCTCGAGGTCGACGAGGTCCGGCAAGTACCCGTGCTGCCCGAAGAACTGCGACGGGGCGACGACCTGCCCGGGCGTCGCGGCGTCGGTCTGATACGGCGGCCTGAACACCACCACGACGTCGCCGCTCCGGTTCGGGTGCAGCGAGTCCGACCCATCGACGTTCCGGAGCTCCTCCTTCTTGAAGACGGCGTCGACGACCGTCGCGCCAGGGTTCGCCGGGTCGGTGAGGTTCTCGAACGCGTCGATGATCTGGGTCCGGACGGTCTCGTAGTCGGTGGCCGGAACCTGCGGCAAGTTGATGTTTCCCGCTCCGACTGGGTCACGACCCGCCAGGTTGATGTAGATCTGGGACGTGCCGCCCGCGTGGCACTCCTTGGCGAGCGTTGAGCCGGACGCTGCCTTCCGACAGTTGCCGGTCTGCTCGGCGCCCTGCAGCCCCAGATCCACGAGGACCTTGCTCACGTTCACCGCGAGCCACTGCGGCGCGAATCCGTGGTCCGAAGAGGCGAACACCGTCGCGTGGTCGTCCATCAGCTCGCGGCCCAGCGCAAGGGTCGCGTCGGCCTCCTCGTATGCGGAGCGGATATAGCCCTCTCGGATGGCCACCCGTCCGGCGGGGACGTCGTCGTTCGTGACGTCGTCGAAGAAGGGATTGGGGTTCCCGTCGATGTCCGTCGGGGTCACGAGCGCCATGAACTGGTGGCTGAACTCGTCGGTGATCGGGTTGCCCAGCATCAACAGGTCCGGCTCCACGCCCAGCGTGTTGAAGATGTAGCCGAGGTACGCGAAGTGCGCGTCCTTCCACATGAGGCCCTGCTCGACATAGGTGTCCTCGTCGACGATCCCTGCCTCGAGCGGGGCGAAGTCGGCCGCGGTCGAGCTCGGGAACATCGCGTTCAGCTCCT
>JBQTIP010000321.1:0-2992 GCA_052388025.1 Actinomycetota bacterium
CGTTCTCCACCGGATCCCAGGCCCAGTACCCGCCCCAGCCCAACACCCCGTAGGACCACAGGGCGCCGAGGAGCAGACCGACGGTGAGGAAGCACCATGCGGCAAGCGTCCACCTCCGCGTGATGCGGATCCACGCATCCGAGAGGCTGCCGGTGACCAGGGCCGAGATGGCGAAGGCGAAGGGGACGGTGAACCCGATGAACCCCAGGTAGAGAAAGGGCGGGTGCACCGCCATCAGCGGGTGGTTCTGGAGGAGAGGCGGCGGCCCCTGCCCGTCGGACGGAGGGAGGTCCAGCAGGGCGAACGGATTCGTAGCGAAGAGGACCAGCGACAGGTAGAAGGCGTGGACCCCGAACAGCACGGCCAAGGCCCAGGGAAAGGTCTCCGCGGCTCTACGGCGGAACCGGAACGCGACGGCCGCAGTGAACCCGGCGAGGATCAGGTTCCACAACAGCAGGGAGCCGTCGTCCGCGGCCCACAGCGAAAGGACCTTGAAGAAGGTCGGGGTGGCCCTGCTCGAGTTCTCCGCGACGTAGCGGATGCGGAAGTCATTGGACAAGATGGCGAGGAGCATGATGGCGTTGGCGGCCGCGACCATGCCAAGCAGCGAGTAGGTCGTGGCCCGTGCACTCTCCACGAGCCCCGGCCACCGCCGTCTGGCGCCGAGGATGGAGGCCACCAGCCCGTACAGCGCCAGGGTGAAGGCAAGCGCCAGCGCAAAGGACCCCAAGCGCTCCACGGCTCATTCCCCCTGGGACAGATCGGCCGAGTGAGGCGTCTCACCTTGCGTCGGCGGCTCGTACGAGCCGTCGTGCTTGATCAGTACGGTGTCGGCGTGGAAGAGGCCATCACGTCCCACGAACCCCTCAACCACCACACCTTGGCCTTCCCTGAAGAGCGCCGGAACCCCGCTCGACTGAAGCACGCTCATTCGAGACGTCCCATCGGAGACCATGAAGCGGATGAGGGTCCCGCTCTCCTCCACGGAGCCGGCCAGAACGAATCCGCCGAGGCGCACACGTTCCCCGACCGCGGCCCGTCCCTGCAAGACGTCGGTGGGCGTGAGGTAGTACACGAGGCTCCCGGTGAGCCCCCTGGCCGCCACCCAACCCAGGCTCGCGACGATGACCAGCCCAGGCACGATGAGGCGGGTCCGGCTCACTGCCCGGCGGGGTGTTCCGAGTCCACGGCCACCCGACGCCGGGCGGCCCGCCTGGCCCGATGGTGCAACCGGGCCACGTAGGTGGCCAGGGCGAGCGCCGCAAGGGTGTATCCCGCGACGACGAATCGAAGGTTATCCACGGGCGCTGACCTCCTCGGGCAGCGGGGAAGTGACCGCCGGGGTCGGAGCGGTGGCCGAGGGACGCTGTTCCTGCCCCGGCGAGAGGACCGCGGCGCTCACCTGCTCCTCCAGCCTCCCCACCCGGAGCCGGAGGGCCATCAGGTACAGGTAGACCAGGGTGAAGGCAACGAGGCCCGCGACGAGGGCCGCCAGCATGACCGGCGCGATGGTTGGACCCCCGAGGCGGACCACGGTGGGCTCTTGGTGGAGGGACCGCCACCAGGTCACCGACAGGTGGACGATCGGGACATCGGCGAACCCCACGATGCCCATCACGGCGGCCCATCTCGCTCTCCGGGCCGGGCTGTTGGGGAGCTTTCGGATGGCGAGGTAGCCCAGGTAGATCATGAGCAGGAGCGCAGTGGTGGTGAGGCGGGGATCCCACGTCCACCACGTCCCCCAGACCGGTTTCCCCCACAGGGCCCCGAGCGCGATGGCCAGCGAAGTGAACAGCACCCCGAGCTCAGCTGAGGCCGCGGCGAGACGGTCGTACCGGATCCTTCCGGTTTTCAGGTAGGCGACGCTACCGAAGAACCCGACGGCGAAGGCCAGGTAGGCGAGCCAGGCCGCGGGGACGTGCGCGTACATGAGCCGCTGGATGTCGCCCTGCTCGGCATCGGGCGGCGCGACCGCGAGGGACATGACTCCCGACGCCGCCAGGGCGAGGAGCGCCGCCCATCCCAGGATCCGCTCTCCGCCGCGAGACGTGACCTTCACCATCACCCTCTCGGCCCGCTTCATCGCGTCTCCCTTCCACGCGGGACCGTAGGCCAGCGCCCCGGCCTTCGCTCCTCGCCGCTAGATCGACTTCAGGAACTCGACGAGGTCTCCCTTCTCCTGCTCGGTCAGCCCGAGGTTGAAGAACTGGTCGTAGTGGTCGACCACGGCCATGAGGGTCGCGAAGCGCCCGTCGTGGTAGAACCCGCCCTTTACGTGCGCCCACAGTCCCCCGAGCGGCGTGGTCCGGTACATGTGGGTGGGCGACCGGTCCGCCTTGAAGTTGTCAATGCCGATGTGACTGCCAGGATGCAGGTTTTCTCCCGGCTCCGTGTACAGGGGCGGCACGTGGCAGGTGGAGCACTGCGCCTCCCCGTTGAACAGCGCCTCCCCCCGCCCGGCGGCCTCGGGGTCTAACGAGCCGGCTGGCGGCTCGGGCGCGGGGATGGCCAGCTGGTAGAGGTGCAGGGCCGCCAGCTTGCTCGTGATCAGGTCCTCCTGCCCCGGCGGGGGTCGCACGTCGAACAGGTGGTTCTCCACAGCGAGCGGGAACTGGTCCGGGTTGTTGAGTCGCTCATCGACGAACGTCCCGATCCCGTGCATCTCCAGGTTCGCAACGAAGGCGTTCCAGTAGGTGACGGTGCCCCACCCCGTGTATGTGGCACCGTTCACGCCGGCCAGACCGAATGCGGGTGGGATGAGCGTGGCCGCCGAACGTCCATCGGGCTGGAAGGCCTTCCCGTCGAGGATCAGTTCGGCGTCGAACTTCCCCGGCCCCCAGCTCTCCAGGATCTGCCTCACGGTGTCGACGTCGGTGTGGAAGTAGTCCGCCAGGAACTGGAGGTTGGGTGAGGCTGCCACGATCCCTCCGACGTTCAGGTCACGGGCGGCCCATCCGTCCAACCGGTGCCCGATGATCCCCCGGGGGATCCC
>JBQTIP010000322.1:0-2325 GCA_052388025.1 Actinomycetota bacterium
CGCCGGCCGCCGCCGCGGCGCCCGGGCGGGCGATCAGCGACAGCGGCTTGCCCACCTTGCTTCTCGTCGAGCGCGCGATCTCGCCGGCCGCTTCCATGAGCGCCAGGCTCGCCGGGGCGTCGGGGTCGGAGACGACGATCGGCATGCCGCGGTCGCCCCCTTCGCGTAGCGCCGGCATCAGCGGGACCTGCGCGAGCAGCGGTACACCGAGCGTCTCGGCCGCCTCCCGGCCGCCGCCCGAGCCGAAGATCTCCTCGCGCTCCCCGCAGTGCGGGCACACGAAGTACGACATGTTCTCGATCACGCCGATCGGTCGGAGGTTCGTGCGCTCGGCCATCTTGCCGGCGCGCTCCGCGACCTTTCGCGCGGCCTCCTGCGGCGTCGTCACTACCAGCATCTGCGCCCCCGGCAGGAAGGACGCGAGCGAGATGGAGACGTCGCCGGTTCCCGGCGGCAGATCGGCCAGCAGGAAGTCGAGGTCCCCCCAATAGACGTCGCCGAGGAACTGCTCGATCGCCTTGTGCAGCATGGGCCCGCGCCAGATGACCGGGGTCTCCTCCGGGACGAAGAAGCCCATCGAGATGACCTTCACGCCGTGGGACTCGAGCGGCATGATCATGTTGTTGAACGCGACCGGCTGGCCGGAGACGCCCATCATCCGCGGGACCGAGAACCCCCACACGTCGGCGTCCAGAACGCCCACGCGATACCCCTGGGCGGCGAGCGCGGCGGCCACGTTCACCGTGACGCTCGACTTGCCGACACCGCCCTTGCCCGACGCGACGGCGATCACCGTTGTGTTGCCGGAGGTGAAGAACGTGTGCTGCTGGGCCGGCGCTGCCTGCCCGCCCCGGAGCTTCGCCACGAGAGCCTCGCGCTCCTCCGGACTCATGGGGCTGAGCGAGACGTCCACATGCTCGACGCCCTCGATCGGCATCACGGCCGCGGTCACGTCGCTCGTGATCCGCTCCTTGAGCGGGCATCCCTCGATCGTGATGAGGACGTGTACGCGAACGCTTCCGCCGTCGACCTCGATCCCCTTCAGCATGCCGATCTCCTCGATCGGCTTGCCGATCTCGGGATCCAGGACGTTTCGGAGGGCCGTGCGGACCTGCTCTTCGGTGACCACCGGAGCTCCTTCCGGATTATGCTGATTCATACCGTGCATACCGTGCTAATCCGTGACCCCATGATACGCGGCCGCGTGGGAGCCGTCGACGCCTATGGCTGAGCCGAAGACCCTCGGCGTCCACAAGGCGCTCGCCGACGACACGCGGTTCCGTCTGTACCGATACCTTCGGCTGTCGGGGCGACCGGTTTCGGTGAGGGAGGTTGCCGCCCGACTTTCGTTGCATCCCAACACGCTTCGGCCGCACCTGCGACGGCTGGAGGAAGCCGGCCTGGTCGCCCGCGAGATCCGAAAGGGCGCGGGAGTCGGGCGTCCGCAGACGCTCTACTCGGTGCTGGAGCCGGAGGAGCGGGAGGGGCGCGACTACCGGTTGCTGGCCGAGATCCTACTCGGGCTCTTCCGGGGCCGTCGGGCTCAAGAGCGCGCGCAGGAGCTGGCCCGCGAGTGGGGGCAGTACCTCGTCACGCAGGGCGGCCCGAAGCCGGGCGTGCGCCTCCCCGCCAGGCGGAACCTCGCCCTACTGCAAGAAGCGATGGCCGAGGCGGGCTTCGACCCCCGTTTCCGCCGGCGCGGCAAGCAGACGGTTGAGGTATCGCTGCGCGACTGCCCGTTCCGCGACCTCGTAGACGACCATCGAGAGCTCACCTGCGCCATCCATAGAGGGCTCGTGGAGGGAATGCTCGGCGCACTGAAGCCGCCGATGCGCCTCGCCGAGTTCTCGCCGCTCGCCGAGCGCACGATCTGCCGCCTGGTGGCCCGAGGCCCTCAGTCCTGACGCGCCGGGTAGCCGGGCCGGCCGCGCCGATGTCCGGTGTGTGCCGGGCTCAGGATCGCCCCCCGGCGAACCGATATCTAGCAAGAGATGGACGCCAAAGTGCTTCAGTTTCCGATCGCGGGCCGCGGAGCGGCTGCGACGCCCGTCGGGCCGGCGACCGCGAGCGCCCAGACGGCTCCCACTCTTCCGCTCGACCCCGGCGCCCCCTCTGCCGTGCTATCCATTGAGATCCGCGAGCTCCCCCCCACGTTCTCCATGTCCGAGGAGATCGCCGGCAAGGTGCTCGGTCGTTGCCTGGGTGCCGCGGTGGCCTCGCTGGCGCGCCTCGGAGCCGGCATCCGGCTGGCCGGCACGCCGAGGCATCCGGTGATCGAGGCGCGGTTCGAGGGTGCGCGGGCCCCGGCCGTCGCGGCAGCCGCCG
>JBQTIP010000323.1:0-26207 GCA_052388025.1 Actinomycetota bacterium
ACGATCAAGCCGCCGATCGGTCCCGCGAGCGGCTGAGGACCGGCCGTTCATCACCTCGAGAGAACGATCACCCCTGCGACACCCAGCACCCCCGCCAGCGGGTAGCCCGCCACCACATCGTCAAGACCCCGGGAGATCAACGTGAAGAACCCCATGTGTTCGATGAGATGCTGAACAAAGACCACCGACCCCAAAGCGATGAGGCTCCAGCCGAGGAACCGCCTCCTTGCGTATGCGCGAGGGGAGAGCTTCTTCTCTTCAGCCTTCTCCTGGGCCGCCTGTGTGGACCGCGCGCGCCTCCCTGGCCTTGTCGCGCCGCTTTGATCCTGGCCTCGACTTGCGGCGGGCTCTCGACTCAGGCATCTTGTTCGCTCCTCCAGAGAGAACAGCTTGCGGCGGCGCTTCGCCGCTAGTCTACGACGGAACGTCGTAGATATATATCCTGGGCTCGCCAGAGGGGGCAGTTGATATAGCCTACCCCCCTAGGGTATAATCGCCGCTGCATACAAGAGCCGGCGCTTGGGGGTAAGCCACATGTACGGAGACGCAATCAAGAAAGCAGACCTGCTGGCGCGGCTCCGGCGGATCGAAGGCCAGGTCCGGGGGGTCCAGCGCATGGTCGAGGACGACAAGTACTGCATCGACATCCTCACGCAGGTGAACTCCGTCGGCGCAGCTCTGAAGGCTGTGGGGATGGGCCTGCTCGACGACCACGTCCGAAGCTGCGTCAGGGAGAGCCTGGAGCACGGCAACGGCGACGAGAAGGTCGAAGAGCTCATCAGCGCCGTCGGCCGCTTCGTGGGGAGGTGAGGACGCGTGGCCAAGGGAACACTCGAGCGTGAGAACGAGCTCCGGCTCGACGTCCTCGGCATGACCTGCGGATCGTGTGCGGCCCGCGTAGAGAAGACGCTCAACAAGCAGCCTGGGGTGGAGGCGTCCGTGAACTTCGCGACCGGCGAGGCCGTCGTGCGCCTGGCCGACGAGGCACCGCCCTTCGAGACGCTGCGCGAGGCCGTGCGGGGGCGCGGCTACGACATCCGGCCACACCGCGACGAGGCGGAAGAAGCCGCGAGGCATGAGGAGCGAGCCTGGCTGTACCGGCTCCTCGTTGCCTGGCCGCTCGGCCTGACGGTCCTGTTCCTGCTGCTGTTCGGGATGGAGGTCACCTGGGCCCGGTGGACGGCCTTCGCGCTGGCGACGCCGGTGCAGTTCGTGGCGGGCTGGCCGTTTCTCAAAGGCGCGGCGATCCGGGCTCGAACACTCACCGCAAATATGGACACGCTGATCGCGCTCGGCACGCTCGCCGCCTTCGCGTACTCCGTCTGGGCGTTGTTCGCCCGCGAGGACCTGTACTTCGACACCTCGGCCGTGATCATCGCGTTCCTGCTCCTCGGGCGGTATCTCGAGGCCCGGGCCAAGGGTCGCGCCTCGGAGGCCATCAAGCGACTGCTCGAGCTCGGCGCCAAGGAGGCGCGCGTAGTGCGGGACGACAAAGAGATGAAGGTGCCGGCCGATGCGGTGCAGGTTGGCTGGCTCCTTCGCATCAAGCCCGGCGAGAAGATCCCCGCCGACGGCGTCGGGGTGGAGGGCTCCTCCGCCGGCGACGAGTCGATGCGGTCCGGCGAGTCGGTGCCGGTGGAGAAAGCCGTCGGCGACGAAGTGGCCGGCGCGACCGTGAACGTCGACGGGACGCTGCTGGTCCGGACGACCAGGGTCGGCTCCGACACCGCGCTGGCGCGGATCGTGAGACTCGTGGCGGAGGCTCAGGGCTCGAAGGCGCCCATCCAACGCTTGGCCGATCGGATCGCGGGCGTGTTCGTTCCGATCGTGATCGCCATCGCCGCGGTCACCGCGGTCTCGTGGTTCGTGGTCAGCGGCGACGCGCGCGACGCGCTCGTGCCCGCGGTGGCCGTGCTCATCATCGCCTGCCCGTGCGCGATGGGGCTGGCCACGCCGGCGGCCATCATGGTAGGGACCGGTCGAGGGGCGCAGCTCGGCATCATCATCCGGGGCGGCGAGATCCTCGAGCGGACCCGGCGGATCGACGTGGTGGTGTTCGACAAGACCGGGACGCTCACCGAAGGGCGGATGCGGCTCACCGCCGCCTCGGGATGCGTCGAGACACTGGAACGGGCGGCGGCCGTAGAAGCGTTCAGCGAGCATCCGATCGCCCGCGCCGTGGTGGACGGAGCACGGGACCGCGACATCGACGTTCCCGAGGCATCGGACTTCCGAGCGCTTCCCGGGCGAGGCGCTCGCGCGAGCGTCGGCGGGCGAGAGGTCCTGGTGGGGCGGCGACAGCTCCTCGAGGAGGCCGGGCACACGGTCCCCCCATCGGTGGCGCGAGAGGCCGAGCGGCTGCAGGCCGAAGGAAACACGGTGTTCTGGGTGGGCTGGGACGGCGTGGCGGTGGGCGTCGTCGCAGTCGCAGACACGCTCAAGGAGGGCGCGGCCGAGGCGGTGCGCGGTCTCCACGAGCTCGGCGTGGAAGTCGCGATGATCACCGGCGACAACCGGGTGACCGGTGAGGCCATCGCGCGCGGGGTCGGAATCGACCGCGTTCTCGCGGAGGTGCACCCCGAGGAGAAGGTGGAGGAGATCCGCAGGCTCCAGGCCGAGGGCGAGGTGGTGGCAATGGTCGGCGACGGGATCAACGACGGTCCGGCGCTCGCCCAGGCGGACCTCGGCATCGCGATTGGGACCGGGACCGACGTGGCGATCGAGGCCTCCGACATCACACTCATCAAGGGCGATCTCGCCGGAGTCGTGAGCGCGATCCGGTTGTCCCGCAAGACGTTCCGGACGATCGTCGAGAACCTTTTCTGGGCTTTCGGCTACAACGTCGCGGCGATCCCGCTCGCCGCGTTCGGCCTGCTGAACCCGATCATCGCGGGCGCCGCGATGGCGTTCTCGTCGGTCTCAGTGGTCACGAACTCCCTCAAGCTCCGCCGGTTCCGGGGCTGATGGATCACTCTGCTCACGGCGCCCACAAGGCCCACGCGCCAGCGGCGAACCCGCCGCCGATGACGGAGGCAGTCCTGCATGTTGGCGGCCTCATGGGCGTGATGGACGGGCGGGGTGTGGAGCGCCGGCTCGCCTTCCGTCCCGGAGTCATCCACGTCGAGGCCAACGCGCTCAACCAGACGGCGACGGTTCACTATGACCCGTCCGCTACGAACCTCACCGACCTCGAACGATTCGTCGAGGAATGCGGCTACCACTGCGCCGGCCGGTCGGTCCCCGGTCACGTGTGCGACCCGATGGAGGAGCCGGGCCGCCCGGAGGCGCACGAGGCCCACGCCGAGCACGCCGCGATGGCCCACACCGGCCATGGCGGCCACGCCGGCATGTCGATGGCCGGGATGGTGGCCGACATGCGGCGGCGCTTCCTCGTCGCCCTGGCGTTCTCCATCCCAATCTTCCTGTACTCGCCGATCGCGACCGATGTCTTCGGGCTGAGGCTGGAGGGGCCGTTCGGCATCCGCACCGACATCGTTTCCCTCGCGCTCTCGTTGCCGGTCGTCCTCTATTCGTCGGCGATCTTCTTCCGGGGCGCCGTGAGTGCCTTGCGGAACCGGACCCTGGACATGATGGTCTTGGTCGCGACCTCGATCGGCGTCGGCTGGACCTACTCGGTGCTGGTCGTCCTTGGACTGCCCGGCGAGCACTTCTACGAGGCGGTCAGCCTGCTCGCCGCGTTCGTGCTGTTCGGGCACTGGATGGAGATGCGTGCGCGGGCGGGAGCGAGCGACGCGGTCCGCGCACTCCTGGACCTCGCGCCTCCGATGGCAGCGGTCATCCGGGACGGCGAGCCGGTCGAGGTCCCGACCGCCGAGGTGAAGGTCGGCGCCCTGCTGTTGGTTCGGCCCGGCTCGAAGGTCCCGGTCGACGCGGTGGTGGAGGAAGGTGAGTCCGCCGTCGACGAGTCGATGATCACCGGCGAGAGCCTGCCAGTGGCCAAGCGCCCGGGCGACCAGCTCGTCGGCGCGACGATCAACAAGGAGGGGGCGCTTCGGGCACGGGCGACTAAGGTCGGCTCGGACACCGCGCTAGCCCAGATCGTCGCCCTGGTGCAGGCGGCGCAGAACTCGAAGGCGCCCGCGCAGCGCCTGGCCGACCGGGCGGCATCCTGGCTCGTGCTGGTGGCGCTCGCCGGCGGGCTGATCACGTTCGGAGTCTGGTTCTTCCTGACCGAGGCCTCGTTCGCGACGGCGCTGCAGTTCTCGATCACCGTCGTCGTGATCGCGTGCCCGGACGCGCTCGGGCTTGCGACGCCGACGGCGATAATAGTCGGGACTGGTATGGGCGCCCGCCGCGGGATCCTGTTCAAGGACGCCGGAGCCCTGGAGCAGGCCTCCTCGCTCACAACCCTGGTGTTCGACAAGACGAGGACGCTCACCGTCGGAGAGCCGCGCGTCGCCGAGATCCGAACCGACGGTTACCCGGAGAACGACTTGCTCCGGCTGGCGGCCGCCGTGGAGCGCGAGAGCGAGCACCCCCTCGCGCAGGCAATCATGCAGGCGGCGGAGGAGCGTGAGCTGCAGGTCCCGCAGGCCACCGGATTCCGGGCGGTGGCGGGCGCCGGCGCCGTGGCGGAGGCCGACGGGCGGCGCGTAGTCGTAGGGAGCCGGCGGCTGCTAGGCGAGGAGGGGGTCTCGCTCGACGGGCTGGCGGACGCGGCCGCGGAGCTGCAGGGCGCGGGGCGAACGGTGGCATTCGTGGCGGTCGACGGGCGAGCGGCCGGGGTCCTGGCCCTGGCCGATGCCGTGCGATCGAGCGCGCGCGATGCGGTGAGCCGACTGGGGGCGGAAGGCGCGGATGTCGTCATGCTCACCGGCGACAACCGGGCGACGGCCGAGCGCGTGGCCGGCGAGCTGGGAATCGACCGGGTGCTGGCCGAGGTTCATCCAGGAGACAAGGAACGGCAGGTGGCCGCGCTCCAGGCCGAGGGCCGATCGGTCGGGATGGTGGGCGACGGTGTGAACGACGCGCCGGCCCTGGCCAGGGCGGACGTCGGGATCGCGATCGGGACCGGCACCGACGTCGCAATGGAGACTGCCGATGTGGTGCTGATGAGATCCGATCCCGCGGACGTGGCCACCGCGATGGCGCTCTCACGCGCGACGGTGCGGAAGATGCGCCAGAACTTGGGATGGGCCATCGGGTACAACTCGCTTGCGTTACCGATCGCGGCCGGCGCTCTGGCCTGGGCCGGGCTCACTCTGCGGCCCGAGATCGCGGCGCTCTCCATGTCGGGGTCCAGCCTGCTGGTCGCCCTGAACGCGCTGCTGCTGCGGCGAGCGAGGGTAACCTGAGAGGAAGGTGTCATCCAACATGCAGGAACAGGTGATGGAGAACGAACCGGTCGTGGTCGAGGTGACCGACGCCGACTTCATGGAGACGGTTGTCGAGGAGTCGAACCGACGGCCGGTGGTGGTCGACCTGTGGGCGTCATGGTGCGGGCCGTGCAGGACGCTCGGCCCGATCCTCGAGAAGGCGGCCCAGGATCGGGGCGGCCGGTTCCTCCTCGCCAAGCTCGACGTGGACGCGAACCCGTACACCGCGGGGCAGTTCGGCGTGCAGAGCATCCCCACCGTGGTCGCGTTCCGCGACGGCCGGCCCGTGAGCCACTTCATCGGCGCCTACCCGGAGGAGTGGGTGAACGACTGGGTCGACGAGCTCCTGCCCTCCGAGGCGGACCATACCGCTGCAGAGGCCCTCGAGGAGGAGCGCTCGGGAGACGTCGCCGACGCGGAGCAGGGCTACCGAGACGCCCTGGCCACAGATCCCGACAACCGCACGGCCAAGCTCGGGCTCGGCCGGATCCTCGCCGAGCGCGGGGACGTCGAGGAAGCGCGCGGAGTGCTCGCGCCGATGCAGCCCGATCCGGAGGCCGAGCGCGTTCTGGCGGGGATCCGCGTCGCCGAATGGGCAGAGCTGGACGAGACCGGCACGCTCGCGTCGGGGAAACGCCTTGCGGCGCAGGGCAAGTGGCGCGAGGCGCTCGACGCGATGCTCGGCGCGCTGTCCGACGATCCGGCCGCGCGGGAATCGATTCTGGACGTGTTCGCGGTGCTCGGGGACGAGGACGAGCTCGCCGGCGAGTACCGTCGCAAGCTGGCAAACGCGCTGTTCTGAGGACTGCGAAATGACCGACGTGCACGATCGCATCCGGGACTTCTGGGACCGGGACTCGGATACCTACGACCGCACGGCGTCGCACGCGGCCTCGGATCCGGTGGAAGCGGCGGCCTGGCGCGCCGCGCTCTCCCGCCACCTCCCGGAGCCCGGAACCTCCGTCCTCGACGTCGGGGCGGGCACGGGCGCGATGAGCCTCCTGGCCGCGCAGCTCGGGTACCGGGTCACGGCGCTGGACCTCTCGCCGGGGATGCTCGAGAAGGCCAGGCGCAAGGCCGAGGCGCAGGGTCTCGCGATCGAGTTCGTCGTCGGTTCATCGGCCGAGCCGCCGCCCGGCCCGTTCGACGCGGTCATGGAGCGCCACGTGATGTGGACGACGCCCGATCCGGTGGCCGCGCTGGAGGCGTGGAGGAAGGTGGCTCCGGACGGCCGCCTCGTGCTCCTCGAGGGTGTCTACGGGTCGCGCAGCCTCGTGCAGCGGGCGCGCCGCGAGACCGCACGGGTCGTCCGCAGGGCCCTGGGCGCGCACCCCGATCACCACGCCGACTACGACCCCGAGGTGCTGGCGCAGCTACCGCTCGCGCGGATGCCCTCGCCGGTCCCGCTGATGAACGCGGTCGCGGGGGCCGGCTGGCGGCGCCTGCGGATCGAGCGGCTTCGCGACGTCGAGTGGGCGCGAGAGGTGGCCGCCGGCTGGCCGCTCGGCAGACTCGAGCGCGTGCCGCAGTACATCCTCACCGCCGACGCCTGACCCGGCGGGCCAGCGTCGGTCGCAAAACTTCATGCGTGGGCCGCGGCGACCGCCGTTGACTGGAGCTGCCCGGCCTCGCGGTCCGGAGACGGCGCGAATCGCAGCTCGAAGACCTCCTGGAAGCGACGAAGAATGAGCGGCGCCATCTCCTCGACCGACACCTCGCGGCCGGACAGCTCCGAGAGGGACGTCACGCCCTCGTCCGCCAGCCCACAGGGAACGATGGCGCCGAACCACGACAGGTCGGTCGTGCAGTTCACGGCGAAGCCGTGGAGCGTGACGCGTGCGCGCATCAGCCGGACGCCGATCGCGCAAGCCTTCCGCGTGCCCGACCACACGCCGGTCTGTATCGGGCTTCGGTCGAGCTCGACTCCCGCATCCGCCGCCGCGCGGATCACGACCTCTTCGAGGCGCCGGAGATATCTCACCGCATCGGGTCCCGGCCCAAGGTCCAGGATCGGATACCCGACGAGCTGGCCGGGCCCGTGGAACGTGAGGCTACCGCCCCGGTCGATGTGATGGAGCTCGGCGCCGGCGGCGCGCATGGCGTCCTCGCTCGACACGACATGCTCCGGTTTCGACCGCCGTCCGGCAGTGTAGACGGGCGAATGCTCCAGCAGGATGAGGGTGTCGGGAACCTCGCCGGCCAGGCGGCGCTCGGCCAGCCGGTGCATGGCGTCGTTCGCAGCGGCGTACGGAACGAGCCCGATCGGCCGCATCAGCCAGCCGGGCCGCGTCATCGTTACAGGCCCAGGTCCTCGGCGAAGTCCCAGGTCTCCAAGTTCTCCTTCAGGCGGGCCAGGAACTGGGAGGCCAGGGCGCCGTCGATGACGCGGTGGTCCCACGACATGGACATGTAGACCATGTGCCGGATGGCGATCGCGTCGTCGATGACGACCGGACGCTTCTCCACCGAATCGAACGCCAGGATGCCGGTCTGCGGCTGGTTGATGATCGGCACCGAGAGCATCGAGCCGAGGGGTCCGGGGTTCGTGATCGAGAACGTGCCGCCGTGGACCTCATCGGGCTTCAGCTGCTTCGCGCGAGCGCGCGTCGCCACGTCATTGATCGCGCGCGCGAGGCCGACCAGGTTCATCGTGTCGGCCCCCTTCACCACGGGGACGATCAGCCCGTCCTCGATCGACACTGCGATCCCCAGGTTCACGTAGTGTCGGACGACGATCTCCTCGCCGCGGAGCTCGCTGTTCACCATGGGATAGGCGAGCAGCGCCTCGGAGACCGCGCGGGACACGAACGGCATGTAGGTGAGGTTGAAGCCCTCGCGCGCCCGGAACGCTTCCTTCGAACGCTCGCGAAGGCGGGCGACGTGCTCCATGTTGATCTCCACCATGTTCCAGGCTCGGGCCGATGTATCGAGGCTCGCCCGCATGTGCGTCGCGATCGCCTTGCGGATGTGCGAGACGGGGACGACCTCCTCGCCCCCTTGCGCCGTCGCGGGCTGTGGAACCGCTCGCGCCGGGGCTTCGGACACGGCCGCTCGGGGCGGAGCTGCCGGGGGAGCGGCCGCCCCCCGTGAAGCAACGAAGGCCAGGACGTCCTTCTTGCTGATGCGACCTCCGGTGCCGGTACCGATGACTTGTGCGAGGTCGACGTCGTGATCCTCCGCCAGCTTCCGAACGAGCGGCGACAGGATCGCGCTCCTCGGCCCGCCCGTGGCCGGCGGCGCGGCAGTCGGAGCCGTGACAGGTGAGACGTCGGACGCCGCGACCATGTCGCCGGATCCGGTCGCGTTCGGTGCTTCAGACGCGATCTGCTCGGTGCGAGTGGCTGCGCCTGCCGCCCCCGACGGAGCGGCCCCCGCGCCTTCGCCGTTGATCTCGGCGAGCGCGGTGCCGACGGCGACGGTCTCGCCCTCCTGGACCAAGATCTTGGTGAGGGTTCCTGCCGCCGCCGAGGGAACCTCGGTGTCGACCTTGTCCGTTGAGATCTCGAAGAGCGGCTCGTCGAGCTCGACCTCGTCGCCCTCCTTCTTGAGCCACTTCAGGATCGTCCCCTCGATCACGGTCTCGCCCAGCTGGGGCATGGTCACGGTTGTCATCGGCCCTCCCGGGTTCGGCTCACCAGCTCGACAGCCTCTCGATGGCCCCCTCGATGTCCGCCGACTGAGGCAGGAACGCGTCCTCCAGGACCGGGGAGAAGGGGACGGGGACGTTCGGAGGGGCCAGGCGCATGACCGGCGCGTCGAGGCTCTCGAAAGCCTCCTCCGCGATGACCGCGGCGACCTCGGCTCCAACGCCGAGGAACCGGTGGCTTTCGTACAGCACCAGCGCCCGATTGGTCTTGACGACGGACTCCAGGATCGTCGCGGTGTCCATCGGGGCGATCGTACGCAGGTCGACGACCTCGACCGAGACGCCCTTGTGCGACATCTCCTCGGCCGCCTCGAGCGCCCGGTGCACCATGGCCCCGTAGGTGATGATCGAGACGTCGGTGCCCTCGCGCTGCACCTTCGCCTCCCCGATCGGCACGAGGAAGTCTGGGTCCTCAGGAACGACCTCCTTGATCCGCCGGTAGATCCACTTGTGCTCGAAGAAGACGCAGGGGTTGTCGTCTCGCACGGCCGACTTCAGGAGGCCCTTCGCGTCGAAGGGAAAGGCGGGGCAGATCACCTTGAGCCCCGGCGTGTGCGCGAACCAGGGCTCGGGGTTCTGCGAGTGGAAGGCGCTGGCACGCACTCCGCCGCCCGACGGCCCGCGGACGACCATCGGGATCGGCACACCGCTGCGGTAGTGGTACTTGCCGGCGACGTTCACGAGCTCGTCGAAGCCGTTCGCGATGAAGTCGGCGTACTGGACCTCGGCCACCGGCCGCATCCCCTCCATGGCCGATCCGACGGCCATGCCCACGATGGTCTCTTCGCAGATCGGGGTGTCCATGACCCGTTCCGGGCCGAACCGCTCGATGAAGCCCTCGGTGACCTTGAACGCCCCGCCGTAGACGCCGATGTCCTCGCCGAGGAGATAGACGGCTTCGTCGCGCTCCATCTCCTCCCACAGGGCCTCCGCGATGGCGATGAGGTACGTGGCCTCGCCGGCATCGGTCCGCTTGCCGCGTGGCTCGTTGCCGTGACCCGCGGCGCCGGCCTCGACCTGCTGCCCCGCCCGCGCCATCAGCCCGTTCCCCCCTCTCGGCTCGGCTCGCTCTGCCAGTAGCCGTCGTCCGTGAACACGCCCTTCGGAACGTCCTCCGGGACCGGGAACGGGGACCGCTGAGCGTACTCGTAGGCCTCGGTGAACTCTCGCTCGACGCGCTCCTGGATCTCGTTCGCGCCGCCCGCGTCGACGATGCCCTTGGCCAGCAGGAACTCCTCGAAGCGCTTCACAGGGTCCTTGTGCTGCGTGTATTCGTCCATCATGTCCCTCGGCACGTACGTGGCGGCGTCGTGGCCGGCGTGGCCCCGCCACCGAAGCGAGACCGACTCGATGAGCGTCGGCCCGTCGCCGGCCCTGGCCCGCTCGACGGCCTTGGAGACCGCGCCGTACACCTCCAGCACGTCGGCCCCGTCCACGCGCCGGCCGGGCATGCCGTAGGCGGCGCTACGCTCCGCGATCGTGGGGACGTCGAACTCCAGCCGGTTCGGCGTGGAGTACGCCCACTGGTTGTTGTTCACGACCCACACCACCGGCAGCTTGTGGATGGCCGAGACGTTCAGCGACTCGTGCCAGCGGCCGTTCGACGTCGAGCCCTCGCCGCAGATCGCCAGCGCGATGTGCGGCTCGCCCCGGCGCTTGTACGCGAGCGCCATGCCGCAAGCCACCGGATAGCCGTCGGGGAGCATCGACAGCACGGTGAAGGTCTTGTTGCCGTACCAGTCGCCGATGTGGCTGTTGCCGTCGCGGCCGCGTGTGTACCCGTCGATGCGGCCCCAGAACTGCGCCATCACTCGCTTCAGGTCGAGGCCCTTCGTGAGCTGCGCGGAGAGATCCCGGTGGGTCACCAGCAGCGCGTCGTCCGGCCGGAGCGCGTAGGCCGCGCCCACATGAGTGCCCTCCTGGCCACGGCCGGAGTAGATCGCACCCGGCAGCCGGCCCTGCCGATAGAGGGCCTCCATGCGCTCGTCGAAGTAGCGGCAGAGGCGCAGCCGGTAAAGGATGTCCTTCAGCTGCTCGTTCTTCGACGGTGCTCCGCCGGCTACCTCACCCTCGCCCTGCTGCTCCGTCACCTCGGTGGCCACCTCGAGTCTCCCTTACGCGGAGTGCAGGGGCTTGCCCGCGAGCGCCATGTGAGCCTCGCCGACAGCCTCGGAGAGGGACGGGTGGGGGTGGATCAGGGCGGCCACCTCGGCCGGGACCGCCTCCCAGTTCGTTATGAGCATGGCCTCGGAGATCAGATCGGTCACGTGCGGTCCGATCATGTGGATGCCGAGCACCGGACCGCCGCCCTTTTCAGCGACGGCCTTCAGGATGCCGCCCTCGCCGATGATGTTCGCCTTCCCGATGCCCTGGAAGTTGAAGCGCTCGACCTCGACCTCGTGGCCGCGCTCCACCGCCTGTGCCTCCGTCAGTCCGACGGAGGCGATCTCGGGGCTGCTGTACGTCACGCGCGGGATGCCCACGTAGTCGATCTCGGCCACGTCCTCCCCGGCGATCCGCTCGGCAACCGCGATCCCCTCGGTGAACGCGACGTGCGCGAGCTGAAGCGGCGTGTCGGCCACGTCTCCCACCGCCCACACGTGCGCGGCCGTGGTTTGGAGCTGCCCGTCGACCTTAACGAACCCGCGATCGAGCTCGATGCCGGCCGCCTCCAGCCCGAGCCCCTCCGTCACCGGTCCGCGGCCGACGGCGACGAGGCAGACGTCGGCGGAGTCGGTCTTCGCCTCGCCGGCCTCGTAGGCGACCTCCACGTGGTCCCCGGTGTCGCGAACCTCCTGCACCTTGGCTCCGGCGAACGCCTGGATCCCGCGCTTGCGGAACGCGCGCGCGACCTCCTTCGAGATGTCCTCGTCCTCGAGCGGCGCGAGCCGCGGCAGCGCCTCGATCAGCGTGACCTCCGCGCCGAAGGAGCGGTAGAGCGAGGCGAACTCGAGGCCCACGGCGCCCGCGCCGATCACGACCGCGGAGGAGGGGATCGTCGGGTAGAACAGCGCTTGGTCGCTCGTGATGATCCTATCGGTGATGACGAGCCCGGGAAGGAGCTTCGGAGCGGAGCCGGTCGCGACCACCACGTCGCCCGCGGTGAGCCGCCGGCCGTCCACCTCGACGGCCGGCCCGCCGGCGAGCCGGGCCTCGCCCCGGACGACCTCGATCTTCCTGGTCTTGACCAGCCCGGTGAGGCCCGAGACGAGCTTGTCGACGATGCGGGCTTCGAAGGCCTTGATGGCGTCCCAGTCGGCCTCGCCCGTCGCCTTGACACCCCACTCCTGCGCGCGAGTGATGGTGTCCATCACCTCGGCCGAGCGGAGCAGCGCCTTGGTGGGGACGCAGCCGCGCAGCAGGCACGTGCCCCCCAGCCGCTCGTCGCGCTCCACGATGGCCACGCGCCTGCCGAGCTGGGCGGCTCGCAGGGCGCAGGCGTACCCGCCGGTCCCCGCGCCGATAACCACTAAGTCGAAGTCGTCGGCCATCCGCAAGGCATGTTACAGCCCGCCGCTCACTCCGTAGGATTGCGCGGATGGCGGATCCCGACCTGAGAACCACGCCGCTCGAGGACGAGCACCGGGCGCTCGGCGCGAGAATAGGCCCGTTCGCGGGATGGGCGATGCCGATCGAGTACGAGGGCGTCCTGTCCGAGCACCGGGCGGTCCGGGAGCGCGTCGGGCTGTTCGATCTGACGCATCTCGGCAAGGTGGACGTCACGGGCCCGGGCGCTCTCGAGATGCTGCAGCGGGTGGTGACCGGCGATCTGACGAAGATCGGGGTGGGTCAGGCGCTCTACAACCTCGTCCTCAACGAAAGAGGCGGGGTCGTGGAGGACCTGATCGTGTATCGGATGGGCGACGAGCGGTACTTCGTGGTACCGAATGCAGCCAACGCCACGAGAGTGCTCCGGATGCTCGAAGAGGAGCGCGCTCCCGGGCCGCTGCACCTCGTCTTCCACCAGGACTGGTGTTTCCTCGCCGTCCAGGGCCCGCGTTCGGTGGAGGTGGTTGGCGCGCTGTTCCCGGAGGCCGCCGACCTGGGCTTCATGGAGTGCGCTGAGACCGAGCACCGGCGCCGTCCGGTGATCCTGACCCGGTCCGGCTACACCGGCGAGCTCGGCTTCGAGCTGTTCACCTACCAGGACATCGCGCTCGACCTTTGGCGGGCCCTCATGGACGCCGGCGAGCCATTCGCGATCGAGCCGTGCGGGCTCGGCGCCCGGGATGTCCTTCGCCTGGAGATGGGCTATCCGCTCTACGGCCAGGATCTGTCCGAGGAGCGGACGGCGCTCGAGGCCGGGCTCTCGTGGACGATCGCGTTCGACAAGGGCGATTTCCGGGGGCGGGACGCGCTCCTGCTCCAGCGGGAGGAAGGGATCCCGGGCCGGCTGCGCGGGCTCCTGATGCAGGATCGCCGCCACATCCCGCGGGCGCACTGCTCGGTTCTCGCCGACGGCAAGCGGGTCGGCGAGGTAACGAGCGGAACGTTCTCCCCGCTGCTCGAGCGCGGGATCGCGCTGGCGTACGTGGCCCCGGCCGACGGGTACGAGCCGGGCCGGAAGTTGGAGGTCGACATCCGCGGCCGGACTGGGACCGCGGAGGTCGTGAGGCCTCCGTTCGTCAACAGGAACCCGAGGTAGCCGGCTAACGCCGGGCGGCTGCGATCAGGTCGGCGACCCCGGCGCCGCCGAACTCGGCGCCGCCGAGCAGCTTGTCGAGCATCCTCGGCGCGTGATGCGAGTCGGGGATGACCGCCACCACCACGTACAACCCCGAGCTCGGGATCCCGATCTCCCGGACGGGGCCGTACCCGGGCGCCGCGATGAAGTAGGCCCACCGAGTGAGGACGCCGTCGACGGTGCACGTGCCCTGACCCCGGGCCACGTAGTCCCCGGGCGAGCCCACGGGCCCGGCGAAGTAGGTGGGGCGATGGTCGACGATGACGCGGCTGTGGGTGCGACGGCAGTCGTCCGAATGGGTCAGGCGATCGAGCGCAGAACCGGTCGCGGCCAGGTAGTAGTAGTCCGAGGGCACGCCCACACGCGCCACGTCCACCCACACCGCCGCCATCCCCTCCACCGTCCCGCCCCGTCTCCAGTCCTTCGGGTGCGGGGCGGCGATGAGGCCCACCTGGACACCCCCCTCGGCCCCGACGAGCATCGGCCGCCACTCGTCCGGGATGAGGGCGCGCACGGGACCCGCTGTGACCTCGGTGAAGGGGGTGGGCGACCGGGTGATCTGCAACAGCAAGGGCCCGGTCGACCCAGGGAGCGTACCCAGCGAGTTGCCGCCGCAACTCACGGCGGCAACCGTGACCACGATGCCTCCGATTAGCTTGCGCACCCCGCCGATTCCCGCGCGAGCATAGTCCCGGATCCGGATTCGCGCCAGCCCGGTTTCCGCCGTAGAATCCGGGCTGGAACCGAATAGGTTGCGCTCTCGAGGTGGCCCGTGCCGGGCGGTATCCCGGCGGGGCCGCAGGCGAGGCGGGCGATCCCGTCCTCGCCGAAGAGGGAAGCCGGTGTGAGTCCGGCACGGTCGCGCCACTGTGACCGGGGAGCGAGCCCGACGAAGCCACTGGAGGGAAACCTCCGGGAAGGGTCGGGTGAGCGGCGATCCGGGAGTCAGGAGACCTGCCCAGAGCGCGAGAGACGGTCGTCCTTCGCATGAGAGGAGGCGCTCGTGACACCCAGTCGTTGCCTTCCCAAGGTCCTGTTGGTCGTTGCCCTGCTCGGGGCCGGCTGCGCCGAGGCGGCGGGCCCCGCGGCCGGCGGCCCGCCCACGCTCTCACCGGCCGCGAACTTCCCCGTCACCCTCATCGACGACGACGGGATCGAGGTGACCCTCGACGTAGCGCCGCAGCGCATCGTTACCTTCGCGCCCTCGAACACCGAGATCGTGTTCGCCCTCGGGCTGGGGGATCGCCTGGTAGGCGTGTCGGGCGCCTACGACGACTATCCCCCGGCCGCAAAGCAGATCGAAGAGATCGGCGGCGCGGGGGACTTCGGCGTGGACCCCAACATCGAGAAGGTCGTTGCCCTGCAACCCGATCTGCTCCTTGCGATCTCCGGGGGCGACGAGTGGAAGGAGCGGCTGCGGGACCTGGGAATGCCGGTGTTCACGATCAACGCCACCGACCTGGACGACCTGCTGAACGACATCGAGGTCGTGGGGCGCCTGACCGGCGCCGTCGCAGCGGCCGAACGGCTCGCATCCGACATGCTGGCGCAAGCCGGGGCCGTGACCGCGCGCGTTGAAAGCGAGCCCGAGGTTCCCTGCTTCTTCGAGGTCTACTACCCGCCGCTCATCACGATCGGGCCGAACACGTTCATCGCGGACCTCCTCGACCGGGCCGGCTGTCGGTCCGTGTCGGCATCGGCCGAGGGCGATTACCCCGAGTGGTCGGTGGAGGACGTGGTCGACGAGGCCCCGGCCGTCTACCTCGTCTCCTCGGAGTCGGGTGTGAGCGTGAAGGCGGTGGGACGGCGTCCCGGGTTCGACGCCATCGACGCCGTCGCCGGGGGCCGGGTCGTGCTGGTGGACTCCGACCTCGTGAGCCGTCCTGGACCCCGCGTCGTGGAGGGGCTACGGCTGCTCGCCGAGGCGCTTCACCCGGCCGCGTTCGGATGATCGCTGCTCGCGGGTACCGGCGGGTCCTGCTCGCACTGACCATGGCGCTCCTCGGCTCGCTCCTGCTCGGGGTCGCCGTGGGAGCGGTATGGATCTCGCCCGGCCAGATCGTGCGCCTGCTCGCGTGGAAGCTCGGGCTGACCGGGGATCCGGGCGTGGACCGGTCGACGGAGGTCATCCTGCTTCAGCTTCGCCTCCCGCGGGTGCTGCTGGCGGCCGTGGTCGGCGCCGCGCTGGCCGTCTCGGGCGCGATCTTCCAGGGGCTGTTCCGAAACCCGCTCGCCGATCCGGCGATCATCGGTGTGTCCTCGGGGGCCGCCCTGGGCGCGATCCTCGTCATCGTGTTCGCAGGCACCGGGGCCCTTTGGCTCTTCGGCGTGCCGCTCGCCGCGTTCGTCGGCGCTCTGCTCACGGCGTTCGTGGTCTACCGGCTCGCTCGGATCGGGCCGGCCGTCCATATCGCGACGCTCCTGCTGGCGGGGGTCGCCGTGGCCGCCGCGATCTCGAGCGCGATGTCCCTCCTCATGTCGTTCTCAGGGGAAGAGATCCGCAACATCTACGCGTGGCTGTTGGGCGGCCTCGTGGGACGGGGGTGGCCGCAGCTCCAGGCGGTCACGCCCCTCGTGGTCGTCGGTGCAGCGGCCGCGGCTCTCATGACCCAGCATCTCAACCTGATGGCGCTAGGGGAGGAGCGGGCCGCCCAGCTCGGGGTCGAGATCGACCGCTTCAAGCGCCGGAGCATCGCCGTGGGCGCGTTGCTAGCCGCCGCCGCCGTCTCGGTCGCCGGCGTGATCGGGTTTGTGGGGTTGATGACGCCCCACGTCCTGCGGCTGATCGTTGGAGCCGACCACCGGCGGCTCCTGCCCGCCGTCCTGCTGGCGGGGCCGACCTTCATGATCCTTGCGGACCTGCTGGCCCGCGTCGTGCTCGCGCCGCAGGAGATCCCCGTGGGCGTCGTGACGGCGCTGCTGGGCGCCCCGTTCTTCCTTTACCTGCTTCGGCGTGAGCAGAGGAACGCCGGTGCCCGCGCCTGAGCCTGAGCCGCTGGTCTCGTTCGATCGCGTTACCGCCGGGTACCGGGCAGACTCGGTCGTCCGGGAGGTGAGCCTGTCGGTCGCCGCTGGCGAGGTGGTCGGCCTTGTCGGCCCGAACGGCTCGGGCAAGACCACCCTCGTCCGGGTCGCCTCGCGGGCCCTGCGACCGTCGTCGGGCCGGGTGACGGTGGCCGGCCGAGACCCCTACCGGCTCCCGGGGAAAGAGGCGGCGCGGCTCGTGGCCGTGGTGCCCCAGGACCTCCACCCCGCGTTCTCCTTCACGGCGCTGGAGCTCGTGCTGATGGGCCGAGCCCCTTACGTATCGCCCCTCGGCGGAGGCGGGCCGCTCGACTGGGCGCGGACCCGAGAGGCGATGGCCGAAAGCGGCGTGCAGCATCTCGCCGACCGGCCGGTCGAGGAGCTGTCGGGCGGCGAGCGACGGCGCGTGATCCTCGCGCAGGCGCTGGCTCAGGACGCCCCGGTGATGCTGCTCGACGAGCCGACGACGCACCTCGACATACGCCATGTCCTCGATCTCCTCTCGATCGTCCGCCGCCTGGCGGAGCGCGATGGGAAGGCGATCCTCGCGATCCTTCACGACCTGAACCTGGCTTCGGTGACGTGCGACCGGCTGGTGGTCCTGCACCTGGGGCGGGTCGTGGCCGAGGGACGACCGGAGGAGGTCGTGACGCGGCGGCTCCTTCGGACCGTCTACGACGTGGACGCCGACGTCCAGCAGAGCCATGCGACCGGGCGCCCGTCGGTGATCCTCGGGCCGCCGAGGGTCGCCGCCCGGCCGTTGGGGCGCCGGGCGCACGTGATCGGGGGGGCGGGCCGCGGGGCACCGCTCATGCGCCGGCTGGCCGAGCGGGGCTACGAGGTCAGCGCGGGCGTGCTGCACGCGACCGACACCGACGAAGTGGCGGCCGAGCGCCTCAACCTGCTGCGGGTGAGCGTCCCGCCGTTCTCCGAGATCGATCCCGCGAGCGCCGACGAGTGCCGGCGAATCATCGCGGCCGTCGAGGTCGTCCTGGTGTGCGACGCGCCCTACGGGCCGGGGAACCTAGAGAACCTCCGACTGGCGCTGGAGGCGGCGAGGGCGGGGACCAGGGTCGTCCTCCTCGAACAGGTGCCGATCGCCGAACGGGACTTCACCCGAGGACGTGCGACGGAGCTCTGGGAGGCGCTCCGCGAGGTGGCCGAGGTGGCCGGGAGCTACGACGAGGCTATGGCGGAGTTGGTGTGAGCCAATGGCTCCGCGGGGAGCACCGGCGGCTGAGTGACCGTCCGACCTCGGTCAAGCGGGAGGCAGAACGACACTCGGGTGCCGCCTCCGGGAAGCGGATCGGCCCAGATGATCCCGCCGTGCTGCAGCACGAGCTGCCTGGCCATGTGGAGGCCGAGGCCGGCCCCGGCCCGTTCCTTCCGAAGGGTCTCCTCACCCGTCGAGAACGGCTCGTTGAAGGCCTGCGAGACGACCCTCCGCTGGATCCCCTGGCCTCGGTCGGTCACCGACACCACGACCCCTTCCTCCATCGTCCGGGCCCGCAGCTGCACTACCTCCCTCGGCGGCGAGTAGCGGCACGCGTTGCCCAGCAGCTGGCGGACCACCTCGGCGATCCGGACCGGGTCCGCCATGGCCGGCAGCGGTGTCGGGACGACCCGTTCCATGATGATCTCCGGATACTGCCCCGATACCTCGTCGGCCGCGCGACCGAGGATAGCCGCGAGGTCCACCTCCGAGAGCTCGAGCGAGAGGATGCCGCGATCCAGCTCGGCGATGGTGAGCATCCCGTCCACCAGCGTGGTCAGCTTCATCAACGAGGATTCCATCTCCTCGAGGAACCTGGGTCGATCCGCCTCACGGATGCTCCGGTGTCTCAAGACGTGGGAGATCCCCTTGGCCACGGTTAGCGGCGTGCGGAGCTCGTGCGACACATTGGCGAGGAACTCGGCTTTGGCCGTCGTGAGCTGCTCCAGACGATCCGTCATCTCGGCCAGGGCCCGCTCGACGGCGCGCTGCGAACGCTCCGCGTCGGCGACCCACCCCATCAGATCGAGGGCCAGAGCGGGCGAGAGCACGACGTTGCCCTCCAGAACCGCCCTGATGGCGCGCGCCACCGAGCTCGGGCCGTCCTCCTTGAGCAGGTAGGCGGAGGCACCCTCTCCGAGCATCTCGGCAACGGTGTCCGCGGAAGAGATTCCGCTCCAGCAGATGATGCGCGTGTCGCGCGCGCTCCCACGGAACCGACGGATCAGCTGCCCACCGGAGAGGCCGTCCAGGTCGATCTCCGTCACCACCACGGCGGGCTGGGTTCGCGCGGCGAGGTCCACGGCGCGGGGGGACTCGGTGGCGACGATGATATCGAGGTCGGCGCCCGAGGCTCGCAGGGCGAGCTGAAGCTGGGCGACGTTGCCGCCCCGGTCGCAAAGCAGGAGCTTGGTCGTCATCACCTCAGGTATCGACAAAGGCGAAGGGGGGTTGAGCTTCGGAGGCGAGGGCTACTCGACCAGGCCGCTTCGGATGGCGATCGCCACCGCCTGGGCGCGGTCGTTCGCCCCGAGCTTCTCGAAGATGCGCTCGAGGTGCGTCTTCACCGTGTGGGGGGAGATCTCCAGGTCGTGCGCGACCTCCTTGGTGGTGGCGCCGTATGCCACCTTCTGGAGGATCTCCTTCTCGCGCTTCGAAAGCGGCGCGGTGTCGGAGCGCTTCTCCGCGAGCTGCACCTCCTCGATGAACGCGCGCGTGAGCTGCGGGTGGATCACCGCCTTGCCCTCGACCGCGAGGCGGGCGGCGTTCACGAGCTCTTCCGGAGACGCGTCCTTCAGCAGGTACCCGGAGACCCCGGCCTGGATGGCCTCTGAGATCGACGCCCGCGATTCGTCCACGGTGATCAGGATGACCTTCGTGTCGGGCGAGACCTCGTGGATCGCCCGCGTGGCCTGGATGCCGTTCATGCCCGGCATCCGGACGTCCATGAACACGACGCTCGGCTTGAGCTCACGCGCGGCCTCGACGGCCTCCTCGCCGGTCGCGGCCTCGCCGACCACCTGCATCTCCTCGGAGATCTCGAGCGCAGCGCGGAGCCCGTCCCTCGTCACGGGATGGTCGTCCACGATCAGGATGCCTATGGAAGCCATCGCGTCATGCCTCGCCTCGCACCCGCCGTCCTAGGTCGGCCGGATGCCTCTAGAATAGAGTCTCTATCACGCGAAAGGGGCGAAGTGGACGAGCTTGTCGAAGTAACTGAGAGCCTCGAGCGGCCCGAGCCCGCAGCCGAGACGAACGGGGAGGCGGAGGGGCCGACCCGGGAGCAGGTGCTCGATGCGCTCAAGAACGTCTACGACCCCGAGCTAGGCATCAACATCGTGGACCTCGGCCTGGTCTACGAGGTCGGGATCGCGGACGGCATGGTGAGCATCACCTACTCCCTCACCACGATGGGCTGTCCGATCGGGCCGCTGATCGAGCAGCAGATGCAGCAGTTCCTCGCGCCGGTCCCGGGTGTGAAGGACGTCCAGGCCGAGATGGTTCTGCGGCCGCCCTGGACTCCCGAGATGATGTCCGAGGAAGCCAAGGCTGCGCTCGGGGTCTTCTGAGGCTCCCGGCACCGCGTGTCTTGACACTGCAACTGCAACGCGAGGAGAATCGGGTCGGGAAATCCAATCTCGGAGGTGGGAAACTGATCCGCACGCGCTGTCGTGGGCTCGTGGGAGCGATGATCCCGTCCCGCCTTTGCTGTACCGGCTTTCTCGCCCGCCCGGAGGCGAAAGAAGCCGCGCGGCCGTAGCACACCATCCGGGAAACGAAGCCTCCAAGGGCCGCGCTGGCGGTCCCTGTCGTTTATCTAGGGAAGGAGGACGCGGGATGGGTGAGTACGCGAATCCCGACGCGCTGGTCGAGACCGACTGGCTGGAGGAGCACCGGGATGACCCGAGCATCCGGGTGATCGAGGTGGACGAGGACACGCAGGCCTACGAGAAGGGCCACATCAAAGGCGCGGTGGGGTGGAACTGGTCGACCGACCTGCACGCCGAGGTGGGCCGGGAATACGTGGACCAGGACGGCCTGACGAAGCTCCTTAACGCCGCCGGGGTGGACGAGGACACCACGGTGGTGCTCTACGGCGG
This sequence comes from Actinomycetota bacterium, assembly GCA_052388025.1. Lineage (GTDB taxonomy): Bacteria > Actinomycetota > UBA4738 > UBA4738 > HRBIN12 > JBQTIP01. The sequence goes on from JBQTIP010000323.1 coordinate 20,783, forward strand.
CAACAACAACTGGTTCGCCGCCTACGCCTACTGGATCCTGAAGCTCCGCGGCTTCGACGCCGTGAAGCTGCTTAACGGCGGGCGCAAGAAGTGGGAGCTCGAGTCCCGCGAGCTCACGATGGAGGCTCCCTCCTATGCCAAGACCACCTGCAAGGTGGAGGGTGCTCTCCGCCCCGAGATCCGGGCGCTCCGCGACGAGGTCCTCTCCAAGGTCGGTACCGGCGTCGGGCTCGTTGACGTGCGCTCGCCGGAGGAGTACCGGGGCGAGAAGCTCGCGCCCGATCACCTGCCGCAGGAGCAGGCGCAGGTCCCCGGGCACATCCCCGGGGCGGCCAACATCCCGTGGGTGAAGGCCTCAGCAGACGATGGGACCTTCCGCTCGGCCGACGAGCTGAAGGCCCTTTATGAGGCCGAGGGCATCACGGGCGACAGGGAGGTAATCGCCTACTGCCGCATCGGGGAGCGCTCCAGCCACACCTGGTTCGCGCTGACCGAGCTCCTCGGGTACGGGAACGTCAAGAACTACGACGGCTCCTGGACCGAGTACGGCTCGCTCGTGGGCGCGCCCGTCGAGAAGGGATAGTCGGCCCTGTCTCCACGGACGAGGGACCGGGGCATGAGCCCCGGTCCCTCGTCACGATCAGCCAACCCCCACAACTTCGACGGGGACGGTGACGGCGTCGGCAGCGAGACGTGACTTCCGGCCTAAATCCGACCTGAGGAGTGGACTTTTGACCCGCCCAGCGGGTAGCCTTGTATGCGGAGGCGACAAATGGCTGTCAGCCAGCAGGAACACCTCGAGGAACTCGACAAGGGCTACCGCTTCGACTGGAAGGACGCGGATCACTCCGTCTTCGAGCCCAAGCGGGGACTGTCGCCGGCCGTCGTCGAGGAGATCTCCTCGCTCAAGAGCGAGCCCGACTGGATGCGGAAGTTCCGCCTGAAGGCCCTGAAGCACTTCGACGCCCGCCCGATGCCCTGGTGGGGCGCCGACCTGTCCGACATCGACTTCCAGAACATCTACTACTTCATCCGATCCACCGAGAAGCAGGCGAAGAACTGGGAGGACCTCCCCGAGGACATCAAGGGCACCTGGGACAAGCTCGGGATCCCCGAGGCGGAGAAGAAGTACCTCGGCGGCGTCAGTGCGCAGTACGAGAGCGAAGTCGTCTACCACAAGATCAAGAAGGAGCTCGACGACATCGGGGTCCTGTTCACCGACATGGACTCCGCCCTGCGCGACCATCCCGATCTCGTGAAGGAGTACTTCGGCACGCTAATCCCGGCGAACGACAACAAGTTCGCGGCGCTGAACACGGCCGTGTGGTCGGGCGGCTCGTTCATCTACGTTCCGCCGGGCGTGCAGGTCGACATCCCGCTCCAGGCCTACTTCCGGATCAACGCGGAGAACAAGGGCCAGTTCGAGCGGACGCTGATCATCGCCGACGAGGGCTCATACGTGCACTACGTGGAGGGCTGCTCGGCGCCGATCTACACGAGCGACAGCCTGCACTCGGCCGTTGTCGAGATCATCGTGAAGAAGGGCGCGCGGGTTCGCTACACGACCATCCAGAACTGGTCGACGAACGTCTACAACCTTGTGACCAAGCGGGCCGCCGCGTACGAGGACTCCGTGATGGAGTGGATCGACGGGAACATCGGCTCGAAGGTCACGATGAAGTACCCCTCGATCTACCTGCTCGGCAAGGGCGCTCGCGGCGAGGTCCTTTCGGTGGCCTACGCCGGCAAGGGGATGCACACCGATGCCGGCGGCAAGGCCGTGCACGCGGCCCCCTACACCACATCGATCATCAACTCGAAGTCGGTGTCGAAGGACGGCGGGCGCACCGGCTACCGGGGCCTGGTCCGCGTCGAGCCCGACGCTCACCACGCGAAGTCCACGGTCCGCTGCGACGCGCTGATCCTCGATGAGGACTCGCGCTCGGACACCTACCCGTACATAGAGGTGGAGGAGGACACTGCCGCCCTCGCCCACGAGGCCACGGTGTCGAAGGTCGGCGAGGACCAGCTCTTCTACCTGATGAGCCGGGGCCTGTCGGAGGTAGACGCCACCGCGATGATCGTGAACGGGTTCATCGAGCCCATCACCCGCGAGCTCCCGATGGAGTACGCGGTCGAGCTGAACCGACTGGTCGAGCTCCAGATGGAGGGCTCGGTCGGGTAGCGGCCTCGGCCCGCCGCTAGGAGACCGCTGAACAAACGGTATCTGGGAAGCCGACCCGCCACGCCCGGGCCACGGAGTTCTTTGGCGAACGAGTGAGTTGAATCTTCCCGGCGAGGCGAAAGCCCGGCGTGGTCATCGCTGGCAGAATCGTTGCTTCCGCCCGGCCCGTCACGTTGCCAGGACCCATCCTCCCTGGTGGTTCAAGCCCAGGTTGATCAGCCTGCGGAGGTTGATCGCGGCGACACGAAGGGACAGGCCCAGTTGGTTGCGGGCAACGCCGCGGTACCGGACCCTGCGGTGGCCGCCGGCCACGAGCCAGGCGATGGACCGCTCGACCATCGGTCGGTGCCGGCGGTAGGAATCCTGGAACTCCTCGGCCTCGGCTTCTCGACGGGCGGTGAGCAACAGATCGTGGTGTGGGTGCAGTTTGATCGTCCGTCCCTGCCTCGACCGGGTGCACCGCTCGCGCAGGGGGCAGCCCCGGCACCTCGGGCCGAAGACGGCACGACCGTGGGGGGTGATCGGGACGGTGGTGCCCCGCGGGCAAGTCACGGTGCCGACGGAGGTGTCGATGGTGAAGTCGTCGATGGTGAACCCGTCGGGGACGGCTGGGCGCACGGGGATCGGCTTGATCACCGCGTGGTGCTCCGCCTGCTCGAGCGCGGCCCGCACCTCGCCCGAGCCGTAGGCCGAGTCGGCCAGCACCTCCAGCCCCGGCTCCTCGCCGGCGAGCAGGGCCACGCCCGTAGGCCCATCGGCGGCGTTGGCCGGAGTAAGGGAAGCGGCGGTGACGATCCCGGTCTCCGGCTCCACGGCCAGGTGCGCCTTGTACCCGTCGCGGTAGGTGGACCGGCTCTTGTGCATGTGGCGGGCCTCGGGATCGACCGTGGAGATCACCCGGTCGGGCGCCACGCGGACCGCGATCCGCCAGGTCCCCTCGGTCTCGCCGGGCTCCACGTCCTGTCCGGCCACCAGGGCCAGCAGCCCCACGGCCTGTTGCTGCTCCGGGGTGAGCTCCGCGACGTCCAGCGCCTCGGTCAGCGCGAGGGCATCGCCCACCAGGGCGCTCACCAGGTGCTCCTTGGCCACGGGGTCATCCCAGGCGATGACCGGCTTGGCCCCGGCGTCGTAGTCGTGGGCACGGAGTTCGACCGTCGTTGCGGCGGGGACCTCCCGGCGGACCCGGCGGATGGACGAGATCAGCTGGGTCACGGTGTCCTGGGTGGCTACGGCGTCATCGAGCAGCGTGGAGTCGAGCGCCCGGCGGGTCTTCCCCTTGAGGACTCCGGTGGCCTCGACCACGGCCCGGACGGCGTCGAAGATCCGCTCCGGGCGCTTCGAGGCCCGCAAGCGGGTCCGCCAGTACGTGAGGACCGAGGGATGGAACCCTTCGTCGTCAAGGGCCAGGCCGCAGGCCACCTTCCAGCTGATCCGGTCCTTGAGGGCCCGGGCCGCGTCGCGGTCGGACAGGCCCTCCAGGGCCTGGAGCACCATCACGGTGGCGATGACGTCAGCGGGGACCGAGGGGCGGCCCCGCCCTGAAGGGAACAGGTCGGCGAACATCTCGCCGGGGAACAGCTCGTGGCGGTGCTCGGCCAGGAACGCCTCGACGGTGCCCTCCGGAACGAGCCGTCGGCACAGGGCCGCGGCATCGAGAAGCTCACGGTTTGGATCGCTGTGTCCTTGCATGCACGAATTGTGGAAGACCCACGGGCCGACCGCGAGCATCGCGACGTGAATTGTTCAGCAGCGTCCTAGTACCGGATCTCCAAGGCGAAGCGCAGAGCGCGGTCGAGGAGCGGGAGCTTCGAGGGATCGAGTGATCCCACAGGCTGCGGATCGATGCGAGACTTCCGAACCGTCAGAAGACCGTCGCAGGCGATGGCGGACTCCTCCCGCAGACCTTCTTCCGGACCGATCGGCACCTCGGAGTCGATGCCACGGACGGTCGTCGTGACCGGTGCGACCACCACCGAGGTCAGGACGGGTATGGCGTCATCCCGCGTGAGGATCACGGCAGGCCGACGCCCGGCACGCGGGCCCAGATCGGCCCAGTAGACCTCCCCCCGCCTCACCGCGGCGGAAGGATCTCGGCCGCGAGGTCCTCGCCGGCCTCCACGATCCACGCCTCCTGGGGTACACGCCGGTAGGACTCCACCAGCCTGCGCACGGCCTGCGCCTCATCGCCCGCCTCTAGCAAAGCGCGGACGCCGCGGCGGATGAGCTCGCTCCGGCTGGCTCCCTCCCCCCGGGCGACCCGGTCGAGCGCCGCCACGAGCTCGTCGTCGAGCTGCACGATGACCTGCCTACGCGCCACGCACGCACGATAGCACACATATGGGATATCATATGGTCCACCCGGGCCGCCATCACGGCGGTGCTCGCTCCTCCAGCACCGATCCGTCCGGCCGTCTAAACACCGGCCAGCCGCCCGCGAGCTCGAGCCGGAAGCCCCCGGGCTGATGGACCATCCGGTGGTGGCGCCGGCACAGCAGCACGAGGTTCGGAAGAGCCGTCGGTCCGCCGTCGGCCCAGTGGACGACGTGGTGCGCGTCGCACCACGTGTGGGGCCGGTCGCAGCCCGGGAACCGGCAGTGGCGGTCGCGAACGATCACGGCCCGCCGTATGGCGGGTGACACGACGGGCGTCCGCCGACCGACGTCCAGCGGCTCCGACCGCCCGGCCATCACGACGCGCATGACCGACGCATCGCACGCCAACCGCCGCGCCGCCTCGGGGTGGATCGGGCCCACGTGATCCAGCTCGCTGGTCCCGCCTGAGGCGCCATGGATGGTATCGGCGCCGACGGTCACCGTGACGTGCGGTCGTTCCCCGGCCACGCTCGGCCGCTCGGCCAGGTCCAGCCACTGGCGGCAGATCTCAGCCAGCGCGTCGGCCCGTCGCTGCGCCGGCGTTCGGTCGTCGTCCTCGCCGCGAGACCGGGACTCGGCGTCGAGCACGGCACTCAACGCCGTCAACAGGGTCTCTCCGGTCTCGGGATCGAGATCGCCATCGACCCGCACCATGCCGAGGAACGAGACCGATGCGTGGAGCCGCCGCCGCTCTCTCTGCTTGTCGTCCCCTTCGAGCGCGCGCTCCCTCTCGACCGCCTGGCGCCAGTACGCCGCGACCCGCTGGAGGTCGTTCATCGAATGGATCCGTGCGGCCTCGACGAGCTGCGCCTCGGACCGCCGGAAGGCCGAGGGGTCGGCGTCCCGGGCCGCCACCAGCACTCGCACC
>JBQTIP010000324.1:0-7531 GCA_052388025.1 Actinomycetota bacterium
CAACTCTCGCGAGGAGAAGCAAGCGGAGAACTTCCGCAAGATGCTCCTCGCGATGGCGCGCGACATCCGCGTGATCCTGGTGAAACTCGCCGACCGCACCCACAACATGCGGACGCTGGGGCATCTCAAGCCCGAGCGGCAGGTCGAGATCGCGCAGGAGACGCTCGACATCTACGCGCCCCTCGCGCACCGCCTCGGCATCTCCTGGATCAAGAGCGACCTGGAGGACAACGCGCTGCGGTTTCTCCATCCTGAAGTCTACTACCAGCTGAAACGGAACGTCGCGAAGAAGAAGGCCGAGCGCGAGCGGTACATCAAAGAGGTGATCACCGTCCTCTCGAAGCGGCTCGCCGAGGGCGACATCGAGGCCGAGGTGCAGGGCCGCCCGAAGCACTTCTACTCGATCTACCAGAAGATGCAGGCGCAGAACCTGCTCTACGACCAGATCTACGACCTGGTCGCGTTCCGCGTCGTCGTGGATTCGGTGGGCGAGTGCTACGAGGCCCTCGGCGTCGTGCACGCCAACTGGAAGCCGGTGCCGGGCCGCTTCAAGGACTACATCGCGCTCCCGAAGGCGAACCACTACCGGTCGCTCCACACGACGGTGATCGGGCCGTACGGCGAGCGGATCGAGATCCAGATCCGCACCCGCGAGATGCACCGCGTGGCCGAGTACGGCGTCGCCGCGCACTGGCGCTACAAGACGCCGGTAGCGGGCGAGAATCCCGAGGACGGGCAGCAGTTCGCGTGGCTGAGCCAGATGCTCGAGTGGCAGCAGCAGCTCCAGGACCCGCAGGAGTTCCTCCGCTCGGTGAAGGAGGACCTCTTCACGGAGGAGGTCTTCGTCTTCACCCCGAAGGGCGATCTGCTCAACTTCCCGCTCGGCTCCACCGTCATCGACTTCGCGTACCGCATCCACTCCGAGGTCGGGCACCACTGCACCGGCGCGCGCGTGAACGGCCGGATCGTCCCGCTCCGCTACCAGCTCCAGAACGGTGACACGATCGAGATCGTCACCACCAGCAGCCAGGCCCCGTCGAAGGACTGGCTCAAGCTGGTGAAGACCTCCAAGGCCAAGGACCGCATCCGGGGGTTCCTGAAAGCCCAGCATAGCGCGCGCTCGATCGAGGTCGGGCGCGAGATCCTCGAGCGCGACCTCGCGCGCCACCAGCTCGACGCGAAGAAGCTCCGCAGCGACGGCACGCTCGAGCGCGTCGCGAAGGAGCTCGGCCACAAGGACGAGGACACGCTGCTCGCCGCCGTCGGCTACGGGCGGGTGACGAGCCAGGCCATTCTGGCGCGTATCCTCCCGCCGGAGGAGATCGAGCAGCGGCGCGAGCAGCGCGAGGGCCGCCTCCAGCGCCTCCAGCGCCTGCTCCGTCTGGCGCGCAAGGAATCGAAGACCGGCGTCCAGGTCTCGGGCGTCGAGGACGTCCTCGTCCGCTTCGGGAAGTGCTGTAGCCCGCTCCCGGGCGAGCGCATCACGGGGTTCATCACCCGTGGCCGCGGCGTCACGGTCCACGCGCTCGACTGCCCCAAGGTCCTCGAGAGCGACCCGCAGCGCCGCATCGACGTCCAGTGGGAGAACGGCAAGGGCCCGCCGCGCTCCGTCCGCGTCGAGGTCACCTGCGTCGACCGCCCCGGCCTCCTCGCCGCCATGTCGAAGGCCATCAGCTCCGCCGGCATCAACATCTCCCGCGCCACGGTCACCGGCCTCGGCGACCGCAAGGCCCAGAACACCTTCGAGGTCGTCGTCTCCAACCTCGACGAGCTGAACCGCGTCATGCGCAACCTCGGCAGAGTCCGCGGCGTCATGAAGGTCGCGAGGGTCCGCACGTGAGCCTCTTCGCTCGGGGGCGGAAGACGATCACCACCGAAGCCGCCCCGAGAGCCCTCGGGCCCTATGCCCAGGCGATCGATACCGGCACGCTCGTCTTCTGCTCCGGCCAGGTCGGCCTGGATCCGGCGACGACCCGCCTCGTCCCCGGCGGCATAGAAGCCGAGACCGCCCGCGCCCTGGAAAATCTGACCGCCGTGCTCCAAGCTGCCGGCCTCTCGCTAGCGGACGTGGTGAAGACGACAGTCTTCATGGCCGACCTGACCGAGTTCAGCACGATGAACGAAATGTACGCCCGCTACTTCCCACCCCCGCATCCAGCGCGCGCAACCGTCCAGGTCGCAGCCCTCCCGGCGAAGGCCCGCGTCGAAATCGAAGCGATCGCCGTCCGCGGAGCGAAGCGCTAGCTCTAGTCTGTGGATGAGTCGTGCACCGTACCCAGCCGCTCGCCGCCCCCGCGGATCTGGACCGCCTGATCGAGCGCCTGAAGCTCCCGTTCTTCCGTTCGTTCTTGCCGATGCGCTCGAGGCGCGTCTCCAGCGGCCGGAACTTCGCTTCCGCCGCCGACTCACGGGTCGCGGCTGGACCCCTGGCGACGATTCTTCCTTGACATGATGCTTCGCCCCGGCGGATACTCCGGCCCTCGCCGGGCAGCGTGCCCGGCTGAGGGACCCGTCTCGAAGGCATCTCGCCCGTTCCCCGATCCAAGGCGCCGGTGGCTCTCTACCGGAGAGGGGTTGTGTCATGCACATGCGGCTCGGCGGTTCCGTCCTCATGGTGGGGTCGTCGTCTTGTTCGCGCCGCGCTGGGCGCTCGCGGCGACTTCGACCGTGACCCTCGAGTCCTTTCCGAACGCCTTGGACCGCTCCGACATCACGGTCCGCGCGGCCGTCGGGGACAACATCCGTTGGACCACGACGGTCGAGGTCGAGGGGCCGGCAAAAAAGATACAGATCACCGTGACCGACCCGATTTTCACCGACAGCGAGGCCTTCGACAGCGGGAAGGTCGCCATCGGAACGAACATCGACTCCCCCGCGATTCGTGCCGGGATGGGCGACGCGAAGCCGAACCTGTACCGGTACACGATCCGTCTCTACAAGGAGAACGGCGACGAGTTCACCCCCCTCCGTCAGACGCGCAACTGGATCTGGGTGCCCGGCGCGGCGGACGGCACGGTGAAGGCGCGCGGGATATTCGCATGCTCTTCGAAGGACACGTTCTGCGACAATGCCAATCACATGCGGGACGTCATCCACGACGGAACGACGGCGTTCGCGACCAACTGGGCGGCGCGTCCGACGGTGATGAGCAGCCCGAAGGCGAAGGCCATCGCCGAACAGGTGGCGACGACCTTCGACGGCGCGGACGACGACGACCTGTCCGTTCTCACCGTTGGCGGCCATGGGGGCCGTGCGAAGGATGGCGACGAGAAGGAAGACGCCGTGATGGAGCTCGGCGAGGACATCCGGGACGACGAGTTCGGTCCCGACGGGGTGATCGGGCGGGCGCTCGGCAAGATCCGCGGGACCAAGCTCCTCCTCTTCCAGGGCTGCCGTACCGGCGGCATGTGGGACGGCAGGGACGATCCTCCCGTTCCGAACGGCATCGTCATCTCGTCGACCAACGACGTCAACGGCTCGAGCACAGCGCCGGACAGCGTCTTCGGCCACGAGCACAGCGTATTCAGCGGGTCGCTAATCAGCGGACTTCTCCGCACCGACCCGATCGGCGGGGCCATTCCTCCCGTCGGGGTGGTGGCCACCGACCAGAGCCCGGCCGACAACGCCGCGACGGGTCGCGTCACGCTGAAGGACTGGTTCGACTTCGGCAAGGCCGAGACCGTGGCCCTTCAGAACCTGCCGGACGGGAAGCTGCCGGACAAGGATCAGACGATCACGCTCTCGGAGATAGACAAGCCGCTATTGGGCAACGCGTTCGTCACCCCGGGGCGGACCGCGACCGACCTCACCTTCTTTGCGTACGCTCGTGGGACGATCTCGGGCCACGTGCACGCGGATCCGCCCGGGGAGGAGATCGGACCGAGCGAGTGCCCCGACTGCGATCTCGGCACGTGCCCGGACCTCGATCGCGATGGCGACGGGTACTTCAACGACACGGAAGCGACGCTCGGCTCGGACCCGGACGATGTCGCGAGCACGCCCGAGTCCGACGACACGGCGGACGGCAGCGTGCTCGGCTCGTGTCTCGACAAGCGCGACGACGACCTGGGACCGGGCAGCGACTTCAGCCCCAACCCGGGCGAGGGCGATCCGGGTTGCGACGGGGACGGCAACCACGTGCTGGACAACCCGCACCAGATGGCGATGAAGACCGTGAAGGCGCCGAAGCTCACGCTCGTCACGAGCCAGGGACGGACCGTCTCCAAGCCACGGCCGGTCCACGTGAAGATCTTCCATCCGCTCAAGAGCTTCGCCGACGTCGCGCGCGGGCTCCCCGCGGGACACACCGAGACGATCGCCGTCCACGTCGAAGTCGAGGCGCTCGCTCCCGAGCTCGATGGATGCATCGTGGCCCTTGCAGACGATCCGCGGACACCACAGGACGAGAGCGAGTCGCTGAACGTCGTGACGGTCGCGCCGGGCGGGAAGGTGCGGATGAAGCTCCCCGTGTTCATCGACTGCTCGGAGCAGACCCCGACGCCGGGTGTCTACGACCCGCTGTCGGGCAACCCGGGGTGGCGGTTCCGCATCACGCTCGACCACGAGGGCCCGGAGGACATCCTCCCCATGATCCGCACCGTTCCGGGCTCCGTCGTCGTGCGGTAGGCTGAGGGCATGGGCATGGGCATAGGACTGATTAGGCCCCAGAAGTTTACAGAATCCGTCAAGGCGCCGGAGCGACCATCCCGGTCGGCCCAGCGGGATGACCTGCTGTCGTTTCTCGGCACTCAAGACGTTCGACATCCCGGCGACGAGCCCGAGGCCCGCCGCCCTCGTCAACGTCTCGACGCCGGGCGCCGCGTTGGCCGGTTTTCAGGTGTCGATCAATGGCCGGTTTTGGGTGTCGACCGAGGGCACAAGGGCGTCTTCCCCCGCCGCGGCGGGGCCAGCCGCCCGGGTCCGACCCCTCCGGGTCGGGAGCAAGCGAAGGGGGACGACGGCGTCCAACAACTACTGGTCCGCCGCCGAGGTCTTGCAGTCCGAGAAGGTGTACGCGCTGCCGCGCTGACCGACGCGGGGCCACTGGTCCCGTCGATCGTTGAACTCGCTGCGCCGGCTCGGTAGACCTTGCTGGCCTTCGCCACGCATGTCGACCTTCACCCTCACGGCTCATGCGGCCGTCGTTGTTCGCGAGCGCGGGATCGAGGTGGCCTGGATATCACGGACGCTCACGAGTCCGACCCGGACCATCTCCGACCCCGTGGACCCAGCCTTGCGCCATGCGCTGTGCGACATCGAGGAGCGGGAGGGCCGAACCCTCCGAGTCGTGTATGATCCAGCGAGCACGCCGTGGCGAGTGGTAACGGCATTCTTCGATCGCCGCGAGCGGAGGACCCCATGAAGGTGCATCTCGACGAACAGGCCGACGCGCTCTACCTGCGCCTCGACGAGTCCGCGATCGTGGATTCCGAGGAAGTCCAGCCCGGAGTCGTCCTCGACTTCGACGCCACTGGCCAAGTGGTCGGCGTCGAGATTCGTGGCGTCAAGGCGCGAGTTCCTGCCGCGAACCTCCGGCAGATGCAGTTCGAACTCTCCTAGCCGTCTTGCGGGTGGTCTGACAATGGCGCCGCTGCCGCTTGACGAGATACGGGTTCGACTCCGGATGTCCCGCGCGAGCCGGGGGGCTCGGGGCACGCAGGACGGGAAGACGCACGCGGCCACGGGCGATCTGCCGATCTGACCAGACGACGCTCAGGTGATTCGCTCGGCAGGCCTCGGGGGCGGATCGACGCCGCGGCTCAGAGAACCTCGGGTTGCGCATCACTGTACCAGCCCGGCCTTCGAGCGGGAGTTCGTCCCGTGATCGCGTCGTGACCTGGGAGGCGATGAGCCGGCCGGGGTGACGCGGTGGTGGTTGCGGGGCCTACGGCGGGGCGACACCGTTTGGCGGTGTCGCTGATCCTGCCTTCGACCGTGGCGGCCGGCCCGAGCGGTGGCGTTCCCGTTCCGGTTCCCGGCTTGCCCTGATGATCAGGGAACGGGAATCGGCGCGGGCGCAGGTGGCGCCGGCACCCAAACCTTGCCGCTGCGTTGGATCGCGCCCGTCGCCACGAGCCGTGCGAGCGCGGCGCCCAGGCGTTGGTTGCGGACGCCGAGCGCCGCCCGGAGCGCCGCCCGGGCGAGCGTACCTCCAGGGGCGTTGGTGAGCGCGCGCAGCACGGCCGCGTCGATGTCCGCCGCCGCGCCCGCGCCCCGGTCGGCCTCTCCCATCGGTGCGGTGGCGACGACCGCCAGGTGCGCGTGGTCGGTCTCGCTGCCGGCGAGGGTGAGCGTGACCGGCGGCGGAGAGTGCCAGGCGCGATGCTCGATCGACAGGAGGAGCTGCTGGCGCTGGCGGCGCAACGAGAGCGCCGTATCCACCCAGGCGAAGAAGTCGCCCGATCCGCGCAGGCTCTGGCCGCCGCCGCCGCTGCTGCCAGCTCCGTTCTTCCTGGTGTCGCTTCCCACGACCTTGACCCACCGAGTTCTCACGACCATGACCCAGGGGTTTCGAAGCCGGCGCGTTCATAGCACGACGGCGCCATCCGACAGAAACCCGCATGTCTCTGTGGCTAGGGTGAGCACCGTCTCCCTCGTTGCGTGGCTGTATGAGGCTCTGGGTGCGTCGCGCCCCCTCACGCCGTCCGCCGGCGGCGCAGGAGCGGGCTGCGCGGGCGCGGGATCTGGGCGCGCGACTCCCCGGGCCGCTGGCGTTTGCGGTAGCTCTCGCCCTCGACGACGACCTGATAGGCGTTGTGCGCGAGGCGATCGATGGCCGACTGCGCGAGGATCGGATCGTCGAACAGCGGGATCCACTCGTCGATCGTGCGATTGCTCGTGAGGAGCGTCGACGCCCGCCGATGGCGCTCGAGGACGACCTCGTAGAAGTCGCTCGACTGCCGCGCGTCGAGGCGGCGCAGCCCGAAGTCGTCGACAATGAGGACGTCGGGGGTCAGCAACCGGCGCAGGGCCTTGTCGGTGGAGTGATCGGCGCGGGCCTGTAGGAGGAGCTGGAAGAGGCGGTCGGCCCGGAGGAAGAGGAGGCTGTAGGAGCGATTACCCTGGCGAGTTGTCATAGCGTCCCAATATCAGACGTTGGCCTGGCAGCGTCCGAGATTGGGGGGTTCGGTCACAACTTCCCACGGTTGTGGCTCCTAGTGCGCCAGGCGAAGCCTGGGAAAGGGGGAAGGGATGTAGTTGTCATCTCGGAAACCTTTCGATGGAACCCAGCGGGTACCCAGTCCCGCCCGGCAGAGGTTGGCCACCAGCCGGAACCGAGTGTTGCGTGGTGGCGGAGCGATCCGCCCTGCGAAGCGTACACAGGGAGTGTGCAGGCCGCGTGATGGAGCCTCGAGAGACAATACCCGCGAGCGCCGACGTCGTTAGGAAGACGGAAGGCCGCATCGACGCGCCGAGGGAGGCCGGGCGCGAAGAGCTCGCCGGGGTCGAAGAGCGGGGCATGCACGCATGGGGCCTCCCCAGGAACCTGGGAGGCCTGATCGTCTCCGTGCGAAAGAACCGGGAGGGGCCC
>JBQTIP010000325.1:0-1862 GCA_052388025.1 Actinomycetota bacterium
GCGGCTGGTCTCGTTCCTCCTGGAGCTCGACGGAGGGACGGAGATCCGCTCTCGCCTGGCCCGGAAGCTCGAGGCCTGCGCCGATCTCGCCGGCACCGCGGAGGCCCCCGACGCCCTCGTCTTCTGCTTCCCGAGCTCTGAGCGGGAGGCAAGCGCCAGGGCGATCCTGGAGGATTCCGGGATCGTGCTCGCCACCGGCGTCCTGCAGGGTCACCTTCGCGACCCCCTGGGGGGACGTGTGGCTTCCCCTCGGGGCTTGCCGGCGCCGGCCCCTGATTGAGCTCGAGGTCGTCAAGGAATGACGGTGCGCTACTCGCAAACCAACTCGCGGATGCGCCGCAAGATCTCCTCCTCCTGCCCTGCGGTCCGGGTTCGCAGGATCTCGTCGCCGTTCGCGGACGGGTTGAGGGCCGCCTCGATGACCTCTGCGACCGGGGTGCCGCGCTTCCACAGGCGGACGGACTGCTCCTGGTACCCGGGGAGCGGGCGTGGGAAGAAGTTGAGCCCGTGTCCCTCGAGGGCGCGGGCGATGTTCTCTCGCACGATCTTGCCCAGGCGGTCCGCTCCATGGGCGTCACGAACGTCGAGCGCAGGCACGGTGAGCACGCCCCCCTGGGCTTCGACGGCCGATTTAAGATCTTCCAGCGACTTGAACTGGCCCATTGTTTCTCCTTCCGATCCGAGACGAATCAAGCGTACCAGGCTCCCGGGTCGGGCACCAAAAGCAGCCTTAGTCTGGCCACGATTTTCAGGGTTTATTCGCGGGATTAAATCGGGGTGGAGTACCCGTTGGCCCGCTCCCCGGGAGGTCGACGCTGAGGGAGCGAGCCGAAGATGCCGGTCGGGGGTGCTCCTCCTCGCCGCGCGGCCAAGCGGCACGCTGGGGCATCGGATGAGCCCGCTCCTCTTGGTCGCACATGTCGTCCCGCCGCTCCTCCTTCGCCTGCTTGATCTGCGACGGGAGCTCACGCACAGCACGGGCAGCCTCACCGCCTGAAAGGACGACCACATGAGCGACGAGCGGAACGTCGAAGAGACCCCGGAACCGTCCGAGGAGGAGCTGAAGCGCGCGGAAGCCGCCTTCTTCGCGGAGCTGGCCAAGGAGCGCCAGGTTCCGTTCAAACGCCGGGTGGTCAGGACCGATGCGTTGTTCGCCATCGCGATCGAGGACCCCGACCTGATCGAGGCCTTCCCGCTGAACTCCCCGTACCTCGAAGGCGACCGTCGCATCTCGCACGCACTGATCCACTGGATGGGCCTGGAGAAGCCCACGCACCTGCTCGAGTGGTGGGCTCCCTATCGGCTCCTGCGTCCCGACGAGCTCGCCGAGGCCGAGTACCTCGCCGATATCGAGCCCCTGCTGATGGAGCGCGGCCTGGCCGAGGGCGCCGCCCAAGTGAAGGAGAGCTTCATGATCGAGCATCCCGAGGGGGAGGAACGGAGTCTCCTCGGCATGGAGCCCTCCGGTCGGGCGATGTTCGTCTCCTCTGAGTACCGAGACCGGGACGGCCGCTCGATCCTGCTCAGGCGTCAGGCCATGGCCTCCGGCAGGGTGGGCCGCGTGCGCGACCTCATGTGGGAGAAGCAGCACGGAGGTACCTACCGGTTTGAGTACTGATCTCCCTCGCCCGAGCGCGAGCACCACCTCGTCCAGGTGCACTCGGTCGCCCCTACTGATGCGCCCCGACGGGGAGGATGACGAGTGGCCACCGCAGACGACAGCAGGTCCCGTCACCTTCCCCGGATAGGCTTACCGGTTCGCGGACCGGTGGCGATCCCCGCCGGGGCAGCCGCGCGCGCCGCGAGCGGATCGAAGGACCCACGGACAGCGCGCTCGACCATGAAGGTCCGGATCTCGAGCG
>JBQTIP010000326.1:0-1896 GCA_052388025.1 Actinomycetota bacterium
CCAGGAGAAATTCGAGACCACACAGGCCGACGACGCACGCCGGCCCGTCCTCCTCATCGACGAGGCCCACGACATGCGCCCGGAGGTCCTGGCCATCCTGCGCATCCTCACCAACTTCGACATGGACTCCCGACTCGTCCTCTCCCTCGTCCTCGCCGGGCAGCCGCCCCTCGCCAGCATGCTGCGCCGCGACGAGCTCGAAGCCGTCAGCCAGCGCCTGGCTCACTTCGCCACCCTGCGCCTGCTCTCCCGCAGCGAGACCAAGAGCTACCTGGAGCACCGCCTCCGGGTGGCGGGGGCGCGCACCGTCCCGTTCGACGAGCAGAGCGTGGAGGCCCTCTACGAGATGACCCGCGGCAACCTCCGCGCCCTCGACCGCCTCGCCGGAAAGGCCCTCGAGGTCGCCGCTCTCGCCGGACATCCGGTCGTCGACACCACCACCATCACCGCCGCGCGAGCCCGACTTCACCCGTGACCGCACCGCCCCTGCCCGTCACCCGCGTGGCCGATGTCGACGCTTCCGTGGCCCAGAGGCCGTGGCTCATCCAGTCCCTCTGGGCCGCTCTGGCCGTCGGCCTGATCGGTGGTCAGCCCAAGTCGGGCAAGACCTGGCTCGCTCTCGACTTCGCGCTCTCCGTCGCCTCCGGCACTCCCTCCCTCGGGACGTTCCCCGTGCACGACCCCGGACCCGTCCTCCTCTATCTCGCCGAGGATTCCCTCGAGAGTGCGCGCACACGCATCGAGGGCCTCTGCACCGAGCGTGGCCTCCGCCTCCGGCACCTCGACCTCTACCTCCTCACCACGCCGTCCCTGCGGCTCGACCGCCAAGACGATGTCGATCGCCTCTTCGCCACCGTCGCCAAGCACAAGCCCCGGCTCCTCGTCCTCGATCCCCTCGTCAGGCTCCACAGGTCGAACGAGAACGACGCCGGCGAGATCTCGGCCATCCTCGGCCAGCTCCGGCTCCTCCAGCGCACCCACGACACCGCCGTCGTCCTCGTCCACCATGCCCGCAAGAACGGCCGCGGCCTTCCCGGACAGGACCTCCGCGGGTCCGGCGATCTGCACGCGTGGGGCGACTCCAACGCCTACCTCGGCCGCCGCAAGGACCGGCTCCTGCTCACCGTGGAGCAACGCTTCCATCGCCCCATCGACCCCGTCGCTCTGCGCATCCAGGCCCGGCCCGACGGTTCCTGCCCACACCTCGCCCTCGCAGATCCCCAGGACACGCGCCCCGCCGCCCCGCCCGCCCTCCATCAAGCCATCGTGGAGGCCCTCGCCGCCGAGTCGACACCGGTGCCCCGCACACGTCTCCGCACTCGTCTCCACATCAACAACCATCGCTTGGGTGCCGCCCTCCAGGAGCTCCAGCGCCTCGGGCGCGTGCACCAGACCAAGCAGGGATGGGTCCTCGACTCGACCCCGCCCGCGCAGGCGCCGCTGTTCCGTTCCGGCCAGTAAGAGATGCAGCGGAACGGAACACCCAAGCCCAACTCGTCCCAGCGTCGTGGTCCGTGGGTCACCTCGTCTCCCCGTCCCGTCCCCCCGCCGGCCAAACCCGCTTCCCTCCTCGACTGCCCGCCCCTCGCCGAGGCACGAACCCGTTATGCGCAGACCGCGTTGGTCGTTGCCGCCTTGGAGCAGCTCACCCGTCTCGTCGACCCGGCCGACGGCCACGAGGCTCCACTCCACCGAGCGCTGTGGGCCGCCCTCAGCACCGCCACCGACGCCCTCGTACGATCCAGAAAGATCGTCGCGTCGGTGCGGAACATCGCAGGCCTGCCCTGCCCATGCTGCGGGGCCACCCCTGGCCAGACAACAGGCGAACCTATGAACCGACAACCCCCCTGAGCGCCTGCTGCTCACCCCGCCCAGGTCGGCTGGCCGGCCCATCGG
>JBQTIP010000327.1:0-18656 GCA_052388025.1 Actinomycetota bacterium
GGTCGGGTTCGATGCCGGTCGTGTCGCAATCGAGCAGGAACGAGATGGTGCCGGTCGGCGCGAGCACCGAGGCCTGCGCGTTCCGCACTCCGTGCTGTTCCCCGAGCGCGCCCGCCTCGTCCCAAGCGTGCTTGGCGGCGGCGAGCAGTCCTTCGGGCACGAGCTCGGCGTCGATCTCGTCGGCGGCGGCGCGGTGCTTACGGAGGACGCGGAGCATCGCGTCGCGGTTCGGGGCGAACCCGGCGAACGGTCCCATAGCCTCGGCGATCTTCGCGCTCGTTGCGTATGCATGCCCGGTCATGAGCGACGTGATCGCTCCCGCCCACGCGCGGCCCGCGTCCGAGTCGTACGGCAGTCCGCGAGCCATGAGAAGCGCGCCGAGGTTCGCGTAGCCCAGCCCGAGTTGGCGGAACGCCTTGGCGTTGCGCTCGATCTTCTCAGTCGGATAGCTCGAGTTCCCGACGATGATCTCCTGGGCGGTGAAGACGACCTCGACCGCGTGCTTGAATGCGGAGATGTCGAAGTTGCCGTCGTCGTCCAGGAACTTCAGGAGATTCAGCGACGCCAGATTGCACGCGCTGTTGTCGAGGTGCATGTACTCACTGCAAGGGTTGCTCGCGTTGATGCGACCCGACGCCGGGCAGGTGTGCCACTCGTTGATCGTCGTGTCGTACTGCATGCCGGGGTCGGCGCATTCCCATGCGGCCTGAGCGATCTCTCGCATGAGCTCGCGCGCGCGGACCGTCTCGACGGCCTCGCCGGACAGGACCGCCTTCAGCTTCCAATCGCGATCGTCGAGGTAGGCCTCCATGAACTCGTCGGTCACTCGGACCGAGTTGTTCGCGTTCTGGTACTGGATCGAGTAGGAGTCCTTGCCGTCGAGGTCCATGTCGAACCCGGCGTCGCGGAGGGCCCGGGCCTTGTGCTCCTCGACGGCCTTGCACCAGATGAAGTCGCGGACGTCGGGGTGATCCACGTTCAGCACGACCATCTTCGCCGCCCGCCGGGTCTTGCCTCCCGACTTGATCGTGCCGGCCGAGGCGTCGGCGCCGCGCATGAACGACACGGGTCCCGAGGCGGTCCCGCCGCCGGCGAGCCCCTCCTTCGACGAGCGGAGCTTCGACAGGTTGATCCCGGAGCCGGAGCCGCCCTTGAAGATCGTTCCCTCCTCGACATACCAGTTGAGGATGGAGGTCATCGTGTCATCGACGGAGAGGATGAAACAGTTGTGCACGCGGAGACCCCCCGAGAGGTACTCTCCGCTCTCCGTCTGGATGTCGTAGACGTCCATCGGCCCGAGGTGCTCGATCCTCTCGATCTCCAGTTGCTTCGCGTCCCGGCTCGGGACGCCGTGTCGGTCCATCGCGATCTCGAGCTTGTCGACCTTCGCCGGGTCGATGAAGCCGATCTCCTCGGCGAACGCGCTCTGATCGCCCACGTTGCCGATGACCAACGACCAGCACCCCTTGCGGTCCGGCCGCCTGTCGCCCTTGAACCGCATCCGGGCGAAGATGCCGAAGCGTGAGAGGAGCTGCTGTGCCCCTCGCACAAGTCCCTCGGAGATCATGTTGAGGCCGACAACCGCCGACGTGCCACGCACGGAGACGTAGCCCTCCGCCTGGAATAGGCTGCGGAGGTACGCCGCGACAACGGGCAGCGGAGCGGTGAAAAGGTGCTCGGGGATCGACATGTCGACCCCGTGCGCTCGAAGACCCCAGCGCGCGACGAAGGACTCGAGCACGTTCCCATACAGGCGGATGCGCCGGCAGTCGAGGGACGTGTCCTGGGTCGGGACGGTCCGCTCGTGCCGATGCACGTCGGGGAACACACGGTCGAGCGCGGCGGTGACCCACTCGTGCTCGTAGGGGGTGACCGTCATCGCCTCGATCGTGAGCGACCGGTTCGTCCCCTGATATTGCCCAACGAAGCCGTCTGACTGAAGCCACCCGGCGAGGGCGGCCTCCGAGATCTCACGAAGCTCGATCTCCTCGTTGCCGAAGGACGCTCGTCGATGCCATTCCAGCCGATCGCCCGATCGCAACTCCCCGGCGACCACGAATCGCCCGGTTCCCCATCCCGAACTCCGCCAGACGAGGTGGTCCGCTGTGACGTCGAGCAGGTGCCCCGATTTCGTGTGGATGCGCAGCACGTCCTTCACGCCGTTGGCTTTGGTCACGACGATCCTGGTCACGCCCTCCGCGTCGTAGACCTTCGCGCCAACAGCGTCCTCCTCTACGAGTTTCCCAATCGGGACGAGCCCGTCCGGCGTCGACACGGGGGCGTCGTAGGGTTGGCATGCCGAGCACTGCTGTGGCGTATCGGGAACCCCCACGTTGAACCACACCGGCGAGTTGAACGCGGCCTTCTGCTTCACGATCAGGTGGCTCAGCTCGTCGGCGAAGACCTGGGCGTCGGCGTCGCTCGCGAAGTAGCCGTCCTTCGCGCCCCAACCGCGGATCGTGTCCACGACACGGCTGGTGAGCTGGCGGACGCTGGACTCGCGCTGCGGCGTGCCGAGGGTCCCGCGGAAGTACTTCTGCGCCACGATGTTGGTAGCGTTCTGGGACCAGTCTTCCGGGAACTCCACTCCAAGCTGCTCGAAGGCGTTGCCGCCCTCCTTGTAGTTCGGGATCACAGCGTCGCGGATCTCCCAGTCGACCTCGTCGAACGGATGGATGCCCTCCTTGGTAAAGAAGCGCTTGAACGTCAGTCCGTCCGGTATGACCTCGAGGTCCCCCTCTTTCGTTGCCACTTTCGAATACCCCCTCTCGTGGGGAAGCTCCAAGAATTACAGCCCCGTGATTCTACGCCGAGCCCTCGTTCCGTCAAGAGGCCAGCCGGAATATCTTGTGGTCGCCGGCTCTTCCGGACACTACATCTGGTAGTTTACCGCCTCCGAGGCTTCGCTGGCTCCCGCTTCTGAAGGAGCAAGCCCAGCTCGCGCTCGAAGTCCGTCAGCTGCTGGAAGTCCTTGTAGACGCTCGCGAAGCGCATGTAGGCCACCTGGTCGAGCTTCGCGAGGTGCGAGAGCACCTCGAGCCCGACCTGCTGGGAGGTGATCTCAGGGCCCTTCCGCCTCAGCCGCTCCTCCACCCGGTCGGCGATGTGCCCAATCTGCTCGTCGGTCACCGGACGGTTGACGGTCGCCTTACGGATACCGGAGAGCACTTTCTGTCGGTCGTACGGGTCCTTCGCGCCGTCACGCTTGATCACCACGAGCCCGAGCTCCTCGATGCGCTCGAAGGTTGTATACCGGCGACCGCACGAGCGGCACTCTCGCCGGCGGCGGATCGCAAGACCCCCCTCGGCCGCTCGCGAATCCACGACCTTGTCGTGCTCGTGACCGCACCACGGACAACGCATCGGGCATCACCACAAGATGTAGTGGTCTCGGGGACGCTACCCGCCACATGTGGCAAACGTCAAGCGCTGCTTGGGATGACGAGGGTCTGACCGGGCATGAGCCGCCCGGGGCTCACGTCGTTCGAACGGGCGATCGCGTCGACCAGCGGCCTCGGGTCTGCGTCGCCCACGATCCGAGAGGCGATCGACCAGAGCGTCTCGCCCTGCTGCACGACGTGGCTTCGCAGCGAGACCGCCTGGCTCTCCGGGTCCTCGCCCGGTCCGATCTTCGGGGCGGTCAGCGTGACGGCGACCCCGACAGCCGTCACGGTAGCCGCGAGCCTCCGCCGGCGAACACGCGTTCGACTCATGCGCCAATGCTCCCACGAACACACGTTCGAAATCAAGCGGAGTCGAACATATGTTTGAAACTCCCGCGGCCTCGTGCTAGGTTCGCCCGAAGGAGGAGGCAGATGGACCAACTGACAGCGAGGCAGCGAAGGATCCTGGAGTGCATCGCACAGACCGTGCGCGAGCGTGGCTACCCCCCCACCGTAAGGGAGATCGGAGAGGCCGTCGGCCTTACGTCCTCCTCGAGCGTGCACAGCCAGCTCGCGAACCTCGAGCGGAAGGGCTACCTTCGAAAGGACCCGACCAAGCCCCGGGCGATCGGCCTGGCCCAGACCGACGAGCCGAAGGCCGACGGTGTCGCGATCCCTCTGCTGGGCCGCATCGCCGCCGGCGCGCCGGTGCTCGCGGCCGAGAACATCGAGGAGTACCTCACAGTTCCGGTGGGCTTCGCGGACGGGGTGGATCACTTCGCCTTGCGAGTCGCCGGCGATTCCATGATCGGAGCCGGAATCCTGGACGGCGACATCGTAGTGGTCCGCCGTCAGGACGTCGCGGATGACGGCGACATCGTGGCAGTGCTCCTTCCCGGGCCGGCCGAAGACGAGGCCACCGTGAAGCGGCTGCGCCACGAGGGCGCACGGGTCATGCTCGTCCCCGAGAACCCCGCCTTCGACCCCTTCGAGATGGCCGACGGGCGCATTCTGGGGAAGGTCGTGGCGGTACTTCGGAAGCTCTGAGTCCGCCGGCTCTCTCCCGGCCGACCAGCGGGAAGGATCAGCCGGCCTGTACGCGCCGGCTCGTGGGCCGCGTGACGAAGTCCTTCACGTACGAGAGCTCGCGCTCGCCGACGCGGGCACGCACGACGGTTCCGTCGTCGGCCGGCTCCGCCGATAGAATCTCAGCGTCGCGGTAGAGCCGGGCCGTGAGGTCTTCCCGGCCGTAAGGGACGAGGACCGTGACCTCCACCGGCGGTCTCGGCAGGGCCTCGGCCACGCGGTCGGTCAGCGCCTCGAGCGCCTCGCCCGTCAAAGCTGAGATGCGAACCGCGTCGGGGAATCGTCTCACCGCCCGTGCGAGACCAACATCGGATGCGAGGTCGATCTTGTTCAGCGCAAGGACCTCAGGGACCCGGGCCGCGCCGATCTCAGCCAGCACGTCCCGAACCGCGTCGACTTGTTCCT
Organism: Actinomycetota bacterium; assembly: GCA_052388025.1. Classification (GTDB taxonomy): domain Bacteria; phylum Actinomycetota; class UBA4738; order UBA4738; family HRBIN12; genus JBQTIP01. The sequence goes on from JBQTIP010000327.1 coordinate 4,875, forward strand.
CGAGCTCCGGGGATGACGCGTCGGCGACGTGGAGTATCAGCGAGGCACGGGCGACTTCCTCCAGCGTCGAGCGGAAGGCCTCGACGAGATCGTGCGGCAGCTTGCTCACGAACCCGACGGTGTCCGACAGGGTCGCGCGCCGCCCGCCCGGCAGCTCGATCCGCCGCGTGGTGGGATCGAGCGTCGCGAAGAGCTGATCGGCCACCAATACGCCGGCCTCGGTGAGGGCGTTCATCAACGTGGACTTGCCCGCGTTCGTGTACCCGGCGATCGCGATCTGCGGTATCCCGGAGCGCTCGCGACGAGACCGCTTCACGTCCCGCGTCCTCGCGAGATCCTTGATGTCTCGCCGTAGCTTCGAGATGCGCCGCTTGATGTGCTGCCGGTCTACCTCCAGCTTGGTCTCGCCCGGGCCGCGCGTGCCGATGCCGGCTCCGAGGCGCGACATGGCCTCTCCCCATCCCCGGAGCCGAGGGAGCAGGTAGCTCAGCTGCGCAAGCTCGACCTGTGCCTTGCCCTCTCGGGAGCGGGCGTGCAACGCGAAGATGTCGAGGATCAGCGCCGTCCGGTCGATCACCTTCGTGCCGAGGCGCGACTCCAGGCTGCGGAGCTGGCCGGGTGATAGCTCGTCGTCGAGGATCACGGCGCCTGCGCCACTTCGATGGACCGCTTGGTGGATCTCCTCGATCTTGCCCCTCCCGACGAACGTCGCGGGGTCGGGCCTGCCGCGGGTCTGCAGGATCCTCGCGACGGGCTCCGCCCCGGCGCTGTCGGCGAGGGCGGCCAGCTCGTCCAGGCTGGACTCGTCGATCCCCCGTCCCACCCCGACCAGCACCGCCCGCTCGCGAACTCGCGGGCGCCAGGTCGCCGAGAGGGGCGATTCCACGACGCCCGCCCCGGGCGCACGCGGAGGCCGCTTGCCGTCGGCGGCCATCAGCCGCCCATGGCACGCCCGATGCGGTCCATCGCTTCATCGAGCTCGTCGTCGGGGGTCGTGAGCGAGATGCGGACGTAGCCCTCGCCGCCGGCGCCGTAGCCGGTCCCCGGCGCCACGAACACGCCGGCCTCGTCCAGCAGGAAGTCGGTGAACGCCGCGGAGGTCCGGTCCTCCGGCGTGGGGAGCCAGATGTAGATCGAGCCCAGCGGCGGCTTCAGCGACCAGCCCAGCCCGTTCAGGGCGCCCACGACGACGTCGCGGCGCCGCTGGTAGATCGCCCGCAGCTCGTCCAGGTGATCCTGCGGCCCGCTGAGGGCAGCGACCCCCGCCCGCTGGATCGCCGTGAACTGCCCGGAGTCGAGGTTCGTCTTCACGACCGAGAGCCCCCGGATCGCCTCAGCGTTGCCGACGCAGAACCCGATCCGCCAGCCGGTCATGTTGAAGAACTTCGAGAGCGAGTTGAACTCGACCGCGACTTCCTTCGCTCCCGGCACCTGCAGGATGGACGGCGCCGCGTAGCCGTCGTAGGTGATCTCCGAGTAGGCGGCGTCGTGGGCCAGCAGGAGGTCGTTCTCCCGGGCGAACCTCACCGCGCGCTCGAACAGATCGAGGTCGGCGACGCCGGCCGTCGGGTTGCTCGGGTAGTTGAGCCAGAGCACTTTCGTCCTGTCCGTGACCCTCGCCGCGTCGAGATCCGGATGGAATCCGACCTCGGGAAGCATCGGCAGGGACACGGGCGTGCCGCCGGCCAGGAGCGTGCTGATGCCGTAGACCGGATATCCGGGATCGGGAACGAGCGCCTCGTCTCCCGGGTCGACGAACGCGACCGACAGGTGTGCGAGGCCCTCCTTGGAACCGATCAGCGCGAGAACCTCGGTCTCGGGGTCTACGTCCACTCCGAACCGCTTCCGGTACCAGCCGGCGGCCGCCCCACGGAACCCCGGGCTCCCGAAGTAGGACGGATACCGGTGGGTCGCCGGATCGGCTATGGCTTCGCGCATCGCGTCCACGACGTGCTGTGGCGTCGGCATGTCGGGATCCCCGACGCCGAGCGAGATGATGCTTGCGCCCGCGGCGCGTTTGGCCGCCAGCTTCTTGTCTAGCTCGGCGAACAGATAGGGGGGGAGCGACTCGATCCGTTGCGCGACCCTCATCCGATACCTCTCGCCGACAGCCACTCCGAGTCGAGGATGCCCTCGAAGGCCCGCTCGGCCGGACCCGTAAGCAGCACCTCCCCGTTCTCGCGGCGCTCGACGTCAAGGACGCCGCCGGGGAATCTCACGTTCGCGCGGCGCGGAACCAGGCCGGCCTCGTTCGCCGCCACCAGGGCCGCGCACGCGCCGGTGCCGCAGGCCATCGTCTCGCCGACCCCGCGCTCCCAGACACGCACCTTCAGCCCGTCGTCACCCGTCGCCACGAACTCCACGTTGGTTCCCTCCGGGAACAGCTCGTGGTTCTCTATGGCCGGGCCGATGTGGGCGACGTGGAACCTGTCCGGGTCGTCCTCGACGAACAGGACCAGGTGCGGATTGCCCATCGAGACCGCCGAGGCCTTGAACGTCATACCCTCCACGTCCAAGGGCTCCAGCAGGAATGGCTCCCACGCCGGTCCTCGCATGGGGATGGCCGACCTCGCGAATGCCGGAGCGCCCATCTCGACCGTCACCGACTCCACCGCTCCATCTCTCACGTGCAGCGACACGTGCTTGACCCCATCCCGGGTGGAGATTTCCAGCTCGGTGTTCCCCGTCAGCCCTCGCTCGAACACCAGCTTCGCGAGGCAGCGGATGCCGTTCCCGCACATCTCCGCGACCGTGCCGTCGGCATTGGCGTAGTCCATGAAGAAGTCGGCCTGGTCGGCCGCCGCCACACGGATCACGCCGTCCGCGCCGACGCCGAGGTGCCGATCGCAGACCGCCGCAACGAGCGCCTGATCCAGCGGTCGTTCCCCGGCGAGGTCCTCGAACATCACGAAGTCGTTGCCGGTCCCGTGGTACTTCGCAAATCGGATCTCAGTCACCGCTCAGGAACTCCTGAAGATCGCTCACGGTGGCCCCGGCGCCCTCCTCCCCCGCCTCGAACCACCGGATCCTCGGATCCCGCCGGAACCAGGCGAGCTGCCGGCGGGCCAGGGCCTTCGTCCGCCTTACCGTGCCCGCCATCGCATCGTCGAGCGAGAGTACGCCCTCCAGGTGGCGGGTCATCTCAGCGTACCCGATGGCCCGGGTAGCGGTGAGCCAGGCGGCGAACCCGCGCTCGACGAGCCCCTCGACCTCCTCGACGAAGCCCGCCTCCACCATATCGCCGACGCGAGCCTCGATGCGGCGATTCAGTACGTCGCGCGGGATCGAGATCCCCGCGGCTCGCACCCGGTCCTCGGGGTAGCCCTCCCAGGACTCGGCGTAGGCGGAGAAGGGACGCCCCGTCACGGCCGCCACTTCCAGCGCCCGAACGGTCCGCCGGACGTTCGCGGGTTCGATCTTGGCGGCGGCCACCGGGTCGAGCTCTCGCAGCCGCGCGTGGAGCGGGCCTGCGCCGAGAGCGGCCGCTTCGGCCTCGAGCTCGCCGCGAGCCGTCGGATCGGTTCCCGGGAACTCGAGGTCGTCCACCACAGCGCGGAAGTAGAGGCCCGATCCGCCGGCCAGCAGGGGCCGGGCGCCTCGGCCTGCGATGCCGGCGACGGCGGCGCGAGCCAACACCTGGTACCGCGATACCGAGAAGGGCTCCTGGGGGGCGGCGACGTCGATCAGGTGATGCGGTATACGGGCTCGCTCCTCGGGCCCCGGCTTCGCGGTGCCGACGTCCATACCGCGGTACACGAGCATGGAGTCCACCGAGACGATCTCCGCGCCGAGCCGCTCGGCCAGGTCGATCGCCGCCTCGGTCTTTCCCGACGCCGTGGGCCCGACGAGGGCGAGCAGCGGCGGTCGGGCCATCAGCCGACGGCGGCCGGCTCCGGCGCCCGGACGACCTCGCCGATGAGGTGGTGCGGGTGCGCCGAGCCTATCCGGACGTCCAGGAACGCGCCCGGCGCGTAGGCGCCCCCCACGTGCACGACCTTGTTGGTGCGGGTCCTGGCTTGAACTCCGCCCTTGCGGCCGGCTCCCTCAACGAGGACCTCGACCGTCTCGCCCACCATCGCGCGCATCCGCTCCAAGGAGATCGTCTCCTGAACGGCCACGAGCCGATCGAACCGCTCCCGGACGACATCCTTCGGCACGTGGTCGGGGAACGACACGGCTTGAGTGCCGGGCCGCGGCGAGTACTGGAACATGAACGCCTGGTCGAATCGCGCCTCTCGCACGACGTCGAGCGTCGCTCGGAAGTCCTCCTCGGTCTCGCCCGGGAAGCCGACGATGATGTCGGTGGTCACCGCGATGCCGGGGACGGCCGCGCGGATCCGATCGAGCCACCCGAGGTATCGCTCGGAGCGATACGACCGCCGCATGAGCCGAAGGACGCGGTCCGAGCCCGACTGCAGCGGGAAGTGGATGTGCTCGCACACGGCCTCGGACTCGGCCATCGCGTCGATCACGTCGGGCGTGAAGTCGTGCGGATGGGGACTGGTGAACCGGATTCGCCGGATGCCGGCGACCCCATTCACCGCACGCAACAGCTCTGCGAACAGCGGCGTACGGCTGGAGCCGGGAACCGTGAGGTCGCGCCCGTAGGTGTTCACGTTCTGGCCGAGGAGCGTGATCTCCACGACACGACGGCGGGCCAGGCCTCGGACCTCGCCGAGGATGTCGCCCATCGAACGGGAACGTTGCGGGCCGCGCACCAGGGGAACGATGCAGAAGGTGCACGCGTTGTCGCAGCCCACGGCGATCGAGACCCAGGCGTGATGCGCCAGCTCCCGCCGGGCGGGGAGCGCCGAGGGGAACACCTCCGTGTACTCCCGCACGTCCATCTGCGGGCCCTCCTCCTCGGCCTGCCTGAGCAGATCGAGCAGCTCGGGAAGCGCATGCGTCCCGACGACCACGTCGACCCACGGAGCACGCTCCTGGATCTGTCCTTGGTCCTTCTGGGCGAGACAGCCCGCGACGACGACGCGGAGCTGAGGGTTCGCCATCTTCAGCGGCCGGATGTGCCCGAGGTTCCCGTACAGCCGGTTGTCCGCGTTCTCCCGGATCGCGCAGGTGTTCAGCACTATCACATGTGCCTCGGCCGCCTCGTCGGTCGGCACCAGGCCGTCGGACTCGAGGAGCCCGGCTATCCGCTCCGAGTCATGCTCGTTCATCTGGCACCCGAAGGTGCGGAGCAGGTACTTGCCCGCCACGGGCTACCTCGCGTACTCCACGGCCCGGCTCTCCCTCACGACACTGATCTTGATCTGCCCGGGATACTGGAGCTCCTCCTCGACCTGCTTGGCGATGTCCCGGGCCATCACCTGGGCGGTCAGGTCATCGATCTCCTCCGGCTTTACCATTACCCGAACCTCCCGACCGGCTTGCATCGCATAGGTCTTGGCGACGCCCGGGTAGGAATCGCAGATCTCCTCCAGGCGCTCGAGGCGCTTCACGTAGGTCTCCAGGCTCTCACGGCGTGCGCCGGGGCGGCCTCCGGAGATCCCGTCGGCGATCTGTGCCAGCACCGCCTCGATCGTTCGCTGCTCGACCTCGCCGTGGTGCGACTCGATGCAGTGCACCACCTCGGGCGACTCCTTCAGCCGGCGTGCGATCTCGGCGCCGATGATGGCGTGGGAGCCCTCGACCTCGTGGGTCACCGCCTTGCCGATGTCGTGCAACAGGGCGCCCCGCTTCGGGATCCGCGGATCCAGCCCGAGCTCGGAGGCGATCGCCGCGGCGATGTGCGCCGACTCGACCAGGTGCTTCAGGACGTTCTGGCCGTACGAGGTCCGATACTGGAGCCGTCCGAGCAGCCGCACCATCTCAGGATGGGCATCGGTGATGCCCACGTCCAGCACGGCCTCCTCGCCGGCGCGCTTGATCCGCTCCTCGATCTCCTTCACGGAGCGCTCGTGCGTCTCCTCGATACGCGCCGGGTGGATCCTGCCGTCGGAGACGAGCTTCTCGAGGGTCAGGCGGGCCGTCTCCCGGCGGACGGGATCGAAGCAGGACAGAACGACCGCCTCCGGCGTGTCGTCGATGATGAGGTTCACCCCCGTCATCGCCTCGAAGGCCCGGATATTGCGGCCCTCGCGGCCGATGATCCGGCCCTTCATGTCATCCGAGGGGAGCGAGAACACCGAGACGGTCGATTCGGCCGTCTGCTCCGAGGCCACTCTCTGGATCGCGATCGTGACGATCTTGCGTGCCCGTTGCTCGCCCTCCTCCCGGGCGCGCTGCTCGAGCTCGCGGACCATGCCCATCGATGATCGCTTGGCCTCGTCCACGATCTGGGCCATCAAGGCTTCCTTCGCCTCCTGCGCGGTCATCCGGGCGACGGACTCGAGCTGACGCCGGTGGGTATCGGCAGCCTGCTCGAGTCGCTCACGGACCTTCTGTAGAGCACGATCCCGGTCGTCCAGCTCCTCGGCTCGGCGCTCCGCGTCGGAGAGCTTCCGCTCGACGGTCTCCTCCTTCTGCGAGAGTCGTTGCTCCTGTCGATTGACCTCCTCGCGCCGCGTCCGGACATCCTCCTCGGCCTCCCGGCGCATCCCCGCGATCTCTTCCTTCACCTCCACGAGGGATTGCCGCACGACGCTCTCGGCCTCCCGCTCGGCATCGAGCACCACGCGCTCCGCACGCGACTCCGCGCTCTGCGCCTGCGATCGCGCCATGGCCTTGCGGATGAGAAAACCGGCACCCAGGCCGACTGCCAGCGCCGCGACCCCGATCCCAATCGCTGCCCCGTCCATCGTTCCTCCCAAACAAAGAGCCGAGCGGAGGCCCCCTCAGGCCTCTGCTCGGCAACGTGCGCGGATAGAAGAAACTAGGGCGTCGGGTACCTGTCGGGTCCCTCGCGCCCCCCTTGCCTGTCTGCTTCCTGGAAGTGGCTATCCGTCACGATCTCAGGCACTTGTCGAACAGTTAGGTTCCCAAAGCCTCTCAATTGCACAATGTACGGCCTCGGGAGCGGGAGCGCAAGGGGACTTCGGCGGACCTCAGGCATCCTCAGCGTCGATCTCGAGCGCGTCCCTGGCCGCACTGCGGGCCACCGACGGGTCGTATCCGCGTCGCATGAGCAGGGACGCCAGCCGGCGGAACGCGGCCGCCGGCTCGAGGCCGCCGAGACGCGCCGCCCGGACTCGAGCCAGCTCGCGGGCACGTTGCTCCTCGCCATCCCCCAGCGCATCGATGATCCCCTCGACCGTGTCGTGAGCCACGCCCTTGGCGTAGAGCGACGAAGCGATGGATCTCCGGCCGGCGCGGCGCACGGTCACGGCGTGCTCGGCGAACTCGCTCGCGAACCGCTCGTCGTCGAGAAGGCCGACGGCCTCCAGCCTGGAGACCACGTCGTCCACCTCCGCCGCCTCGAAGCCCGCGCGCAGTAGACGGTCTCGCATCTCGCGAAGGCTCCTCGGCCGGACGGCGAGCAGTCCCAGGGCGCGGTCATGACAGCTAAGTGGGCGCTTCGGTTCGCGAGACCGCCGGGGGCCGGACAAGCCCTTCCCCTAGCCTGCCGGCACCCCGGTGGGCTCACGCTCCTTGGTCTTCGAGGCCTTGGGAGTCGGCTCCCCCTCGATGACCACGTCCGGAACTTCGATGGGGGCGTCGTCGGCCTCCGAGAACGCGGTGAGCCCGACCGCCTCGCGGACCTTCCGCTCGATCTCCGCCGCCATCCCCTCGTGCTCGGCGAGGAACTGCCGGGCGTTCTCCTTGCCCTGACCGAGCTGATCGCCCTCGTAGGTGAACCAGGCCCCGCTCTTCTTCACGATCTCGAGATCGACGCCGACGTCGAGGAGGCTGCCCTCCTTCGAGATGCCCTTGCCGTAGATGATGTCGAACTCGCACAGGCGGAACGGCGGCGCGACCTTGTTCTTCACGACCTTCACCCGGGTGCGCGAACCGACCACGTCGGTGCCGTCCTTCAGGGTCTCGATCTTGCGGATGTCGAGGCGGACCGACGAGTAGAACTTGAGCGCCCGGCCGCCGGGCGTGGTCTCGGGGTTGCCGAACATCACGCCGATCTTCTCCCGGAGCTGGTTGATGAAGATGGCGGTCGTGTCGAACCGGGACAGCGTGCCGGCCAGCTTTCGCATGGCCTGAGACATCAGCCGGGCCTGGAGGCCGACGTGGGTATCGCCCATCTCGCCCTCGATCTCGGCCCGTGGCACGAGCGCCGCGACCGAGTCGATCACCACGAGGTCAAGCGCACCGGAGCGAACCAGCATGTCGGCGATCTCGAGCGCCTGCTCCCCCGAGTCGGGCTGGGAGACCAGCAGCTCGTCGATGTTCAGGCCGAGAGCCTGGGCGTAGGTGGGGTCGAGCGCGTGCTCGGCGTCGATGAACGCCGCGATGCCACCGCGGCGCTGGGCTTCGGCGATCACGTGCAGGCAGACGGTGGTCTTGCCCGAGCCCTCCGGTCCGAAGACCTCGACGATCCGACCCCGAGGAATGCCGCCGACGCCGAGAGCGATGTCCAGCGTCAGCGACCCGGTGGGAATCACCCCGATGCCCTGACCGGCCGGGTGCTCGCCGAGCTTCATCACCGCGCCCCTGCCGAACTGCTTCTCGATCTGCGTCAGCGTGACCTCGAGCATCTTGTCCCGGTCCATCCGCGAAGCCCCTTTCTGCCCCCTCGCCCACCGGGCTGCGGCCCTGGCGAGCTCCTTCCCGATGTCCGGGCGCACTGTAGCGCGAGGGTCTGACATGAATTACACCTCTGTCGTTCGACGACTGCAACCCGCACGGTACTCGAACACGTGTTCGAGGTCAAGAACGGCGCGGGTCGCGGCCCGAAGCGTCCGGCCCCGGCGGACTGCCCGCATCGCCTGGCCGAGACCGTACGCGGCCCGTGGTAGGTTCGCTGCGGCCGATCACGCGGAGGGGATTCATGGCCGAGCGAAGCCGCGACTGGATGGCGCAGGCCCAAAGGGATCTCGAGACCGCTCGGTGGAACGCCGAGGGCGGCTTCTACGAGTGGGCCTGCTTTGCCGCGCATCAGGCGGCGGAGAAAGGCTTGAAGGCCGCCTATGCCAAGCTCGGCGGGGCGGCGTGGGGCCATTCGGTCGCGGCCCTGCTGGTCGGCCTCCGGGAGAAGGTGGAGGTGGACGAGGAGGTCGTGGGCCTCGGAAGGATGCTGGACCGCTTCTACCTCCCGACCCGCTACCCGAACGGCTGGGAGACGGGGAGCCCGAAGGACTACTACGCGCTGGAGGACGCTCAAGATGCCATCGCTCGTGCACACGAGGTCCTACGGTTCTGTGACGGTCTTCTGGCTGGATAGCCAGGAGGCCCTCTACCGCCTTGGCGAGGCTGCTAGGAGAGCGCTGGCCGAGGACGACACGGTCCGCGGGATCTATCTGTTCGGGTCGCTCGCGCAAGGCCGTGCCGTGCCGGGCAGCGACGCGGATATCCTCGTGCTCCTCGATCGCTCCGATCGCCGGTTCGTTGACCGCCCCCTCGACTTGCTCCCGCACTTCGAGGAAGTGGGGCTCTCCGTCGACCTGTTCTGCTACACACAGAAGGAGCTCGCGGGAACACCTTTCGCCCGCGAGGCACTGGAGGAGGGCAAGCCACTCGCGGAGCGAGCGAGGAGCTGACGAGGCCGCTCGACGGCTCGATCCAGGCCCGAGGCGAGGTCCTCAGTCCGGTCTTGCTTGGACGCTAGAGGGCGAGCCCCGATCGGGGCAAGCTCACACGCTGAACGGAAGCTCGGCCACGGGCTCGTATCGGGGCGCGGGCCGTTGGAGGTGGCTCCGGTACAGAACCAGCCGATCGACGGGGAACGGCTCGCTCGAGACTTCGGCGGCCTCGCCCGGGTCGAGCTCCACCGGAGGCTCGAAGCGGGCCACCGTGAGATGCGGCGTGAACGGCCGCTTCTCCGGCGGGAACTCCTCGGCCAGCGATTCATCGAGCCCGGCGGCGAGCGCCCGGAACCATCCGTCCGGATCGGTGAGCCCGGCCCAGAGGACGCGGGCCCGCTGCGGGGACTGGAAGACGCCGAGCCCCTCGAGGCGCGACTCGAACGGCTCGGCGTGCCGGGCGACCTCGGCCACCGTCTGCGTCACCCACTCGACGAGCCGAGGCCACGTGCTCCCCAGGAACTTCATCGTGACGTGCCAGTTCTGCTTCGGGACCCACCGCCCCCGAGGGAACCGCTCGCGCCACGGCTCGATCGCGTCGGCGACCACAGCGCGAACGTGTTCAGGGACGTCCACCGCGATGAACAGACGAAGGGGCCTTGCCTCCGGACGGGAAGCCCGGTCCCGAGCCATCAGATGACGCGTTCGGCGTCCGGGAGCGGCCGGCCCTCGAGGTAGCGACGAACGAGATCCAGCGCGGCCTGCTCGGCCCACCGCCGCGCGTGGTCGCGCTCCCCAGGGGCGAGGAACCCTCGGGCGTGGCTCACAGCCTCCGCGTCGAGCGCGACCCAGACCTGTCCCGGCTCGGCTCCCCCGTGACCCTCCGGCCCGGCTGCTCCCGTCAGGCTCACCGCGAGATCGGCACCGAAGATGCGCCGGGCGCCTGCCGCCATCTCGCGCGCGCACTCGGCGCTCACGAGGCCGGGACCATCAAGGGTCTCGCGCGACACGCCCAGCACCGCCCGCTTCGCCTCCGCCGTGTAGACGACCGCCGCTCCGACGAAGTAGTCCGAGGCGCCGGCGACCGATGTGACCCTCGCCGCGACGCCGCCGCCGGTCAGCGACTCCGCGCAGGCGAGCGTCTTCCCGGCCTCTCGAAGGAGCCTGCCGACGGCCTCCTCGAGCTCCTCGTCCCGCGTCGTGAACACGAACGCACCGAGCCGGCGGCGCACCTCATCCGCCACAGGCTCGATCAGCGCCTCGGCCTCCTCGCGCGTCGTCGCCTTGGCCGTAAGGCGCACCTTCATCTCGCCCCCGGTGGCGAGGTACGCGACGGTGGGGTTGGTCGAGCCCTCGAAGAGGTCCTCGAGGATCTCCGCCGCACCCGACTCCCCGATCCCCGTGCACCGCAGCACACGCGAGACGATAACGGCGTCGGAGAGCGCGGCGAGCTCGGGCAGGATCGTGCCCTCCATCATCTCCCGCATCTCGGCCGGCACGCCCGGCACGGCATAGACGCGCCGGCCGTCGCGCTCGCAGGCGAGCCCGGGCGCGGTCCCCCGCTTCGGAACGATGTACCGGGAACCGGCCGGGACGTCGGCCTGCCGCAGGTTCGACTCGGGCATCCGGCGGCCGAGGCGGGCGAACTTCTCGTGGAGCATCTCCTCGATCTCCGAGTGCCGGACGAGCTCTAGCCCGAGCGTCGCCGCAAGCGCATCGCGGGTGATGTCGTCCCCCGTCGGACCGAGGCCGCCGGTCGCGATCACCACGTCCGATCGCGAAAGCGCGAGGCGGAAGGCGTCGACGATCCGCTCGAGGTTGTCCCCGACCACCTGGTGGTGAAGCACGTCGACGCCGATCTCGGCCAGGCGCTCGGACATCCACTGCGCGTTCGTGTTGGCGATCTGCCCGAGCAGGATCTCGGTCCCGACCCCGACGATCTCCGCTCTCAACGCCCGACCCCGGCGACCGACCGGGCCTTGAGGAAGTAGTCCAGGCCGGAGTAGATCGTGAGTCCAACCGCCGCAAGCAGGACGGCCGGGCGCAGCCCGTCGAGCGAGGAATCGAGCGGCAGCAGGTAGAGGGCGATCGCGAGGAGCTGCGCGGCCGTCTTCACCTTCGCGACGTTTGAGGCCGGCATCGACGTCTGCCGCGACCCGAGGTATGCGCGGAGGACCGACACGGCCACCTCGCGGGCGATGATGACGATCGCCGCCCAGAGCGGGAACGTCCCGAGCGCAGTCATCGTGACGATCGGCGCGGCGACGAAGATCTTGTCCGAGAGCGGGTCCAGCCAGATACCGGTCGCGGTCGTCATCGAGTGACGGCGCGCCAGATACCCGTCGAGCCCGTCGCTGAACGCGCCCAGGATGAACACGGTCGCGGCGACGTAGGAGGCTGTGCTGGTCTCGGCGAGGATCAGGGCCACGAGCACCGGTACGAGGAGGACTCGCAGGACCGAGACGATGTTCGGCCATCCCAGGCCGAGCGGCTTCACCCGGTCGGCGATGGCGTGGCCTCCGGGTCTCCGAAGCTGAACGTCTCCTCCCATGGACGCCCGCGCCGACCGGGGGTTCCGAGGTCCCTGCCGCTAACCACCACGCTCACGACCCGACCCAGGCTGAGCCGAATGGTGATCGAGGTCGTCGCCTCGAACGAGCGCCCCTCTCCGGGCTTCAGCGTGATCGTCCTTGCGACGCCGTCGATGGTTATGGTCGCCTCGACCTCCTCATGGGCCTCGAGCGCGACCGTGATGCTCCGCCCGATGGCCTCGACCGGCGGAGGCGTTGTGGGTAGGTCGGCCGGGGGCGGGGCCGATCGCGACTTCGACAGCACCCCAAACGCCGCGGCGAGCGCCAGCACGAGGGCCGCGACCAGGAGCGCGAGGCGGTGGTTGTCGCGGCGGCGCGAGGTCCGGATCGCCGGCTCCAGCGCCAGCGGTGCGGAAGTGGCGGGCGGTGGCGGGCTGATGAGGCTGGACGTGTAGGCCGAAACGACCTTGTCGGAGTCGAGTCCGAGGTAGTTCGAGTACGAGCGAAGGCACCCGCGCACGTACACGTCGCCCATGAGGACCTCGAAGTCCTCCTCCTCGAGGGCCTCCAGAAGCTCCATTCGGATCCTCGTGTCCCGGCTCGCCTCGTCGAGGGAGGCGCCGCGGTCCAGGCGGGCCTTCCGGAGCGCCGGGCCCACCCCCATCAGCGATCGCTGCAAACGCACCTCCCGGCCACGGGGTTCGGAGTCCCAGGATTATAGGCAGTCGTGCCCCCCGGGTAGACTTCGCCGGTTGAGTGTAGATTCGCCGCGTCCGGGTGAGGTGAGGCATGGCGACTTCGGTAGCTCGATCTCGCGGGAAGCTCACCACGGCGCTTGCCGTCGGCGCCGCGGTGGCGATCGGGCTGGGCGTCTACGGCAACGTCCACGACCCAACCGGTCGAAGCTTGGTGAGCCTGTTCTTCACGGCCACGATCAACCTGAAGGTGTGGTTCGCCACGGCGGCGGTCCTGCTCGCGCTCTTCCAGCTCGGCTCCGGGCTCAAGGTCTCCGGCAAGCTCGGGAAGGCGTTCGGGCCGCGCTGGTTGGGTCGAGCCCCCCGGGCGAGCGGGACCCTCGCCTTCCTGTTCACCATCCCCGTCGCGTACCACTGCCTCTGGGCACTCGGGTTCCAATGGGACTCGGGCCTGCGGGTGCTCATCCACTCGCTCGCCGGGAGCTTCTTCTTTGGGGCGCTGGCCGCGAAGGTGCTGCTGGTTCGCTCGCGACGACCGCCCAGGTGGGCGCTCCCGGTGGCCGGCGGCGTGCTGTTCACCGCCCTGGTCGCCGTCTGGACCACGAGCGCGTTGTGGTTCTTCACGACCGTGGAGTTCCCGGGGCTCTGATGATGAAGCCGCAGACTTTCAACAGGCTGATCGCGGTCGTGCTGGCAGCGGGGGCGGTGATCCCCGTCCTGCTGCTGGCCGGCGTGGGTGCCGGCCTCCTGTCGAATCCCCCAGCCTAGCCTTAACCGACCGCGCGGGCTGCGGCCGCCGAAGCGAGCAGAACGAGCCCCAGGGCGGCGCCCGCCCCTGTCGCACGGGGGCGCTTCCTCACCGGTGCCCTTCTTGGGCCGGGCTGCCGGTCACTTCTCGCAGGCCTTCTTCTTCTCGGCGATACACAAGTCGTTGTTCCCCGCCCCTCCGTCGGCCTCGTCCGTTCCCAG
>JBQTIP010000328.1:0-6447 GCA_052388025.1 Actinomycetota bacterium
CGATCACAACGGGCGCGGGTCCCGAGCAGGGTAGCGCCGAGGTATCCGGATCGGTCATCGGGCGATCGCCGTGGGAGCTCTTCTGGCGGCGCTTCCGCAAGGACAGGTTCGCCATCGCGGGCCTCGAGAGCATCGTGATGATGATCATTCTTGCGATCACCGCCCCGGTCTTCGCCAAGAACATCAATCACCACGGCCCGAACGACGTGAACCTGAAGTCTCTGAACGAGTTCGGCCTTCCCAGCGGTCCGAGCAAGGAGTACTGGTTCGGGGTCGACGCCACCGGTCGGGACCTGTTCGTGCGGGTCCTGTACGGAGCTCGAACCTCGCTGATCGTGGCCTTCTTCGCCACGGGCCTCGCCACCCTCATCGGGGTCCTGGCGGGCATGTTCGCCGGTTTCTACCGGGGGAAGGTCGACACCGTCATCTCCAGGACCATCGACGTGGTCCTCGCGCTCCCCGTCCTGCTGCTCGCCCTGGGGCTGGTCTCAGCCTGCGGGCTCGACGAGAAGGGGTGCCTGGGCGGGCTGATCAGGCCCGGCATCCTGTTGGTCAGCTACGTCATCGGCCTCTTCAGCTGGACGTACATCGCCAGGATCGTGCGAGGGCAGGTCCTGTCGATACGCGAGAAGGAGTTCGTCGAGGCCGCCCGGTCCCTGGGCGCCGGGAACCCTCGGATCATCATGCGGGAGATCCTGCCGAACGTCCTTGCGCCGATCATCGTCTACATGACGCTGATCATCCCGAACAACATCCTGTTCGAGGCGGCGCTTTCGTTCCTGGGCATCGGCGTGCCCCAGACGATCCCGTCGTGGGGGAGGCAGCTCGCCGAGGCCAGCAAGATCTTCACCGTGGCCTGGTGGATGATGCTCTTCCCGGGCGTGTTCCTGTTCCTCACGACGCTGGCCTTCAACCTGGTGGGCGACGGGCTCCGGGACGCGTTCGATCCCCGGACCGCTCGCTGAGCGTATCTAGAACTGGGATAATCGCGATCGAAAGGAGGGGGGCTAGCAGTTCTTCTTGCCGGGCCTCGCCCGGCCAACGGGAAGGAAGGATCAAGGAGAGGGGGGTTAGGTGAGGCGATATCTCAAGGTACTGTGCTTCGTCGGGGTGCTCGCGATCGTCGCGGCCGCCTGTGGCGGCGACGGAGGCGGCGGCGGCGGCCCGCCCGCGCCGCCGACGGAGGAGATCCCGAGAGGCGGCATCATCCAGGGCGGCATGATCGGCGACGTCATTGCCGCGTTCGACCCGCAGAAGGAGTACTACTCCGTGACCTGGGAGTACTTCCACTGCTGCCTGGTGCGGAATCTGATGTCGTACAACGGCAAGCCGACCGGCGAGGGCGGCACCGAGCTTCATCCAGACCTCGCCGCGGCGGAGCCGGAGGTCTCGGCCGACGGCCTCACGTGGACGTTCACCCTGAAGGCGGGGATCCACTACGCCCCGCCCTTGCAGGACGTCGAGATCACGTCGGGTGACTTCGCGCGCGCCTTGGTGCGGGAGACCAACCCGAAGGCGAACGTGGGCGGCTACAGCTTCTACTACTCCATCATCAAGGGGTTCGACGACGCCGCCGCGGCGTGGGAGGGCGGCCAGCCGACCGGCATCGAGGGCGTGACCACGCCCGACGACGCGACCCTGGTGATCGAGCTGAACAGCCCTTCGGGTGACCTGGGCTTCCTGATGGCCATGCCGGCGGCAGCCCCGATCCCACCGAACGGGGACGCATTGCTCGGCGTGGCCGAGGGCCACGACAAGGACTACGGGCGGTTCCTCGTCGCCACGGGTCCGTACATGTTCACCGGCTCTGAGGCCCTGGACTTCTCGCTCCCGGCCGACCAGCAGACGCCGGCCTCCGGCTACGTGCCCGGACGCTCGATCGAGCTCGTCCGGAACCCTTCGTGGGACCCGGCGACCGACGACCTGCGTCCGGCCTACGTGGACGGCTTCAGCATCACGATCGGGGGCGACTCGACCGACCTGTACAACAAGGTCGACGCCGGTGAGCTCGACATCGTGGTCGACAGCGGTCCGCCGCCGGAGCTGCTCCAGAAGTACTCCACCGACCCGACGCTGCAGGATCGCCTGCACACGAACCCGTCGGACGCGGTTCGCTACCTGTCGTTCAACCTGGGGGTACCGCCATTCGACGACGTGCATGTCCGGAAGGCGGTCAACCTGGCCGTCGACAAGGCGGGGCTGCGCCAGCTGCGCGGTGGCCCGCTCACCGGCGAGATCGCCGGGCACATCATGGTCAACAGCCTTCAGGCCGACATATTGAAAGCCTACGACCCGTACGCGAGCCCGAACTCCGCCGGTGACATCGACGCCGCCAAGGCCGAGATGGCGCTGTCGGCGTACGACAGCGACGGCGACGGCGTCTGCGACGACCCGGTGTGCGACGGCATCCTCGTCGTGACCGACGAGTCCGCGCCGTACCCGGAGCAGGACGCCCTGATCCAGCAGAACCTCGAGCCGCTGGGGCTCATCCTGGACGTCAAGGCGTTCGACCGCGGGACGATGTACTCGAAGTGCAACAACCCCGCGGACCAGGTGGCGTTCTGCACGGCTCCCGGATGGGGGAAGGACTATCCGGACGCCGTCACGTTCGGGCCTCCGTTGTTCGGCTCGGTCAGCATCTTCCCGAGCTGCTGCAACTACTCCCTGGTGGGCGCCAGCGCCGACCTATTGGCGGAGAACGGGTACACGGTCACCTCCGTCCAGAGCGTCGACGACGCTATGGCGGCATGCGCGCCCCTGACCGGGGACGAGCGGGTCCAGTGCTGGGCCGACGTCGACACGCTCCTCATGGAAGAGGTCGTGCCGTGGGTGCCGTACCTGTTCGACAACAACAACACGATCGCCTCTGAGCGGGTCGTGAACTTCTCCTTCGACCAGTTCGCGGGCCTCCTTGCGATGGACCACTTGGCCATCGCGGCGGACCTTCAGTAAGGCGGATCGGAAAGCAACGAGGCAGCGGGGGCCGTCCGCAAAGGGGCGGCCCCCTTGCTTCGGCCGGTGGGAGTAGGATGGGGGCGCCGTGGGCCGGTATCTGATCAGACGGACGCTGTTCCTGATCCTGGTGCTCTTCATCGTGTCCCTGCTCACCTTCCTGATCTTCGTCAAGCTCCCGGCCGCGGACCCCGCCCGCAGGGCCGTGGGGAGGGTGACCAACCCCGAGCAGGTCGAGAACGCCCGCAGGGCCTTCGGCCTCGACAAGCCGATCTGGGTCCAGTACGCGCGCTTCGCCAAAGGCATCATCCCCTGGCCGGGCCTGTTCCTGAACGAGGACGTCTACTTCTCCTACGCTAACTTCGTGCCGGTGAAGGAGGCGCTCTTCAGCCGGCTGCCCGTCACGATCACGCTCGCGGTAGGCGCGGCGGCGACGTGGCTGTTGATCGGCGTGCCGGTCGGCATCATCTCAGCCGTCCGGCGGAGGAGCGTTTCCGACCGGGCGGCGATGGTCTTCGCCCTCTTCGGCGTCTCGGCGCCGGTCTTCTGGCTCGCGTTCCTGTTCCTCTACGTCTTCTGGTACAAGCTGCACTGGCTGCCCGGCAGCGGGATCCCCCTCGGGACTTCGGCGATCGAGGCCGCGCTGCAGGGCCGGTTCCTCATGCCGTGGTTCGTCCTCGCGCTGGCGTTCGCCGCGTTCTACGCTCGGATGATCCGCGGCAACCTGATCGAGACGATGGGGGAGGACTACATCCGCACCGCCCGCGCCAAGGGACTCTCCGAGAAACGCGTCGTCTACAAGCACGGGCTGCGGTCGGCGCTCACGCCGGCCGTGACCATGCTCGGGCTTGACCTCGGGGGGCTGCTCGGCGGGGCATTCATCACCGAGACCGTCTTCAACCTCCCCGGCGTCGGCCAGTACGCCGTGAACGCGATCTTCGCCAACGACTTCCCCTCCGTGATGGGCGTCACGGTCTTCGGGGCGTTCTTCATCGCCCTCTCCAACCTCCTCGTAGACGTGGCCTACGCGTTCCTCGACCCACGGGTGAGGTACACGTAGTGGCGGAACCGCTCCTCGAGGTCAAGGACCTACGGGTCCACTTCCCGACGGAGGACGGGCTCGTCAAGGCCGTCGACGGCGTGACGTTCGCGCTCGCGCCCGGTGAGACCCTCGGCGTGGTGGGAGAGTCCGGGTCCGGCAAGAGCGTCTCGTTCCTCACGGTCATGGGCCTGATCCGGTCCGACCAGGCCGTCATCAGCGGCGAGGTGATCTTCCAGGGCCAGGACCTGCTGAAGCTTCCTCAGGAGGAGATGCGAAACATCCGCGGGGACAAGATCAGCATGATCTTCCAGGACCCCATGACGTCGCTGCACCCCTACTACAAGGTGGGGATGCAGATCGGGGAGGCCGTCCGCACCCACCAGAAGGTCTCCAAGCGGGAGGCGAGGGACCAGGCGGTGGAGATGCTGCGCCGGGTCGGGATCCCGCAACCGGACGAGCGAGCCGATCAGTACCCGCACGAGTTCTCCGGCGGGATGCGCCAGCGGGCGATGATCGCGATGGCTCTGTCGCTGAACCCGGACCTCCTGATCGCCGACGAGCCCACGACGGCGCTGGACGTCACCGTGCAAGCGCAGATTCTCGACCTGATCGACCGCCTCCAGAAAGAGTTCAACGCCGCGGTCGTGATCATCACGCACGATCTGGGCGTCGTGGCCGAGCACTGCGACGACATCCAGGTGATGTACGCCGGCAAGGCGGTCGAGTTCGGAGGCCGGCGCGACGTGTACTACAACGCCCACCACCCCTACACGTGGGGGCTCCTCCGTTCGATCGCCCGGCTCGACCAGGATCGGGAGCAGCGCCTCGAGCCCATCAGGGGCCTGCCGCCCTCGCTGATCTTCGTGCCGCCCGGGTGCGCGTTCCACCCGCGGTGCCCCTACGTCATGGACGTGTGCAAGGTCGACGTGCCGCCGCTCCTGCCGTCCGACGGCCATCACGCCTCCGCCTGCCATCTGAGCCTCGCCGAGAAAGAGCGGATCTTCAAGGATGAGGTGATGGTGGGAGCGTGAGCGTGAGCGTGACCGAACGCGAGGCTCCGCAACCCGAAACCGACCGGGTCCCGCTGGTCAAGCTCGAGGGCATCCGGAAGCTCTTCCCGATCACCCGAGGGATCCTCTTCCAGCACCGGATCGGCGACGTCCACGCGGTCGACGGCGTCGACCTCGAGATCTATCCCGGCGAGACGGTCGGGCTGGTCGGCGAGACCGGGTGCGGGAAGTCCACGCTCGCCCGCGTCGTCATGCGCCTCTACGACGCGACCGAGGGACGGATCTACTTCGAGGGCCGTGACATCACGAGCCTGGGCGGATCGGGGCTGCGCGAGCTGCGCCGCCACATGCAGATGATCTTCCAGGACCCGTTCGCTTCGCTGAACCCCCGGAAGACCGTGGGCAGCATCGTCGGCGAGCCGTTCAGGCTGCACGGGACGGTGCCGCGGAACCGGGTCAAGCCCGAGGTCCAGGAGATCATGGAGCTGGTGGGGCTCAACCCCGAGCACTACAACCGCTACCCGCACGAGTTCTCGGGCGGCCAGCGCCAGCGGATCGGCGTCGCTCGCTCGCTCGCCCTCCGGCCGAAGCTGATCGTGTGCGACGAGCCGGTCTCGGCGCTCGATGTGTCGATCCAGGCCCAGATCCTGAACCTCCTTGAGGACCTGCAGGAGGAGTTCAAGCTCACCTACCTGTTCATCGCGCACGACCTCTCCGTCGTGAAGCACGTCTCGGACCGGGTCGCCGTCATGTACCTCGGGAAGATCGTCGAGATGGCCGACGGCGAGACCCTCTACCTGAACCCCAAGCACCCATACACCGGCGCGCTCCTTTCCGCGGTCCCGATCGCGGACCCGGACCTGGCCGCCAAGAAGAAGCGGATCATCTTGGAGGGCGACGTCCCCTCGCCGATCGATCCGCCGTCCGGATGCCGGTTCCACCCTCGCTGCCCGAACGCCCAGTTCCCCAGGTGCAAGGAGGAGCAGCCCGAGCTGCTGGCCCACCACGAGGGCCAGGTGGCAGCCTGCTTCTTCCCGCTGGAGGACCAGGCGGTCATGGGCTCCTCCGACAGCTAGAATCGGCGCATGCTGAACGTCGTCATCTTGGTCATCGACGTCATCGCGGCGTTGTTCCTGATCCTGTTCATCCTCCTGCATGCCGGCAAGGGAAGCGGCCTGTCGGACATGTTCGGGGGCGGGGGCGGCCTCTCCGCGGGCACATCGCTCGAACGCCGGCTGGACCGGATCACCGTGGTCACGGCCCTCGTCTTCGGCTTCACCACCTTCTGGCTCGCCTGGAAGAGCTGACGGACCGCAGGTCCGTCCCGCACACGTTGATAGAATCCCCGAGCGTCTCGTCGGAGTGGCGGAATTAGGTAGACGCGCTAGGTTGAGGGCCTAGTGGGCGCATAGCCCGTGGGGGTTCAAATCCCCCCTCCGACAC
>JBQTIP010000329.1:0-9567 GCA_052388025.1 Actinomycetota bacterium
GCGCTCGCCGCGTGGAACAAGCTCTGGGAGTGCCCCTCGGCCGTGACGCCGCAGCAGGCGAGGACGATCGCGTCGGGGTTCGTCGAGGCCTTCCGCGGAACGAGCAACGCGCCAGAGCCGCAGGCGGGCTGATCGGCTAAGACTGCGAGCAGCTGCCCGACGGCGTGCATGTGACGGTGCCGTGCTCGAAGGTGGCCGTAGTGGAGCCGTTGGGCTTCGTCGTGACATCGGAGGTCGGGAACCCTAACGCGCCGCCGGGGCCGCCCTGCGCGAGGTAGAAGTCCAGGATCGCGCCCGACAGCTCGTGGGCGCCGGCGCCCTCCCTGTAGTAGATCGTCGCCATCTTGAACTTCTGGCGGAGGCCGCTCGCGACGGCCGTCTGCTTCGACGTGGGGAGACCGGGCGAGCAGTTCAGGTCGTCGTACTTCTCCCGGATCTGCCCCGTGACGCTCCGGTCGGCGTTGATCCACACCCGGTCGTCTCGGAGGCCGAGCCGCGACCGCAGCGTGATCCCGCTGATCGTGGCGCTGCCGTTCGCGCCCTCTACGGTCGCGGTGATGATCCGCCCCGAAACGCCCCTCTCGATGTCGGTGAAGTCGACCACGGTCCCGATGCCGAGACCGAGGTCCTTCGTGACCTCGTCGGCCGTCATGGAGACGGTCCACACGCTGCTGGTGTTGGCCGGCGTGTAATCGCCGGGATCGCACACCCCTCGCAGGTAAGGGATCGGGTTGCCGCCCCAAACGTTCTCGTTGTTCTCCGTGTAGCCGCCGCTCGAGGCAGAGTAGAACGACTGGACAAGCTCGCCCTCGTGCTTGATGACCTCGTTCTTCGTGCCGTCCACCGCCCGGACCCATCGGTCGCCGTCCGTGCCCCCCTCCTTGTCCCAGCCGGCGTAGACCTGGTCGACGGCGCTCGCGTACAGGGCGCAGTTGCAGCCGCTGCGGTGCTGGCCGGCCTCGGCCTTGATGAAGGCGTACGAGCGGGCCGCGTCGGCCTGGGTCTTGAGCGCCTCCATCGGCCAGGAGCTGGGGACCTCGGCGATCCCGTAGAGGTACTCCTGCGGGTCCAGGACGATGATGAGGCGCAGCACGCAGCCGTCGGTGCAGCCGTACAGGTTGAGCTCGAGGTAGCCGCGGTTGTAGGTGTGCCCGCCCGACTCCGGCACCTTCACCCGGGCGCCCTGCTCCGCGTACACCGCGTAAAGATGCGAGTCGACGCCGCCCCAGAGCTGCCCCCCGACACGCTTGCCAGCGGCGTCGAGAACCCTGTACTGGGAGCCGGCGGCCCGGACGGTCCAGGTCTCTCCCTCCGGGATCGTCCCCACGAGGTCACCATTCACTTGATCGCCGACCAGGAGGTCGACGGGCCCCTCCTCCGCGATGAGGCGGATCTTCTTCTTGCCCTGGACGGGCCCGACGCGGAGGAATGCGGGCGGCGTGCCGTACTTGGCGATCTTGGTGCCGGAGAAGAAGTGGGTCAGGATCTCCTCGCGGTCCCAGCCTTCCTGCGCGAGGCCGTAGGCCCCCCACTGGGACATGCCGATGCCGTGGCCGTACCCGGACCCGTAGAAGGTGAACGAACCCTCCGCCCGGCCGGGGGCTGCGGGAGCGACCGCCATGACGGCGACCAGAACGAGGGTGAGGAAAAGCGTTCTTCGCATCTTTGGATGTGCGCGGGCGGAGCCGGCACCCTAACACATCGGCACCGCGGGCCGGAGGATTTACCCGGTGGGGACCGCTTCCTGGCCCGCCGACACTCGCGCGCCCTCGATCACGGCACCCGGGGGGACGCGCGCGCTCTCGGCCAGGGCACTCCCGGTCACGGTGGCGCCCGGCCCCACCTCCGAGGCCGGGCCGAGGATCGAGCCGACCACCCGGGCTCCGGCTCCCACGACCGCCCGCTCGTGAAGGACGGAGTCGTCGATCTCCGCGGCCTCAGCCACCGTCGCGCCGGGGCCGACGACCACCCATCGGCCGAGATGCGCCCGGAGGTCGACGGAGGCCGTCTCGTCCACGCAGGGCGCCGGGTACCGGCCCTGGCCGACGCGGCCCTCGAGCATGTCGAAGTGCGCCTGCAGGTACCTCTCGGGCGTGCCGAGGTCCAGCCAGTAGGCCGTCGACAGGAACCCATAGACCGGCCTTCCGGACTGGATGAGGGCGGGGAAGACCCGGCGCTCGATCGAGACGGCCTCGCCCGGCGGCCAGCCCAGGAGCGACTCCGGCTCCAGCACGTAGGTCCCCGCGTTGATGTCGCCGGGGACGGGCTCGTCCGGCTTCTCGCGAAACTCCCGGACCCGCCCGTCGGCAGCGGTCGCGACGAGCCCGAACGGGCGGGCGTCATCCACGTGCGTGAGCGCGATCGTGGCCGTCGCGCGCCGCTCCCGATGGAACGACACCATCTCCGTGAGGTCGAGGTCGGTGAGGATGTCGCCGTTCACCACGAGGAAGGTGCCGTCGATGCGGTCGAGCGCGGTAACGACGGCGCCGGCCGTGCCGAGAGGCGCCTCCTCGGTGATCCATGTGATGCGCGGATCCCCGTGCCGCTCCTCGATGAACGAGCGGAACGACTCCTCCAGGTAGGACGACGACAGGATCACGTCGTGCACCCCATGGCGGGCAAGGTGGTCCAGCACGTGGTGCAGGGAGGGCCGGTTCAGGAGCGGCAAGAGGGGCTTCGGCATCGTCTCCGTCAGTGGGCGAAGCCGGGTCCCCTCGCCCCCAACCAGGACTACGGCCTTCACACAAACCTCCGCTGCCACACGGACACGAGCTCAGCGCGCAGGCGGAGCACGAGCCAGGCGAGCGGCAGGAGAGCGCGACGCCAGCCGCGCGCGTGATGCTTCTCGAAGTACAGGTACACGCTCTTCGAGTGCTGGAGGTTCGTCTTCCGAGAGCGGCCGATCGACACCCCTCCCTCGTGGACGATCTCGAGCTCCGGCGTGAACAGAACCGACCAACCGGCATTGCGAAGCCGCTTGAACAGATCCACCTCCTCCGCGTACAGGAAGAATCGCTCGTCGAAGAGGCCGATCTCGTCGAGCGCCTTGCGGCGCAGGAGCATGCACGAACCCGAGATCCAATCGACCTCCCGCTCCGAGCCGCGGTCCCAGTCGGCCATCCGATAGGCGCGCGAGAAGCGGTTGTTCGGGAGGAGCGGGCCGAGCAGCGCGTGGCCGGCCGCCGTGGCGAGCGAGGGAACCTCCCGGCCCGTCGGGTAGAGCGTGCCGTCGGCGTTGCGGATGAGCGGCCCGACCGCCCCGGCCCCTGGTCGCTCCCGGGCGAGCTTCACGAAACCGCCGAGCGTCCCCGCCCAGATCTCGGCGTCCGGGTTGATCACCAGGATGAACGGGGCGGACGTCGCGCGGATGCCGATGTTCGCCCCGGCGCCGAACCCGCGGTTGACGGGGTTCTCGATCAGACCGATCTCCGGGTGCGCCGATACGGCCGCCCCCGCGCTGCCGTCCCGCGAGGCGTTGTCCACGACTACGACCTTGAGGGAAACGTCACCCGACGAAGCAAGCAGGGTTGCGACGCAACGCTCCAGGTACTCGCCGGCGTTGTAATTGACGATGACTACGGCCAGGTCGGCCGGCGCTGGATCGGCCATCTCAGGTATGCGCCGTGCGCGAGATCAAGAAGATGCCGGCGACGATGAACGCGACGCCGCCCCACCGTAGCGCGCTCACCGGCTCGTCCAGCACGAAGTGGTCGAAGAGCAGGATCAACACGTAGGTGAGCGCCGCGAACGGGTAGGCGAACGAAAGCGACGTGCGCGACAACACCGCGAGCCACACCAGCGCGGAGACGCCGAAGAGCGCCAGGCCCGCCCATACGTAGGGCGTCACGGCGACCGCCTTCAGGGATCCGAGGCTGAGCTCGACCACTCCGGAGCGGGCCTTCACCTGGTTCATCCCGTGCTTCAGCGTCAGCTGGGCCACGGCGGCGAGCCCCACCGAGACGAGGATCATGGCGATCAACATGCTTCGGCTTCCTTTCCGTGTATGCGCGGCCGATGCGGCCGCGTGCGCGTCGGCGAACCGGTTCACAGGTCCTCCACATCCACCTCGATCGGCACGGCTACGCGGGCGCGGCCCGCTTCCTGCTGCTGCACCTCGAACCAGTATCGCTGGGTCTGGACGTGATACAGCCGGCCTGATTCCCGCGACGAGAGCCCGACCGTCACCCAGTACTTTCCCGCCTCGACCGGAACGGAGCGGAGAGCGAACCGCACGCGCTTCTTGCCTTCGAAGCGGCCCAGGACGGCCCCGGATCGGGCCGTCGAGCCGTCACAGACCAGGTGGTTCCTCCAGTCGTACACGGCGAACGAGACGTCGAGGTCGTCGACCGCCTCGTTGGCCCTGACGTCGGTCTGGATCGTGAGCGCCTCGCCCGGCCGGACCGAGCGGTCGGTCGAGCCGTCCTCGCGGATCAGCTCTACGGAGGCGATCTCGACCTCGCGGGTGCCCTCCTCGGGTATGAACGCGGGGTCGCGCCGCAGCAGCACGTAGCGGAGCTCCCGAACGACCTCGTCGGGGGCGCCTGTGGCGTGAACCCGACCGTGATGCAGCATGACCGCCCGGCCGCAGATCTCGCGGACCGTGTCGAGCGCGTGCGTGACCAGGACGATCGTCCGCCCGTCGCGCTGGAACTGCCGGACGCGGTCCAGGCATCTTGCCTGGAACCCCTCGTCGCCGACGGCGAGGACCTCGTCGATCAGGAGGATGTCGGGATCCACGTGAACGGCGACGGCGAACCCGAGCCGCACAAGCATGCCGGACGAGTAGAACTTCACCTGGTTGTCCATGAAGTCCTCAAGCTCGGCGAAGGCCACGATGTCGTCGTAGGCGCGGTTGGTCTGCTTCCGCGAGAGCCCGAGGAACGATGCGTTCAGGTAGACGTTCTCCCGGCCGGTCAGGTCGGGATGGAACCCGGCGCCTAGCTCGAGGAGGGCCGCTATCCGCCCGCGGGTCCGCACGGTCCCCGACGTGGGACGCAGGATCCCGGCGATGACCTTGAGGAGGGTGGTCTTCCCCGACCCGTTGTGGCCGATGAGGCCGAGGGAGGTTCCCCCCTCCATCGTGAAGGCGACGTCGCGGAGGGCCCAGAAGTCCTCGGCACTGGTGCGCGACGAGATGAGCCGGGCCTTCAGCGATGTGGGCTTCTCGCGGTAGAGCCGGAACTTCTTGCTGATTCCGTCGACCTCGATCGCCGGGAGCCCCATCGGCTACAGCTCCTCTGCGAAGTCGCCCGAGAGCCGGAAGAAGGTTCGCCAGGTCAGCCACAGAAGGAACACGGACAGCGCCGCGATCAACGTGAGGAGCAAGGCGAGCCAGCCGACGCTCACGTCGAGCAGGACCGGGCTCCCGGCGCCTTCGGGCCGCGCGATCCCGTAAAGCGCACGCTGGAAGCCGGAGACGATCCCCGCCATCGGGTTCACCAGGTAAAGGTCGAACAGGTCGATGCCCAGGATCGCGTGCCCCTCGGCCCGATCCTGCACGAGCCACGCGGAGTACACGATCGGCGTCATCCAGAACCACACGAGGAGTCCCAGCGTCAGCAGGTGCTGGACGTCGCGGTAGCGGACGTTCATGGCGGAGACCAGGAACGACATCGCGACCGTGAACACGAGGATCGCGAAGAACGCGAGCGGGAGGAGTGCGAGGCTCGCCGCATGGAAGTCGTAGCCGATCGCCACCATGAAGACGATCAGCACGAGGCTCTGGAGCATGAAGTCGACGAGCGCGACACCGATGGAGGAGAGCGGGAGGATCTCCCGCGGGAAGTACACCTTCTTGACCAGGTTGGAGTTGTCGATGACCGAGCGGGCGGCCTGGGTCAGGGAGACGGAGAAAAGATTCCAAGCCAGCAACCCCGACAGCAGGAAGATCGGGAAGCTCGGTATCCCGTTGTCCAGCACGACGCTGAACACCAGGGTGAAGACGCCCAGGAACACCACCGGGTTGAGGATCGACCAGACCGCGCCGAGCACCGAGGCCGTGTACTTGACCTTCAGCTCCTTGCGGACGAGGTTCATGAGGATCTCGCGGTAGAGGGAGAGCTCGCGAAGGCGGGCCGCCACGCGCAGGCGCGGCGGCTCGGACGTGCGTTCGATGGTGTCGGCGGGTGCGGCCATGGTCGATACGGCGCTCGGTGGCTCGGGCAAGCGCCGAGGCCGAGTCTAGCAAGGCGTGCCTGCCAAGCAGCCGCGCCGGCCTATGTCACCTATGACGATCGCGTGAAGACGTCCATGTTGCGCGCGTAGGAGAGCCCGTACCCACGGCGCACGAGCTCCGCGCCGACGCCGATGTCCGCCAGCGCGCCCGCCCACCGGGAAAGCGCCCGCCGTGCGGGGTCCTTGACCAGGGCGAGCGTCTCCTCGATCGCCCGCGCGTAGCCGAATGCGGCCGCCTCTCCTCGCGCCAGCCTCTCCATGTGCGAGCGCGCGCGGGCGCCGACCCGGGCTCGCAGGTCGGGGTCACCAGCGAGGTCCCTGAGGACCGCGGCCAGCTCGTCGGGGTCGGGACGCCCGGCCGAGACCCGGAACAGCAGGTCGCCGGGCCAGTCCAGGTAGGTGCCGGTCGCGCTCACCACCGCCGGCCTCCCCGCCTGCAGGGCGCGCGCAAGCGACCCGCTTACCTCCCCCCGGTGCGGATGCCTGAGATCGACCACGATGTCGCTCCCGAACAGCCACGATCGGAACTCGTCGTCGGAGACGTCGGTGCGAAGCGTGACCCTCTCCCCGAGGCCGCTCGCCGCGACCATGGCTTCGACGTCGTGGCCCGGTATGCGCCGCCCGGCCAGGACGACGTGGACCGACGGATCGAGCCGGCCGACCGACTCCAGAACGACGTCGATGAGCTTCGCCGCGGTGAGGTCGCCGAGGACCCCGACCACGACCTCCCCACCACGCGCCTCGATGGTGGCACGGACCTCACGCCGCCTCCGCTCGGCTCGCTCCAGATCCTCAGTGCGCTCGATGACGGGGTGCGGGACGACGAACAGGGGCGTCTTGCAGCCGAGCTCCTCCAGGTAGCGCCTGCAGAACTCCGAATGAACGATCAGTCCTCGAGCACTGCGGACGACATGAGCGCACCACGGGATCTTGAGGGGCTCGCTTCGCAGCACGTCCTCCGATGAGACCCGGCCGCGGATCGCCAGGGCCTCGCGTGACGCCTTGTACCCGAGCGGGTCTCCGGCGGCGATCATGCCCCTGACGAAGTCGTCGAGCGCGAGGTCGTGGATGACGACCAGCCCCGGGGTCTGGATCGCGTGTCGATAGATGTCGCGGTGGAACTCGACGTTGTTGCCGAGCTGGTAGACGCCCAGGCCGTACCAGGGCATCGGGCCCTCGTGCTTGCGTTCCACCGGCCAGATGACGTCGATCGGCTGCCGTTCCCTGAATCCGACGCGCGAAAGCCCCGCGAGCACGGCGGCCGAGTAAGTGGCCACACCGGTTCTCGCCGGCGGAAGGGGCGAGAGAAACGCGACGCGCGGCGCCAGGCGCGCGTCCCAGCTCCGGCGCCGGCGAACGCGCGGGCGGGGCATCAGTCCAGCAGCCGCGACACGACGTCTGCCCAGGACGGCACCGTCGCCTCGAGCCGGTCGCGGCCGGCCGCCCCGAGCCTGGCCGCGAGGGCCCGATCGGCGTAGAGGCGGTCGAACGCCTCGGCGATCGCTCGCGGCTCCGGCGGAGTGACGAGGCCGGTTTCCCCGTCGACGACCAGCTCAAGGGGGCCGCCGCTGTCGGTGGTGGTTACCACCGGCCGTCGCGCGGCGAACCCCTCGAGCGTGACGTAGCCGTAGTCCTCGTCGAACGGGCCGTAGTGGACGGCGAGCGCCCCCAGGTACAGCCGATACAGCCGCTCATCGGAGACCCCGATCTCGAACGTGATCCGCGAGTCCAGGCCGTGGCGCCTCGCGAGGTCGCGGAGCATCTGCTCGTCGGGGCCGGAACCCACCAAGACCAGCTTCAATGGGGTCTTCACGTGCCGCATCGCCTCGATCACGAGCGACTGGCGCTTCAGCCCCTCGAGCCGGCCCGGCAGGAACACGTAGTCGCCGTAGGCACCGGGCTCCATCCCGAGTAGCGCCTCGGTCGGCGGCGACGGATGATAGAGGACCTCCGACGAGAGCCGCAGCGAGTTCCACAGTCGGTCCTGCACGTTCTTTGAGTTCGTGAAGATGCGCTTGGCCTCACCGAGCGCGGTCCGGTCGGCCTGCCAGATCATGTCGCGGACCGCGGGACCCTCCTCCTGCAGCGAGAGGTCGGCGAACTGCGGGTGATCCCACAGCTCGTATGCCGAGCGGTGCTGGTGGATCAGCCACACGATCTTCCGCTCATGCTTCACGAGATACGAGGGGAACTTCAGCCCGATCACCGCGTCGATCGGGAGGCCGTTCGACTCGGAGAGGTCGAGGCTTCGCCACACCGCCATGTGGTGGACCAGCTCGGTTGCGGGGTACCACTTGCCCGCCACCGAGACGATCTCAGTCTCGTGCCCGGCGTCGCGGACGGCTCGCGCGAGCGCCTCGGTGTGGGTCTCGGCGCCCCCGCGGACGAACGGCGTCTGTGGATGGCAGATGGCGACGCGCATCAGGCGCCCTGGGGATCTGGACCGGTAGGCGGCCGGTTTCCCTCGACGATCTCCCTCAGGCGGGCGACCTCAGCCTCGGACTCCACCAGCCGCTCGGCCAGCGCCCCCGTGAGCTCGGCAAGGTCCGCCGAGAGCCGATCGTACCGCCAGCTGATCGGGCGCATCAGCCGGAACAGGCGCAGCTTCAACTGCCGTCGCCAGCGCGTGGGCGACCCGAGGTTCGGCTCCCCGCGAGGGATCACCTGCCGCTCGTCGTCGCGCATCAGGACCGCGAAGTCGTGTAGCGCGTTGCGCACCTCCGCCGTCGTCATGCGCCCGCGCGCCGTGGCCTCCTCGGCCCAATAGAGCTCGCGCTCGAGGGCATCGCGAACGCGGTCCGGGTCGTTCGGTTCCGAGCCAGCGCTGTTCGATTCCATCCGTTCGGCAGCCTAGCACTCGCATCCGGGCGTCCCGGCCGATCACGCGGGAGGCGGCGGCGAGAACACCGGACCCTCGCAATCGGTCCGCAGCGGCATCGGATCGGGGGGCCGCGGCTCCTGCGTGAAGTCGAAGTCGTAGGACATGTTCCGAGCGTCCCGGTCGCGGTGCGTGAGCTGCGTGAGCCCCCAGTTGTCCTCGATGAAGCGCAGCACCGACGAGAACTCGCCGAGCCGGTGATCGATGTGGCCTTCCTTCGCGTACGGCGAGATCACGAGCATCGGGACGCGGATCCCGAAGCCGAAGTCGTCCACCTGCGGCGGAGGGACGTGATCGTAGAACCCGCCCCAGTCGTCCCACGTGAGGAAGATCGCCGTGTCCTTCCACATGGAACTCTCCATGATCGCGTTGATGACCTCGGTGCTCCAGTTCTCCCCGTGGCAGAAGTTGTACTCGGGGTGCTCGGACAGCTCGAACCTGGGCGTGATCCAGGTGACCGGCGGGAGCCGGCCGGCGCGGATGTCGTCGATCACCTGATCCACCGGGAACACGTG
>JBQTIP010000330.1:0-4512 GCA_052388025.1 Actinomycetota bacterium
CTGCTCGAGCGAGAGCTCGCCCTGGAAGATGTTCCCTTCCGTCAGACCGAACTCGCGCTCGATGTCGGCGGGCGTCAGCACCTGCTTGTGCAAGATGACGTCGCGGATGTTCGGCATGCGCTCCGCGATCGTGTCGATCACCGTGTCGCCGAACGCGTCGCGGGCGGCATCGTCCCACACGGCGCCGTCCGCCAGGTGGTAGGGGGCGTACTGGACGAAGCAGCTCATGACGTGCTTGCCCGGCGGCGCCATCGACGGATCGACGAGCGTTGGGATGATCATGTCGATGTAAGGCCTCCGCGAGAAGCGCCCGTACTTCGCGTCGTCGTAGGCTCGCTCCATGTAGTCGAGGGAGGGCGAGAAGCTGATCGCCCCGCGCAGGTGCTCGCCCGGACCGGGCAGGCAAGCGAGCTCGGGCAGCCGGTCCAGAGCCAGGTTCACCTTCCCCGAGGAGCCCCGGTACTTGTAGCGACGCACCTCCGCCTCGAACTCCGCGTCGAGCGTGCCCGGCTCGAGGAGCTTCAGGAAGGTAACGTTGGAATCGGCGCTCGACAGAACGACGCCGGCACCGATCTCCTCGCCGGACTCGAGCACGACGCCGGTGGCCCGGCCCCCCCTCGTCAGGATCCGGGCGACGGGCGCCTCGGTCCGGATCGCCGCGCCGGCTTCCCGTGCGGCCGAGGCGATCGCGTTGCTCACGCCGCCGGTCCCTCCCCGCGGGATCCCCCAGGCGCGGAAGGCCCCGTCGATCTCCCCCATGTAGTGATGGAGCAGCACGTAGGCGGTGCCGGGAGATCGCGGCCCCTGGAACGTTCCGATGATGCCGGAGGCCGACATCGTCGCCTTCAGCGGGTCCGTCTCGAACCACTGGTCCAGGAAGTCGGCGGCGCTCATCGTCATGAGCTGGAGGAACGTCGATTGCAGCCGCTCCGGCAGCTCGCGGAACCGCTTGGCGAGCCCGACCAGCGGGAGCCACTCGAACGGGTTGATCTTCCCCGGGTCCGGGGGGACGACCGAGAGGATCGGCTTGATGAACCTGGCCATGTCGACCATCAGCCGGCCGTACTCCTCGTAGGCCTCCGCGTCGCTCTTGGACCAGCGGCGGAGCTCCCGGACTGTCCGGCCGTGGTCGTTCACCCGCCAGAGGTAGTCGTCCTCGAGCGGCGTGATCGTGCCGTCGAGCGGCAGGATCTCCAGGCCGTGCCGCGGCAGATCGAGCTCGCGGATGATCTCGGGGCGAAGGAGCGAGACGACGTAGGAGCAGACGCTGAAGTGGAAGCCGGGGTAGACCTCCTCGGTAACGGCCGCTCCGCCCAGCACGTGGCGCCGCTCCAGGACCAGGACCTTGCGGCCCGCCCGCGCTAGGTACGCGGCGCTCGTCAGGCCGTTGTGACCCCCGCCGACCACCACAGCGTCGCAGCGCTCGGCCACCGACTCCCCTCCTCGCTTGATCGGCAGGTCAGGCGGCATACTACAGGCGGCCTTGCCCCATCCGAGGAGAACCGTGAGCGTAGGAACAGCGTTTCACCCGAGGACCGCCGAGCTGAACCAAAAGCTCGCGTGGGGAGAGTGGGCGGGCTACTACTCGGCCGCGGTCTACGCCGATTCCCACGACATCGAGTACAACGCGATCCGCGAGGCGGCCGCCGTGATCGACGTCTCGCCCCTCTACAAGTACCTGATCTCGGGCGCCGACGCGCAGCGCCTGGTCGACCGGGTCATCACCCGCGACGCGACCAAGCTCGCGATCGACCAGGTCTATTACGCGCCATGGTGCGACGAGCGCGGCAAGATGGTCGACGACGGCACGATCTGCCGGCTCGACGAGACCACCTACCGCTGGACCGCCGCCGACCCCTCGTACCGCTGGTTCGGCATGAACGCCCACGGCCTCGACGTGCGGATCGAGGACGTAAGCGAGACCGTCGCGGCGCTCGCCCTCCAGGGCCCGAGGTCGAGGGAGGTGCTGGAGGCCGCCACGGGACAGGACTGGTCGGGGGTTCGTTACTTCCGCCGGCGGCGCTCCGAGATCGGCGGCATCGAGGTGGACGTGACGCGAACCGGCTACACCGGCGACCTCGGCTACGAGCTGTGGACGGCCGCGGACGACGCCGTCGGCCTGTGGGACGCGCTCTTCGAGGCCGGCGGGCCGTACGGAGTGCGCCCGGCCGGCATGCGGGCCCTGGACGTCTCCCGCGTCGAGGCGGCCCTCATCCTGATCGAGGTCGACTACACGAGCGTCCGCCACGCCGTGAGCGCCGAGCAAGAGTACTCCCCGTTCGAGCTCGGGCTCCACCGGCTGGTCGACTTCGGCAAGGCCGACTTCGTGGGCAAGCGGGCGCTCGCCACTGAGCGGGATTCCGGCGGTCCGGGCCGGCGGCTGGTGGGCCTGGAGATCGACTGGAGCGGCATCGAGGCGCTCTTCGCGAAGCACGACCAGCCCCCCGACGTCTCGGCCGCGGTCTCGCGCGTGCCGGTGCCTCTGTTCAAAGAGGGCAGGCATGTCGGCCGCGCCACCAGCACCACCTGGGGACCGACGATCAAGAAGATGGTCGCGCTCGCCTCCGTCGGGAAGGAGCACGCGAAGCCCGGCACCCGCCTTTCGATGGAGTGGACCGTGGAGGGCGAGCGCGGAAAGGTCGGCGCGACCGTGGTCCGGACGCCGTTCTTCGACCCGCCCCGCAAACGCGCGTAGGTCGCTCCGGGCCGCCCTCTGGGAGAATCGAACGAAGTGCACGGCAGCATCTCCAGGCGCGCCCTCGTCCTCCTAGCCGCGGCCGCGGGCCTCATCGCGCTCGCGATCGCGTTCACCGGAAGCCTGATCGCCGGGGCGGCCGCAGGGCTGGTTGCCCTCGGCGTGGCGCTGCTCGCCCGCGCCGACCGGGGGCAGGCGCGCATTCCCTCCGACCCGAGCCGGCGGAGGTTCCTCGCCACGGTCGGCGCCGCGGGGCTCGCGCTCGTCGCAGGCGGAACCGGCATGGGCAGGGCGCTCCGGCGCCTCGTCGCCCCGGACCCGCGACCCGCGCTCGAGGAGATGGCCCGCGGGCTCGGGGCCGAAGCCCTCGAGCTCGTCCGCCGGACCTACCACCCCGGCCGCTCGGGCGACCTTCAGCTCCTCCTCGCGCCGTTCTCGAGCTCCAACTACCCCGAGGAGTCGCTCTCACTCGTGCGAAACGACCCCCGCACGAGCCATGCGTCGGTCTGGCCCTACCTGGAGCGCGTGCCGATCGTGGTCTACGCGCCGGGGACCGTCGCGCCGGGCGGGGACTCCAAGGAACGGGTCACCCTGGCCGATCTCGCCCCGACGGCCGCGCTGCTGATGGGGTTCGACTTCGCGGCGGCCGACGGGCGGCCGCTCCCGCGGATCGAGGCCGCGTCCCGTCCGCCCAAGCTCATCGTGACGTTCGTCATCGACGGCGGCGGCTGGAACGTGCTCTCGCAGTGGCCCGACGCCTGGCCGAACCTGCGGCGCCTGATGCGGGGAGGCATCGTCTACCGCGACGCGATCATGGGCTCGTTCCCGGCGGTAACGGCCTGCGCGCACGCCACGATAGGGACCGGGGCCTTCCCCCGAACCCACGGCATCACCGGCCACAACCTCCGTCACGAGGGCAGGCCGGTGAAAGCCTACGGCGAACCCGGAACGGCGGACCCCTCGTTCATCCTGGTCCCCACCCTGGCCGACGCTTGGAACGAGCATACGGGCGACGGGGCATGGGTCGGCGAGTTCGGCTACCAGGTATGGCACCTCGGGATGCTCGGCCGCGGCGGGGCGATGCCGCTCGGCGAGAAGCCGGTCGCGGTCTTCTGGGACGAGCTGGGCGGCGGCGGGTGGAAGCCCCAGAACCCCGAGCTCTACCGTCTGCCGAAGACCGTCCCTCCGCGGAGCGTCCTCGACCGGCATCGCGAGCGGTACCGTGATCCGGGGATCGACTCGCGCTTCGACCCCGAGGGCCGGAAGGCCGTGTGCTGCACGCCTCCGATCATCCGCTACCAGGGCGACCTCATCGAGGCGGCGTTCGACTCCGAGCCGGTCGGGGCCGACGACGTCACCGACCTGCTGTACATCAACTACAAGGCGCCCGACTACGCGGGACACATCTACAACATGCTGTCGATGCGCGAGAAGTTCGCGCTGGGGGCCGTCGATCGCGAGCTCGGGCGCCTCGTCGCGCTCCTCGAAGAGCGATTCGCCCCGGGCGAGTTCGCGCTGATCGTGGCCGCAGACCACGGCCAGTGCCCGACCCCCAACGTGGTTGGGGGCGTCCGGCTCGACCCGATCCAGCTCGGCGAGGACATCGAGCGAGCCTTCGGGCGCTCGATCTTCGAGATCGTGTCGAGCGTCGTGCCCTCCGAGGTCTACCTGGACGGCAAGGCGCTCTGGGACGCGGGGGTGACGCGGGAGGACATCGCGGCCTTCCTCAAGGAATACCGCTACCGAGAGAACATCGGCCCGTACGTGTCGGGCGACGCGATCGAGCGGGATCGCCTCGACCAGCGCATCTTCGCCGC
>JBQTIP010000331.1:0-1774 GCA_052388025.1 Actinomycetota bacterium
TGCCCGCCGTCGGCCCCTGCCCCGGGGCCAATGTCCACCACCCAATCGGCCGAGCGAATCGTCTCCTCATCGTGCTCGACCACCAGGATGGTATTGCCGAGGTCCCGCAGGCCGCTGAGCGTGTCGATCAGCCGCCGGTTGTCCCGCTGGTGCAGCCCGACGCTGGGCTCGTCGAGAACGTACAGGACGCCCATCAGACCGCTGCCGATCTGCGTCGCGAGGCGGATGCGCTGGGCCTCGCCCCCGGACAGCGTGTTCGCCGTCCTGTCGAGCGACAGGTAGTCGAGGCCGACGTTGACCATGAACGCCAGGCGCGAGCGGATCTCCTTGAGGATTTGGGTGGCGATCAACCCCTCGCGCTCGGAGAGCCGGAGCGTCGAGAAGAACTCGAGCGCCTGACGGACGGTCAGGGCCGTCCCTTCGGCGATGTTCCGGCCGCCGACCTTCACGCTCAACGATTCGGGCTTGAGTCGCGTGCCCTTGCAGTCGGGACACGGCGCGCTGGTCATGTACTGCTCGATCTCCTCGCGGACGTACTCGGAGTCGGTCTCCTTGTACCGGCGCTCCAGCTGGCTGATCACGCCGTCGAAGGTCGTCTCGTAGTTGCGGAGCGCCCCCCACTTGTTGTGGTAGCGCACCCGCACCGGCTCATCCGACCCACGCAGGAGCACGTCGATAAACGCTTTCGGAAGTTTGCGCACCGGGGTCTTCATGTCGACCTTGAAGTGCGCGGCGAGCGAGGTGAGCAGTTCCTGGTAGTACTCGCTGGTCGATGCCGCCCACGGCACGACGGCGCCATCCAGCAGGCTCTTCTCGCGGTCGAGGACCAGCCCTTCGTCGAGCTCCTGCTTGAACCCCAGCCCCGTGCACGTGGGACAGGCGCCGTAGGGGCTGTTGAACGAGAAGATGCGCGGCTCGATCTCGGGCAGGACCGTCCCGTGCTCGGGGCACGCAAACTGCTGGCTGAACACGAGCAGGCCGTTGTCGGATCCAGGGGGCGCCGATCGCGGACGGGCGGCGGCGGGCGGCGTTCCCGTGCCCGCCTCGCCATCCGGAACAATATCCATGTAGACGATCCCCTGCCCGAGCTTCAGCGCGGTTTCCACGGAGTCGGCGAGCCGGCTCCGTATCTCCGAGTTGACCACAAGACGGTCTACGACGACTTCGATGCTGTGCTTCCGATTCTTGTCGAGCGGAATCTCCTCGGACAGATCGTAGACGATGCCGTCGGCCCGCACGCGGGCGAACCCCTGCCGCCGGAGATCGTCGAAGAGCTGCCGGTACTCGCCTTTCCGCCCCCGCACGATCGGGCCGAGGACCTGGATCCGCGTGCCGCTGCCCAGCGCCAGGACTTGATCCACGATCTGCTCCCGCGTCTGCCGGCTGATCGGCCGGCCGCAAATGGGACAGTGGGGCTGCCCGACCCGGGCGTAGAGCAGCCGCAGGTAGTCGTAGACCTCGGTCACGGTTCCCACGGTCGAGCGCGGGTTGCGTGGTGCGCCTTTCTGGTCGATCGAGACCGCCGGCGAGAGCCCCTCGATGCTATCCACGTCCGGCTTCTCCATCAACCCGAGGAACTGCCGGGCGTAGGCCGAGAGCGACTCGACGTACTTGCGCTGCCCCTCGGCGTAGATGGTGTCAAACGCCAGCGAGGACTTCCCGGAGCCCGAAATGCCGGTCAGGACCACCAGCCGATCCCGGGGGATCTCGACGGTGATGCTCTTCAAGTTGTGCTCGCGGGCGCCGCGAACAACGATGCGGTCAATCGGCATGA
>JBQTIP010000332.1:0-6698 GCA_052388025.1 Actinomycetota bacterium
TGGGTTCGCTCTTGGCCGGCTCCGCGCTCGCCTCCTTGCTCTTGGTGCGACGGGCAGATCGGCTCGGACGCCGGACGGTCTACGCCCTCCTGTTCGGACTCATGGGCGTCTCCGGCGCCGTTTTCGCTCTGAGCGATGCCCTACCGCTGCTCATCCTCGCCGGACTCACCGCTGGCGGGCTCGGCCGGGGCGCTTACTGCCGGCGGCCCAGAGGCGCTCCGCGGCATCCTGCCCGGGCTGGTCACCGACCGCCGCTGGCTCCTCGTCTATCCCGTGGTCGCGGTGGTCGGTGTGGCGCTCGCGCGCGGCCTGTCGAAGCGGGTCGAGGTCCCTCGCCCGGACCCGCGAGAACGCCGCGGCCGCCTCCGAGCCTCTCGCGGTCCGGTCCTTCGGCTCGCCGGGCTGTTCGCCGTGGACTCGTTCGCCGGTGGGTTCGTGGTGCAGTCCTTCCTCGTGTACTGGTTCACGGAGCGGTTCGGCGCCTCGCCTCAGCTGATGGGTGCCACCCTCGCAGCGACCGGACTGATCCAGGCGGCCTCGTTCCTCGTCGCCCCTCGGATCGCCACGCGGTTCGGGCTGCTGAACACGATGGTCTTCACGCACCTGCCGTCGAACCTGATCCTGATGGCGATCCCCTTCGCGCGGAGCCTGCCGGTCGCGCTCGGCCTGCTCCTGCTGCGGTATCCGCTCTCGCAGATGGACGTGCCGGCCAGGCAGGCCTACCTCGCGCTCCTTGCCGGGCGGGACGAACGGGCTGCCGCCGCGTCGGTCACCAACGCCGCCCGGACCGTGGCAAGGCCCCTCAGCGCGCCGGTCGCCGGCCTCGCCGTGGCCGCTGGCGCCTCCGGCCTGCCGTTCGTGCTCGCCGGTGGGCTGAAGGCCGCCTACGACCTCGCCCTTCTTACGTCGTTCCGGCACGTTCCCCCGAAGAGCCCCGAGCGGCAATCGGCACTTGCGGTTCCATCATGAAGACTCGCCGCGAGCGCGAAACGGTTCAGCCGGCCGTGCACGGTGTGGCATTCCGTGACGCAGCTCGGCTCTGGATCCGGCTCGGGATGATCAACTTCGGCGCGCCGACGGGCCAGATCGCGATCATGCATCACGAGTCTCAACGAGGGTGCGATGACTCTCCTCGCCGACATCCTCCGGATCCGGCGGCGCCGCGCCCGAGGCTTACGGCCTGTAGGCAGCCCGTCGTCGTGTTCATGTGAAGAATGAGTTGCCGCGTGCCGCGGGCGCACCCCATCTGAGATACGGTCCGAACGCCATGGCGAAGGACGGCCCGCCGCTCGAGAGCGTTGAGGACCTGAGCGAGGAGGAGCGAGTTGTGCTGCTCCGTGTCGCCGAAGTGTTGCGCCGAATCGAATTCGGCACGGTGCTCCTCGTCGTGCAGGACGGCAAGGTCGTCCAGATCGAGATGGCCGAGAAGTTCCGCTTGCGATGACGCCGGCTCGTTGACACACCGCGGTGACCGTCGATAGGATTCGACGCGTTCGGCTGACCAGACATCGGCTGACCAGACAACTGGAGGCCGCGGCACATCCGTGTCGCGGCCTTTTCGCGTTTCGAGAGGAGGTTCGGATGCGCAAGGCGATGCTCGCGCTCGCCGCGATCGCCCTCGTCGCCGGTGGCTGCGCAAGCTCCGAGTCCAAAGCCCAGGGTCAAGAAGGCGTACTGCGCCTCGGCATCTTCCCGAACCTGACGCATGCGCCGGGATACGTGGCGCTCGAGCAGGGCATCCTCGAGGACACGCTCGCGCCGACGAGGGTCGAGGTGACGTACTTCAACTCGGGTTCGGACGCGAGCACGGCGATCCTGTCGGGCTCCATCGATGCGACATACATCGGACCGGGACCGGCGTCGTCGCTGTATCTGCAGTCAGACGGAGGCGTTGCGGTCGTGTCCGGCGTGACGGCCGGCGGCGCCTCCTTCGTCGTCCGCGAGGGGGCGGGGATCGAGTCGCCGGGCGACCTGGCAGGCAAGAAGGTTGCCGTCCCGGGCTACGCGAACACGCAGGACGTCGCCCTGCGTACGTGGCTCCACGAGCAGGGGCTGAAGGCGAACGACGAGGGAGGTGACGTGTCGATCGCGGCGATCGACAACGCTGAGCTGCTCGGTCTGTTCAGCCGAGGCCAGCTCGATGGTGCATGGGAACCGGAGCCGTGGCCGAGCGTGCTGATCGCTGAGGGCGTCGCCGAGCCGTTTGTCGAGGAAGCCGACCTGTGGCCGGACGGCCAGTTCGTGACCACGGTCCTGCTCGCGAACACGACGTACATGGAGGCGAACTCCGACGTCGTCGCGAAGCTCGTGGAGGCCAACGTTGAGGCCATTCGCGCGATCGAGGAGGATCCGGACGCGGCCAAAGCGGCGGCGCAGGCCGGGCTGCTCAAAGCCGGGGCACCCTCCCTCGACCAGTCCGTCGTCGACGCGGCGTGGGACAAGCTCACGTTCACGTGGGACCCGGTGGCGCCGAGCCTGATGCAGGGTGCGGCCGACGCCTACTCGCTCGGCTACCTCGAGACGGAGCCCCTCGACCTCACCGGCCTGTTCCAGCTCGCCGACCTGAACGACGTCCTTACGGGGATGGACGTCCCGGTGATCCAGGTGGTGGCGCCATGAGACCGGAGCTCTCCGTCGTACAGGTGCCGGCCTTCGGCGACGGCACCCCCAAGCTCTCGGCGCGGGGCGTCTCCAAGACCTTCCGGAACCAGCGCGGCCACGCGGTCCGCGCCCTCGGTGAGGTCGAGCTCGATGTCGCGCCGGGCGAGTTCGTCTGCCTGATCGGGCCCTCGGGCTGCGGTAAGTCGACGCTGCTGAACCTGTTCGCGGGGCTCGACCGTCCCGATACCGGCGCGCTCTTCATCGACGGCCGTCGGATCACGGCGCCGGGCCCCGACCGTGCCGTGCTGTTCCAAGACCCTGCGCTGTTCCCGTGGCTGAGCGTTCGTCGAAACGTGGAGTTCGCGCTCGAGCTCATCGGCACGCCGAAGGACGAGCGCGGCGACCTCGCGATGCATTGGCTTCGGCGTGTCCATCTCGGCCGTTTCGCCAATGCTCAGCCACACGAGCTGTCGGGTGGGATGCGGTCCCGGGCGGCCCTTGCGCGGGCGCTCGCATGTCGGCCCCAGGTGTTGCTTGCCGACGAGCCGTTCGCGGCGCTCGACGCTCAGACACGCGAGATCCTCCAGCGCGAGCTTCAGGAGGTGTGGTCGGAGGTTCGCAACACCTTCATCTTCGTCACTCACAACGTCCGGGAGGCGGTCTTCCTCGCCGATCGCGTGGTCCTGATGTCGGCGCCCCCCGGCACGTTCGTGGCGGAGCACCGAATCACGGCGCCGCGCCCCCGCGAGTTCGAGGACGTCCTGCTCACGAAGGTGGTCGTCGACATCCACGACCATCTGCTGAAGGAGGTGGAGAAGGTTGTCGAGCGCGAGCGCGAGTTGGTCTAGGGTCGCCCGTCAGGTCTGGCCGCGCGCCGCTGCGATCGGGGGCCTGCTCCTTCTCTGGTGGGCAGTGACCGCGACCGGCTTCTTCACGCCCAGCGTTCTCCCGGCGCCGGGCGACGTGCTGCGCGCGTTCGTCGAGAACTTCGCGCAACCGCATCCGCCGCGGGAGTCGATCCTCGCGGCGACGCAGGCGAGCGCGACTCGCCTTGTGGTCGGGTTGGCGATCGGGATCGTGGTGGGCACCGGTCTCGGTCTGGCGATGGCGTCCTCGGCGGTGATCCAGAGGAGCATCGGTAGCCTGATGTCGGGACTCCAGGCTCTGCCGTCGATCTCGTGGCTGCCGCTTGCGATCCTCTGGTTCGGCCTGACCGAGCGGGCGATCATGTTCGTGGTCATCATCGCCTCGATCCCGGCGGTGGCCATCGCGTCCGCATCAAGCATCCGGCTCGTCCCGCCGCTCCTGGTCCGCGCGGGGCGGACACTCGGGGCGAAGCGCTCGACGCTCTACCGCCGCGTTGTGCTTCCTGCCGCCGTGCCCGGGTACGTTGCGGGCCTGCAGTCGGCATGGGCGCTCGGTTGGCGGGCGCTCATGGCGGGAGAGCTGATCTCGACGGGCGGAAAGGGCCTCGGTCATCTGCTCGATGCGAACCGCCAGGCCATCCTGATCTCGAACATTTTCGCCGTGATGCTGATGATCATCATCGTCGGCATGGCGGTCGAGGCGATGTTTGGCATCGTCGAGCGCCGGGTCCGGAGCCGGCGAGGGCTCCTCGCCACGGCGTAACGCCTGCGCCCGGAGCGTCGGCGACTGGGAGACGGGCGGCGCGGCGAGGGCTTCGGCGCGGGCGCTCTCGGTGAGGCGCTCTCGGAGGGTCTCAGGTCCGCCGAGCGACGTGCTCACACTGGAGATCCACGTCGCTGATGAGGGTGTGGAGCCGCGCGAAAAGGTCTTGCCAGGAGTTCGAATACCGCCCCGTTGGGACTACGATCACAAGACCGCAGGTCAGCGGCCCCGTCTGCGACTCTGATGGCCTGTAAGCGAAGAGGCTGGCGCCCCCCGACCCCGCAGATTTCCCGCACGAGCGGCGCTTGAGCGCCGCCGCGACCTCTTCCGCGCCGCCCCCAAGCGCTCGGCGATCTCCGCGTCGAAGCGCTAGGCGACCCATGAACCCGCTCTGGTCACTGAGACGGCGTAGAAGGCTGCTCCTCCGATTCGGCCAGCACGCGTTCTAAGGCCTCGACGACCGCACTGCTCAATCCCCGCAGGCGCTGACGCTCCGCACGATCCAGCTGAAGGTCCGCCAGAAATGTGAAGACGTCGCGAACCGCGGCTACGACCTGCAGACCCGAGGCCTCGGACGCGCGCAGGACCCCTGCCACATCATCAGGGGCGATATCTTGCTGCAGCAATCGCCATATCTCCATTCGGTCCTTCTCGCCAGGCTCACTGTCAGGTCTGTCGAGTAGGGCGGCAAACTTTGTCGCCAGATGAGCAGGCAGCGCGAGGAGCAGCCATCCATCGACTCTTTCGGCGTGTGGCGGCAATGCTTCGACCCGGAGCTTGAGCCTGCTTCCCAGGCGAGACTGATACGGGACGTACAGGTCCAGGTGGATTCGCTCGAACTCGGCGCGCCACTTCTTCCCCCCCATGTGGGTCGACGCGGTGACGGGCCCGTACCTCTTCTCGATGAGGGAGAGGACTTCCGGCCCGACGATCACGTCGATGTCGTGACTCTGCACTACGCCGATCCGAGCCCAGCTCGCCCATCCCCCGATGAGGACGGCGTCTTGGAAGTCATCCAGAAACTGATCGAGCACCCGGCGGCTAGCGTCGGTGTACTCCGCGGGATAAAACTCTTCAGGCGACACTAACTTCGAGGATCTGAGCGTTCAAGGCCGACACGAACCGCGCCGCAGGCCACCCGGGGACGTTGAATAGATCGGCGTAAGCCTGGGGCAACGGAGTCACTCTCCCATAGCGACGGAGCAGAGGGTCAGGCTCGAGAACCATGACCAGCGTATCCCCGGGCTGAGCCTCCCGGACCGAGCTTGGGAGGTCGAAGGGGTCCCCGTAGCACAGGACGCGATCGTAGCCAGAGATGAAGTTCCCCCCTTGCTGCGATACGACTGCCCCGAATCCGCCGAGCACGAAGCGGTCAGCCGGCACTAGCCTTTCCACCTCTGGGGCAGGAAGGCTCACGGCGTATTCCGCCAGCAGGTCCCTTCGAAGGTTCCTATGGCCGGCCCACAAGAGCAGGAATCGATCCGGACCGATTACCCGAACGCCGCCCCCTCCCCGAATCTGCACAGCACCCATGTCCGCAGGCCGCTGAAGCGCCTTGTGAACCGTGGACACGCCAAATCCGAGCTCGTTGGCCAGGGCGGTCAATGAAGCGTGCCGCCGATTCCCGAGCTCGAAACTCGCCACGAGGAGATGGCGCCAGACCTGTTCCGTCTTCGTCAGCATGCGCCAAGTCTACGTCTTCCACTTATTGATGTAAATAGATTCACGCATTTTCCATCAGATAGTGGAGAGCGGAATCTAGTCTTGCGGATGAGGACGCGATCGACGAGCAGACCTACCGGCTCGTGCGGGACGCCGTGCAGGTCGAGCCCGTGACGCCGCTGGCACTGAAGGGCAAGGCCGAGCCGGTGCCGGCCCACCGCCTCGTTGCGGTCGAGGCGCTCGCCGCGGGACGGGCGCGCCGACAGGGCGCCCCGATGGTGGGCCGGGACGCGGATCTGGCCGCGCTCGCGGCCGCGTTCGATCACTTGACCGCTGATGGCAGCGCCGTGCTCACCCTGGTCGTCGGTATGGACGTCGGCAAGAGCCGCCTGGCGACAGAGTTCCTTGCCGGGATCGATGCGCTGGTGCTTTCGGGGCGCTGCCCCTCCTACGGTGAAGGCATCACCTATGGGCCACTGGGGGGAGGCGGTCAGGCAGGCCGCGGGCATCATCGACCAGGACTCGCCATCGGCTGCGCGGCCCAAGATCGCCCGCCTCGTGCAAGCTGAGGAGCGCGGCGGGCTCATCGCCGACCGTGTCGCCCAGGCCCTCGGCCTCGCCCGCGGCGCTCCTGCTGAAGAGATCGGCTTGGCCTTTCGGCGGCTGCTCGAGACGGTAGCCGGTCGGAAGCCGCTCGTCCTCCTGCTCGACGACCTGCAGTGGGCCGAGCCCGCCCTGCTCGACCTACTCGAGGGCCTCGCTGGGCAAGCGCGTGTGCCGCTGCTCCTCCTCTGTCTGGCGCGCCC
>JBQTIP010000333.1:0-14697 GCA_052388025.1 Actinomycetota bacterium
CCGTTCGAGGAGGAGACGAGGACCGCCTCCCCATAGACGGCCACGGCGCGCGAGTACGGCGCCTCGAGACCCTCCGTTCGGAACGACCAGGTCGTGCCGCGATCAGTGCTCGCGGCGAGCCCGCCGGCACAGGCGGCGAGGATCAGCCCCTCGGCCGTGGTGACCTGGTGCACGTCCGCATCGACGTCGATCGTCGGCGTCCAGGTTGCCCCTCGGTCGCGGGAACGAAGGATGCCTCCGACGTGGACGTTGACGTAGATGTCGTCGTCCCAGTTCGCGATCGAGCGGGTGTCGGGCGGGCCGCCCCGCGGCGTGTACCAGGTGGAGCGACCCTCGGCTCCGTCGAACGCCGAGACGGGCTCAAGGGTCTCACCGGCGATCCGGAACAGGCGTGCCTCGGAGGACCCGACGAACACGTCCTCATCGATGCTCGCGAGACAGGTCGCTCGGAAGCGGTCGAGGTCGGCGACGTGACGCCACTCGGTGCCGGCGTCGTGCCAGATCTGGGACCCGTCGACGACCGCCCACAGGTCGGAGCGTGCCGGGGCAACCGCGGTAACGGATCGACCGAGATGCTGGACCTCCCCCGAACGCCTTTGATCGTCGAACGGATGCAGGCCGTCCCGTGTGGCGACGAGGAGCCTCGGCATGCTCCGATGATCTCACGCTCCGCGCATCGCGGGTACAGTCCCCGTGGCCCGCTTGGGGACACGATGGGGCCAGTGTGTCCCCACAGGCCGCCCGAACATCGGCTCTGAGCTGCTACTTTCCTGTCAAAGAGAAGTGCATGTAGTCCTTGATCGACATCCAGTGCCCGCCCCACTCCCACCCGATGTCAGCGAACGCCTGCACCACGACGTCGTCCGCGTGGACCATCCCGGGCTCGTTCAGCGATCGATCGAGGAATCGCCTGCCGCGCGCGGGCAGCACGACGTCGCCGTTCACGTAGGGGTTCTGCACCGGGTTGATGTCGATCGCCAGGCCGTACGCGTGCTGAGACCAATCCGAGCCCCCCGTCGCGAGCCGGCAGTTGAAGCCCGACGTCACGTTCCTCCGTCCGAGAAGATCGTCGTCGGCCCCATAGGGCTCGATCATCCGCACGCGCCTGATCTGGAAGCTATCGTCGAAGAGCTTGTGGAACACGCCCAGGACAGGCTCGGCCTGCCGCCGTCGCACGATGAGCCTCCCCCGGTGCACCTCGCCGTCGAACCCCCAGTAGTCGAGCGTGAGCAGCCGGAGCTGGCGGATGGGGATCGGGCAGCCGGAGTGCCACGAGACGCCGGTCATCTCCTCTCGCAGCTCGGCATCTATCCGCTCGATCGTGCCCTGGAACTGCGGCCCGGAGGTCTCCGCGGTCGCCGGAGACTGAGCGGCCCGGACGCCCGCGTCGCCCGTTGCCTCGCCGCATGCAGCGACCAGGAGCGCGGCGCCCACGGCGAGCGAGGCGAGGCGCTTCACGTCACTAGGGCTCGAGCTCGGCGCGTGGCCCCTCCTGATACGAGTAGCGCTCGTCCCCCCACGGATCGGCGTGCGTGTGGTAGCCGCGAA
Source organism: Actinomycetota bacterium (assembly GCA_052388025.1). Classification (GTDB taxonomy): domain Bacteria; phylum Actinomycetota; class UBA4738; order UBA4738; family HRBIN12; genus JBQTIP01. Next base: position 1,549 of record JBQTIP010000333.1, read on the forward strand.
CCTCCCAGAATCCGCGCACGTTGTGGGCCGCGAACTCCAGCCCGTGAAGCCACTTCGCGCTCTTCCACGCGTAGCGCTTCGGGACCACCAGCCGCAGCGGGAACCCGTGCTCCGGCTCGAGCGGCGCCCCGCCGTTCGCCCAGGCAACGAGCACGTCATCGTCCATCATGGCCTGGAGCGACAGGTTCGACGTGTAGCCGTAGTCGCAATGCGCGATGACCCACTTCGCCTCGGGCAGCGGCTTCGCCATCTCGGCGAGGGCCCGAAACGAGACGCCCTCCCACACGTTGTCGAGCGTCGTCCAGCCCGTGACGCAGTGCATGTCGGCGTCCACCTTCACGTTGGGAAGCGCCTTCAGCTGGGGGTACGTGAGCTTGATCCTGTTCTCAACGAGGCCGGAGATCTCGAAGTCCCACTCCTCCTCCTTGAAGCTCGGAATGGGACCGTAGTGGAGCACCGGCCACCCCTTCACCAGCCGCTGCCCGGGAGGGACGCGTTTCCCGATCTCCTCCGGGTACCGCGGGCCGAACAGCTTCATCGCGCCTCCTCGTTCGCCGACGCCGCCACCCGCCGCCAGGCCGCGACCGCCGTCTCGATGTCCTCGTCGCCGACGTCGACGTGCGTGACCATCCGTACCTTGTCGCCCACAGTGGTCACGAGTACGCCCTCATCCTTCATCCGCATCGCGGCCTCAACCGGATCGAGTCCGATCGTCCCGGGGTCCACGTACACCATGTTGGTCTCGACGTCCTGCGGGGCAGCGGAGCCGGGCACGGCCTCCGCGAGACCGGCGGCAAGGCCCCCGGCACGCTCGTGGTCCTCGTGGAGCCGCTTCGGGCCTTCCTCCAGCGCGATCAGCCCGGCGGCGGCCATGACGCCGGCCTGCCGCCAGGCGCCCCCGAACAGGATCTTCAGCCGGCGTCCCTCCCGGATCAGGTCGCTCGGGCCGCACAGCAGCGACCCGATCGGAGCCCCGAGCCCCTTCGAGACGCAGAACATCAGCGCGTCTACCTCGGCCGCGTACTCGGCGACGTCGGCGCCGCGCGCCGCGCAGGCGTTGAAGATCCGCGCGCCGTCCAGGTACACGGGCACGCCGCGTTCCTCGGCGACCTTCCGGATCGCCCGCATCTCCTCGACCGGCATGACCGTGCCGCCCGCGTGGCCGTGCGTGTTCTCGAGCGCGAGCAGGTCGACCACCTCCACGTCGTAGTACGTGTCGGGCTCGAGCGCCTTCGTTACGTCCTCGGCGGTCAGCTGCCCCCTCGACTTGGCCGGGACCGACCGGTAGGCGATCCCCGAGAGCACGGCCGATGTCATGACCTCGGTCGAACCGACGTGCGCCTGCGCCTCGCAGACGACGAGATGGCCCGAGCCGTGCACGAACGAGCGAAGGCCGATCTGGTTCGCCATGGTCCCGGTCGGGAGGTAGAGCGCGGCCTCCTTGCCGGTGATCTCCGCGGCGCGGTCCTGCAGCCGGTTGACGGTGGGATCGTCGCCGTACCAGTCGTCGCCGACCTCGGCCTCGGCCATGGCCTTGCGCATCGCATCGGAGGGCTGGGTAACGGTGTCGGAGCGAAGGTCGATGGTGCGGGCCACGGTCCTGCCAGTATATGAGCCGGACCCCGTGCGCCCGCTACCCGAAGAACACCTCCGCCACGCGGTAGAGGTCTTCGGGAACCAGCTTGCGTTCGGCCAACGCTTCAGCAAGGGCCACGTCCACGATGTCGGTGCCGCGCAGGGCCACCATCCTCCCCCATCCCCCCGTCGAGGCAAGGCCGACTGCGGCGATCCCGAGCCTCGTTGCCAGAACCCGATCGAAGGCGGTCGGGGTTCCGCCCCGCTGCACATGTCCGAGCGTCGTGACCCTTGTCTCGAACCCCGTCCGCCGCTCGATCTCCGGGGCGATGATGCTCGAGATGCCGCCGAACCTAGGCCAGCCGTGCTCGTCGACCGGGTACTCGGGGACCGCCAGGGTTCCCTTCACTGGGACGGCGCCCTCCGCGACCACCACGATGGAGAAGAGGCGTCCCCCCCGGTGCCGCCGCCGGATGTGCAGGCAAACCTCCGCGATGTCGAACGGGTGCTCGGGGATCAGGATCACGTCGGCACCGCCGGCCAGCCCCGCGTGGAGCCCGATCCACCCCGCGCTCCGGCCCATGACCTCCACGACCAGCACTCGATTGTGGCTCTCGGCGGTGCTGTGCAGACGGTCGATGGCATCGGTGGCTACCTGCACCGCCGTATGGAAGCCGATCGTGAAGTCGGTTCCCCCGATGTCGTTGTCGATCGTCTTGGGGACGCCGAGGACGGGCACGCCCATGGCCGACAGGCGCGAGGCCGCACCGAGCGTCCCCTCGCCGCCGACGGCGATGAGCCCGTCCACCCCGCGCTCGGCCAGCGTGCGACGGACCCGATCGGGCCCGTCCTCCTGCAGGAGCGGATCGGTGGCCGAGCTGCCGAGGATCGTGCCGCCTCGGTGGAGGATTCCCAGCACGCTCTGGTGGGTGAGCTCCTGGGCGCGATCCTCCAGGACGCCGCGCCAGCCGTCCCGGAAGCCGAGGATGGAGTGGCCGTGGACTCCCACTCCCTTTCGAACGACGGCGCGGATCACGGCGTTCAGCCCCGGGCAGTCGCCCCCGCCCGTCAGGACGCCGATCCTCATGACCCTCCCGCTCTCGATTCCCCGATCACGGCAGGATACCGGAGGGGGTTTCCGCGGAACGAAGAAGGCGAAGGCTCAGCCCTTGGAAGCGTGGAGCCGGCGCGCGCGCTGCTCGCGGCCGCGCTCGAGCGAGAGCCGCTTCAAGACCTTGTACCAGTCGTACTCGTAGGCCTCTATCCGTGCGGACTCGGGCGACCCATCGCCGTCCTCGTCCTCGGTGCTCTCGGGGGACATGTCGGGAGTATGGCAGCGCCGGGAGCCATCGCTCCTAGGCCGTTCGGCTCATCATTCGACCTACCCGGACCCGGGTAGGTCGATGGCGTGTCCGGCAGCGTGGGAGGGCGCTACCCTGCCGGAGACTTGCGTGCCTCAGCAGCGAGCGCCTGCCGCCAGAGCACCCGGTACCAGCCGTCCTCGTAGGCGTCTTCCTTCGGCGGCCCGGTCGCGGTCTCGGAGGCTCGAGCGGCCTTCGCCCTAACCCGCTTTGCCGGGACCCGCTTCGCCTTAGCAGCCGCGCGCGGCTTTCCGTCCCGGCTCTCGGCCGAGCCGACCGGCTTCGGGCGCGCGTCTGTCGTCTGCACGGTATCTCCGGTGTCGGCTCGATCCGGGTCGAACTTGAACCGGCGAGATCCGGCCCGGGCGCCGGTCCCGACCTCGTCGGGTACAGTTGGCACATCACGATTCTGGGGACGCTCGCCGAGTTCGGCCTCCTCGAATGGGCCTTCGTCGTCGCGCTGGTCGGCCTCGTGGGCGCGTCCGGACTGTTCGGCCTGTACATGGTGGTGCAGCTCTTCCGGAACCCATCGCGCGGCCGCTCGTGAGCGCTGCCCCCGGCGTGACCGGTCACTCTCCGGTGGTTCCCGGCGCGGAGCCGTTCCGGCTCGACGGCGGTGCCACCGGCGTCCTCATGATCCACGGATTCACCGGCTCCCCCGCGTCCATGCGACCCATCGGCGAGTGGCTCGCCGGCCGCGGGCTCTCCGTGCTGGGCCCCCGGCTCCCAGGTCACGGCACCAGCTGGCAGGACCTGGAGACGAGGGTCTGGACGGACTGGGCCGCGGAGGTCGACGCCGGTCTGTCCCTCCTCCTCCGGACGTGCGAACGCGTGGTCGTCGTGGCCCAGTCCATGGGCGCCTCCCTCGCCATCCACGTCGCCGCCACGCGGGGCCCGGATGTCGCCGGCCTCGCCCTGATGAATCCGTACATACGCGACGCGCGGCTCGCCCTCCTGCCGTTCGCGCGCTTCTTCGTCCGCACCGTGAAGGGCATCGGGAACGACATCAGCAAGCCCGGTGGCGACGAGGTGTGCTACGACCGGATGCCGGTGCGGGCGCTCGCCAGCATGCGCCGGCTCCTGCTCACGGCCGATCGGGAGCTGCCGGAGGTGACTGCCCCGCTGCTCGTGTTCCGATCGGGCGCGGACCACGTCATCCCGAAGGGGAATCCCGAACGGGTGGTGCGGCGGGCGGGCTCGACCCTGAAGGAGCTGGTCGAGTGCCCGAGCTCGTTCCACGTGGTCTCGCTAGACCACGACGCGCCGATGGTCCGCCAACGCGTCCTAGATCTCATCGAGTCGCTTCCTCCCCCACCGTGAGCTCGGCCACGACCGGGCGATGGTCGGACGCGGCCCTGACCTTCGGTCCGTCCGGGACAACCACGCGTTCGACCCTGATCCCGGTGGAGACGAACAGATAGTCGATCCTGGCTGTCGGTACTTTCGCGGGATACGTCTCGCCGGAGACGTCGCCGCCGAGCAGCCATGCATCCCAGAGCCGCTCCGAGATCCAGGTCGCGGCCATCCGGTCGGGGGCCTCGTTGAAGTCGCCTCCGATCACGATCGGCCCGTGCATCCCAAGGGTCAGGTCGGTCGCCTCCTCCGCGTGCCGGCGCCGTTCCTCGGCCGACAAGCCCAGGTGCACCGAGATCGCCCAGACACGATGACCCGACCTCCCGACCTGCGCGATCAGCGCGCCCCGAGGATAGAAGCGCCCCGAGGACCGGAACCGGTGAAGCCGGTGTGAGACCACCCGCCAGGGGGGACGGACGAGGACCGCGTTCTTCACGCGACGCCTGAGGAACGAGCGCGGGTCGGCTGCGGCCTCCATCCCCATCGCAACAGAGAATCTGCGGAGCGAGCCCCGGCGGCCCGATTCGTTCAGGAGCACCAGGTCCGGCTCGTAGGCGCCCGCGACGCCTGCGACCTCCTCGACCCCGCCGCGGAAGCCTCGGACGTTGTAGACGACGACGCGCAGCCGCACAGCCGGAGCCTACGCCCCCGAGCGCGACGACGACTCGTTCCACGATGTCCCCGCCGCCGGCGAGTCCGGCCTCAGCCGATGATAGGGGCCAGGACGTCGCGAATCGTGGGAGAGCCTTCGAGCTCCTCCAGCTCGTAGCGCACGCGAACGGCCGGCTTCGAGATGTTGATAACGTGCCGCAAGTCGATCGGCGAGGCGATCACGACAACGTCGACCTCGACGGAGTCGATCATCTTCTCCATCTCAGCGAGCTGCCCATCCGAGTACCCCATGGCCGGGAGCACCGGGCCGACGTCGTACTTCCGGTATGTCTCCTCGATCGTTCCCACCGCGTACGGGCGGGGATCCACGATCTCGGCGGCGCCGTTCCGCCGAGCGGCCACGACGCCGGCGCCGAACTTCATCTCTCCGTGGGTGAGGGTGGGGCCGTCCTCCACCACCAGGACGCGCCTCCCGGTCACCGCGTCAGCGTCGTCGACCGTGACCTTGCTGTTCGCCTTCACGACCGTGGCCGATGGATTCACCTCGCGGATCGTGCCGTCGAGCGACGCGACCTGCTCGGCGGACGCCGAGTCCATCTTGTTGACGACGATGACGTCCGCCATCCGGAGGTTGGCCTCGCCGGGATGGTAGGTCGTCTCGTGCCCCGCACGCAGCGGGTCCGCGACCACGATATGCACGGTCGGCCGGTAAAACGGCAGATCGTTGTTCCCGCCGTCCCAGAGCAGCACGTCGCATTCCGCCTGCGCGCGCTCGAGGATCTCGCCGTAGTCGACGCCGGCGTAGACGACGGTGCCGGCGATGATGTGAGGCTCGTACTCCTCGCGCTCCTCGATCGTGACGTTCGCGCCGTCGAGGTCGGCGAGCTCCGCGAACCGCTGTACGCGCTGGGTGTTCAGGTCGCCGTAGGGCATGGGGTGACGGACGGCGACGGTCCGCTTCCCCGCCTCCCGGAGGACCCTGGCAACGGCTCGAGTCGTCTGGCTCTTGCCGGAGCCGGTGCGCACCGCGCATACGGCGACAACCGGAACCTCCGCGTCGAGCATCGTCGCGTTGGGCCCGAGCAGCACGAAGTTGGCGCCGGCAGCGAGCGCCTCGCTGGCCCTGTGCATCACGTGCTCGTGCGAGACGTCCGAGTAGGCGAAGACGACGTCGTCCACGTCAAGCTCGCGGATGAGCCTCGTGAGCTGGTCCTCGTCGTGGATCCTGATCCCGTTCGGGTACCCGGGACCGGCCAGCTCGGCCGGGTAGGTCCGGTCGTCGATGTAAGGGATCTGCGTGGCCGTGAAGGCGACCACCTCTGCAGTGGAGTCGTCTCGGTAGACGGTGTTGAAGTTGTGGAAGTCGCGCCCCGCGGCTCCCATGATCAGCACACGGCGGGTCATGGTCGAGTCCTTTCGAGGGATGTGATGCGCGGGCGGGAGCCCGCTCTTCGGGCTGGAGAGTACCCCACGGCAGTTCGGACCGGCATCCCGCGCCGGCCGTGGGAAGCGTTGCCGCCCCGCTTCAGGCTTGCAGGTCCTCCGGCCTGTCGACGTCGCGGAGGGTCCCCCCGGTCGGGTCCAGTCTGCGCCACGTTTCCTCGGGGATCGCTCGTGCGTCGAGCGCACCGAGAAAGCTCTTCAGGCTCCGTTCCCCTTCGGAGAGAAGCCACTGCACAGCGCTCAGCGCCTGCACGCGGAGCGCGAATGGGAGCGGTCGCACGCCCTCGTCGACCGCGAGGGCCGAAGCCACCACTCCCTCCTCGCTGACCACGAGGATCAGCTCGACCAGAACCGCCGGCACGAGCCCCGGCATGTCGCCGCCCACAACGAGGCCCAGGGCCGTGTCGGCCTCGTTGAGCCCGGCCGCGAGGCCGGCGAGAGGGCCCGCGTAGGGTTCGGCGTCCTCGATCACCCGCACCGGCGTGATGATCTCCCCCGGGAGATCGGGCGGCCCAGACTCCGGCGACACTACGACGAGGATCTCCGTGCACAGCTCGGCGAGGACCTCAACGGGATGGTGAAGGAGCGGACGGCCCCTGTAGGGCTCCTTCAGCTTGTCGCGGCCGAACCGGGACGATCGGCCCCCCGCCAGGACGATCCCGGTGACGTCGCTAGTATGAGGCAGACTAGACCTCGGACGATGGGGCAGGCCCTCGATTCTGCACGAACTCGAAGCCGAACCGCCCCTTGATGCACAGGTGCCCGTTGGTCACGTCGTGGTCCATCGGCGACGTCACCTTGACGATCTCGTTGTCCTGGACGTGGAGCTCGAGGTTGCATCCCACCCCGCAGTAGGGGCAGATCGTTTCGGTCACGGCCTGCTTCGACTCGTCCCAGGTTCCGGCCTCCCGCATGTCGTGCTCGGACTTGAACATGAGCGCGCCGGTCGGGCACACGCCGATGCAGTTCCCGCAGTACACGCACGCCGACTCGGTGAGTGGCACCGCGAACTCTGTGGAGATCCGCGCGTCGAACCCACGCCCGGCTACCGCGATCGCGAACGTGTTCTGCGCGTCCACCCCGCAGGCCTCGACGCACTTGTAGCAGAGGATGCACCGCGAGTAGTCGCGGATGTACAGGTCGTTGTCGACCTTGACCGGCTGCGCGACGGTCTCCGCCGCGGCGCCTTCGGGCTCGCGGTGATCACCTACGCGCCGCGCGTCCCGCTCCCCCGCAGCGGCCGGCTCGGCCGGCGGGCCGAATCGCTCGGGCGCCGCGCCGTAGCGGTCCATCCATCCCCGCACCTCACCGCCCGTAAGCGACATGTCCACCGACCCCGCGAGGAACTCAAGCACGAGGCGCCGGCTGTGTCGCACCCGTTCTGAGTCCGTCTTCACGACCATGCCCGGCTCGGCCTTGCGGGAGCAGGCCGGCACCAGCACTCGCGAGCCCTCCACCTCGACCACGCAGACGCGACAGACGTTGACCGGCGTGAGGCTCTCCAGGTAACAGAGCGTGGGCGTGTCGATGCCCTTCGAGCGGCAGGCGTCGAGCAGCGTCGCCCCTTCCGGGACCCGGGCCTGCTGGCCGTCGATTGTGATGCCAATGAGGCGCTTTGGCGGCGCGAGGGGGACGGTCCGGCTGCTCACGCGCTCCCCGTTCCGCCGAAGACGCCCAGCCTGGCGATGGCCGACTGCACGGCGCTCGAGGCCGTCTGGCCCAATCCGCATATCGACGCGTCCCGCATGACCTGGCCGATCTCGTCGATCAGCGCGATCTCCTCCTGGCGCGCCCCCCTAGCGTGGGCATTCGCGAGCCGGTGAAGAGCTTCCTCCTGGCGGACCGTCCCCACACGGCACGGCACGCACTGCCCGCACGATTCGTCGCGGAAGAACGCCGCGATGCGGAGCAGGATGGTTACCAGGTCGACCGTCTCGTCGAAGACCATCACGACGCCCGAGCCGAGCGTGGCGCCGGCCGCGCGCGTTGCTTCGAACGTGAGCGGCATGTCCAGATCGTCGGGCGTAACGAACCCACCGGCCGCGCCGCCCAGCAGGACGGTCTGCAGCTCACGCCCGCCTCGCACACCGCCGGCGAGGCGGAGCAGCTCGCGGAGCGTCGTCCCGAACTGCACCTCGTACAGCCCCGGCCGCGCGACGCAGCCGGAGAGGCAGAAGAGCCGTGGGCCGGTTGACTCCCCGGTGCCTATTGCCGCGAACGCCGGCCCCCCCTCCCGGACGATATCCAGCACGTTGATCAGCGTCTCCACGTTGTTGATGCCGGTGGGCTTGCCGAACACTCCGACCTCCACGGGGAAGGGCGGCTTGTTGCGCGGCTCGCCGCGCTTGCCCTCGATCGAGTTGAACAGCGACGTCTCCTCGCCGCAGATGTAGGCGCCGGCACCGCTCCGGATCTCGATGTCGAACCGGAATCGCTCGCCCATAACGTCGTCGCCCAGGAGCCCTCGAGCGCGAGCCTCTTCAATCGCGTGCTGCATGCGCCGCAGCGCGAGCGGGTACTCGCCGCGAATGTACAGGAACCCCTTCTCGGATGCGGTCGCGTAGCCGGCGATCGTCATCGATTCGACGATCGCGAAAGGGTCCTGCTCCATGATGACCCGATCCTTGAACGTGCCGGGCTCGGATTCGTCCGCGTTGCAGATGAAGTAGTGCGGCCGGACCGGCTGCTTCGCAACGGCCTCCCACTTCACGCCGGTGGGGAACGCGGCTCCGCCACGGCCCATCAGCTTGGAGTCGGTGACCTCGCGAATCACGCCGACCGGACCGAGATCGACCGCGCGGCGGAGCGCCTCGTACCCTCCGTGCGCGCGGTAGTCGTCCAGGCTCCCTGGGTCGATCCCCTCGGCGATCCTGCGCAGCAGCCGAAGACCATTGCGGCCTTCGGGCGTCTCGGTCTGGGGAATGCTCGGCTGCTCGGGATGGGTCCAGGGCTCTCCTTCCATGATCCGGACGACCGCCTCCGAGGTCAGCGGCGCGAGGGACCAATCGTGCGCGTCCTCACCCGCGTGCTGGAACATGGCCGCCGGGGCGTGCTCGCAGCGGCCGAGGCACGGGCTCCGGAGCCACGTGAAGGAACCATCTCCGGACGGCGCCCCCGGCGGCCCGACGGTCCGCTCCAAGTCGGCGCAGATCCCGTCCGCCCCGGCAGTCTTGCAGGCGATGTCGTCGCAGACATGCACGACTCGCGGGGGCCGCGGCTCCAGCGAGAACATCGCGTAGAAGCTCGCGACGCCGTAGGCCTCGGCAGGCGGCACCGTCAACCGCTGGCAGATATAGTTCAGCGCACCGCGGCTGATCCAGCCGGCCCGGCGCTGGACCGCGCGGAGCGCCGGCAGCAGGAGATGGCGCTGCTCGCGGGCCTGCCGGCCGCCGTATCCGACGTGTCCCTCGAGCTCGATCCGGCGTTCGCCGCCGTGCCAGCCGGACTCCGGCGGGCCCAGCACCTCGTCCACCGCGGCGCGCTCGGCATCGCTCGGGGAGGCGTCGAGCAGATGGAGGTCCAAGCTCTACGCCCCGACCTTCTCCGGGATCTTGTCGATCCGGATCGCACTGGCCTTGAACTCCGCGGTTCCCGACTTCGGGTCGGTGGCGTCGATCGTGAGCACGTTAGTCTCGACGTTGTCGGGGAAGTGCAGCGTCATGAACGCTAGGCCCGGGCGAAGGGTCCGGTCGATGCGCACGGGCGCCTCGACGTGGCCACGGCGCGAGCTCACCAGCACGCACTCACCCTCGGTGATGCCGTGGCGCTCCGCGTCCTCAGGCGAGAGGTCCAGTGACTCACCGCGCCGGAGTGGCGAGGCGTACTGGCCGGTCTGCACCCCGGTGTTGAACGAGTCCAGGCGCCGGCCGGTCGTGAGCCGGATCGGGAACTCCTCGGAGAGCTGATCGACCGGCGGGTCCTGCTCCACGACGGAGAAAGGCGCCGGCGACCCCTCGATCGGCTCCTTCCATAGCCTGCTGTGAAGGAACTGCTCGCCCGGATGGTCCTCGTCGTAGCAGGGCCAATGGATGCCGCGCATCGTCTCCAGGCGTTCGTAGCTCATGCCGGCGTGCATCGGCGAGAGCGTGCGGAGCTCGTTCCACGCGGACTCGGAAGTCACCTCGCCCCAATCACAGCCGAGGTGCTTCCCCAGTTGCGTGATGATCCAGATGTCGTCCTTCGCATTGCCCGGCGGGTCCAGGGCCTTGCGAACCCGCTGGACCCGTCGCTCGCTGTTGGTGACGGTCCCTTCGGACTCGGCCCAGCTCGCCGACGCCGGGAGGACGACGTGGGCCATCTCGGCCGTGTTCGTCATCATGATGTCCTGGACGATCAGGCAATCCAGGCTCTCCAGGAGGTGGTTCGCCCGGTGCGCGTCGGCCTCCGACGCGGCCGGGTTCTCTCCGATCACGTACAGGGCCGTGAGGTCGCCTCTCTCCATCGCCTCGAACATCGCCGTGAGGTGCCAGCCGTAGTTCGGCGGGATCGTGCAGCCCCAGGCCTTGTCGAACTTCGCGCGGGCCTCCGGCATCGTCTCGATGTCCTGGAAGCCTGGGAGCTTGTTGGGGATCGCGCCCATGTCGCCGCCGCCCTGGACGTTGTTCTGGCCGCGTAGCGGGTTGAGCCCCGAGCCGTAGCGGCCGACGTGGCCGCACAGCAGCCCCAGGTTGATGAGCGCCAGCACGTTGTCGACCGCGTTGTGGTGCTCGGTGATGCCCAGCGTCCAGCAGATCTCGGCGCGGTCGGCGCGCGCGTAGGCATGCGCGAACTCCCGGATGACCTCCGCCGGGACGCCGGTGTCGCGCTCGCCGCGCTCGAGCGTGTAGGCGTCGACGCACGCTGCGTACTCGCCGAAACCGGTCGTCGCGTTCTGGATGAAGGCCTTGTTGTGGAGGTCGTTCGCGATGATCTCGCGGGCCATCGCGTTCGAGAGCGCGATATCGGAGCCCACGTCGATGCCGAGCCACACGTCGGCCCACTCGGCCGACCCGGTCCGGCGCGGGTCGACTACGTACAGGCGCGCGCCACCCCGTATCCCCTTCAGGACGTGATGGAAGAAGATCGGGTGTGTCTCGCGTGCGTTCGAGCCCCACAGCACGATGAGGTCCGTCTGCGCGATCTCCTCGTATGAGCTGGTCCCGCCTCCTGCTCCGAACACTGTCGCCAGACCGACGACGGACGGAGCGTGTCAGGTGCGGTTGCAGCTATCGATGTTGTTGCTGCCCAGGACCTGGCGGGCGAACTTCTGAGCTACGAAGTTCATCTCGTTAGTGGCCTTCGAGCAGCTGAAGATCCCGACGCCGTGGCCGCCGTTCCGCTCCCTGGCGGTGCGCAGACCCTCGGCGGCCCGGTCGAGTGCCTCGTCCCAGGTCGCCACTCGCAGCGCGCCCTTCTCGCGGACCATCGGCTCGGTGAGCCGGGCCCTCCCATTCCTCATCCAGCGCTCCTTTCCACCGAGAAGGAAAGTGTAGCGCCCCACGAAGCAGCCCCTGCCGGCGTTCCTCCCTTGGCTTGGAGACGAGTCGGGATGAACCGTTCCGCGACCGGTACCCGGGTCAGGGCACCAACGCCGCCTCTTCCACGTCGAGGCCGAACATCGCGCCGATCTCGGCTGCTTTGCCCACGTACGCGAAGACATGGCTCATGCATAACAGCGCGGCGTCGTGTCGTTCCGGTGATGTCCCGTCCACCCCCTCCTCGATCACGAAACAGCGGTAATCCAGGTCGCGCGCCTGGTGGACCGTCGCGGTGACACAGATGTCCGTGCACACCCCAGTGATGAGCAGGTTCTGGATCTCGCGGGACCTCAGCACCACATCCAGCTCGGTGCCGAAGAACGCGTTGTACCGGCGCTTCTGTCTGATCCGAATGTCTCCGGGCTGAGGATCGAGCCCCGCGACCACCTCCACCCCGTCCGTCCCTTCGAGGCAGTGCGGCGGCTCGAAGCACAGCTCGATGCCGAAATCGCTTCCGTCCGCCCGATGCATCTCCTGCGTGTAAATCACCGGGAAGCCCCGACGGCGCGCCTCCCTCGCGAATCCGGCGATCACGGGGACGATCTCCATCCCCCTTGGGGTTGCCAGGGGCGCGCCCGGCAGCACGAAGTCGTTCTGCATGTCCACTACGAGCAGCGCAGTCTTCTCCGGGTCACCCATCAACACCTTCGGGTCGGGCCCTCCCATGCTGACCTCCTCCCTAGCCTCGTTCCTGCATCGCTCTCCACACCCGCTCTGGGGTGGCGGGCATGTCGACCTCTCCGACCTGGAGCGCGTCGTGGATCGCATTCATCACCGCGGGGGGGGCCGCGATCGTCCCGGCCTCGGCGACACCCTTGGCGCCCAAGGGGTTCAGGGGCGAAACCGTCACGGTCCGGTCCAGCTCCATCCGGGGAATCTCGGTCGCCGACGGAATCAAGTAGGTCATGAAGGAGCCGGTCTCGAGCTGCCCGTCCGCGGTGTAGTGGGCCTCCTCGAACAACGCCTGCCCGATCCCCTGCCCGATCCCGCCGTGCACCTGACCCTCCACGATCATCGGGTTCACGACGGTGCCGCAGTCATCGACCGCGACATAGCGGCGGATCCCGACCTCGCCCGTCTCGGCGTCCACTTCGACCACGGCGACGTGGGCCCCGAACGGATACGTCCAATCCTTAGGGTCGAGCACGACTCGCTCGTCGATCCCCGGCTCACAGTCGTCGGGGAGCTTCTGGCCGATGTGAGCCGCTCGGGCGACGTCCCTCATCGACAGCGTCCGATCCGGAGCCCCGGCCACCGAGAACGAGCCCTGCGAGTAGTCGAGGTCCTCC
>JBQTIP010000334.1:0-4840 GCA_052388025.1 Actinomycetota bacterium
CATCCGCAGGGCCCGGCAACTCGAGGCGGGAACTCGAGGAACCAGGAATCATGTTCTGCGGACGCGTGGACATCGGGAGGGATCTTGGGGCCTAGCCGAGGGGTACCGCTCCATGGTCGGGGGAGCCTGGCATCCGATCACCCGTGCTGGCCACGGTCGCCCAAAAAGCGGCTACGCCGAAGTCGGGCCGGCAGGTGTCGGCCACCGCGTCAGGCCGGTGGGTACCAGGGGGGCCAGCGGCTGCCGACGAGCTCCTCTCCCCCAGACGCGGCTCCCGCGATAAGCGGAGATGCACGGGGACCCGTCCCGGGACTCCTCGCGGGTGGGAGGTAGTGACGTCGCGTTCCCATCGCCCACGGCAGACCCGGCCGGCGCCGTCACCGGCGAGCGGCCTCACCGCCTCGAAGGGTACGCCCCGATCCGAGACCACGCAGCCATCGGCGACGGCCGCACCGCGGCTCTGGTCTCGCTCGACGGCTCCATCGACTGGCTCTCCCTCCCCGACCTCGACTCGCCCACTGTGTTCGCTGCGCTGCTTGATGCCCGCCGGGGCGGGCGCTTCGCCCTTGCTCCGGAAGTGCCGTACGAAGCCCGCCGCCGCTATCTCCGGGAGACCAACGTCCTCGAGACCACGTTCGTTACAGGGCGAGGAGTGGTTCGCGTGACGGATGCCATGACGCTCCCCGATGGGAGGCTGGCCCCGTTCCGGGAAGTGTGTCGGCGGGTGGAGGGTTTGTCGGGGCTGTCCCCATGCGATGGAGCGTGGAGCCCAGGTTCGGTTACGCCGCCTGGCCAACCCGAATAGGGCACCGGAGGGGGGTCCCTGTGGCCACCGCCGGGAGCGACGCCCTGGCGGTCTGCTCATGGGGCGTTGACGATCCCGAGGTTACGACGGGTTCGATCGGCGGGGGTTTCGAGGCCAGCCCGGGGAGCCCGGCCCTCCTCGTTCTCGCGGCTGCCCATCAAGAGCCCCTGGTCCTACCCACCCGCCAAGAGGTTGACTCCTCCCGCTACGAGCGCTTGTCAATGATCGTGAGCTCCAACAAGAGCTTCTCGGCGTGGGCGGAGATCTTCGGGGACCCCGTGGCCGTGGCCGCGATGGTCGATCGCCTCGTGCACCACGCCGAGGTCATCGTCCTCAAGGGCGAGAGCTACCGGCTGAAGGGCAAGAGCAAGGAGGTGATGGGCTCGGAGTCCTCGTAGGTGTACAGATTTCAACCGGCCGAAACTGTTCAGTCACCATGAGACGGCCGGCCCATCCGTGAAGATTCGTGGATCGGCTGCGGAAGGTCCGCGGCCGCCACACGCGGAGGAGGACCGGCCAATGCAAGACGTTACGCACATCGGACTGGACGTGCACAAAGACACCATCGCAGTGGCCACCCTTCGACCTGGTGAGCATCTTCCCGACGAGCGGGTGATCGCGAACACACCCGAGGCGATCCGGCACCTCTTCGGTCACGGGCTCGACCGGGAGCGCCTTGCGGTGTGTTACGAGGCGGGACCGACCGGCTACGACACCCACCGCCTGCTCACCGAACTCGGGATCTCCTGCGACGTCATCGCACCGGCCCTCATCCCAAGACGGACGGGGCGACGTGTGAAGACCGACCGCCTCGATGCCCGGGCACTCGCGAGGCTCCACCGCGCCGGCGAGCTGACCACCATCCGGGTGCCCACCCAAGAAGAGGAGGCGGTGCGCGAGCTCGTCAGGCTTCGCGAGGACCTGAAGGACGACCGCAGAAGAGCCCAGCAGCGGTTGAAGTCGATGCTCCTTCGCCACGGACGACGGCCTCCCACGAGAACACGCGGATGGTCTCTGGCCTACGAACGCTGGGTCCGTGCCCAGCGCTTCTCCGAGCCCCCCGCAGCCCTGGCGTTCTCTCACGTCCTCGCCACCCTCGATGCTCGAAGGACCGAACTTGCCTGCCTGGATGCCGAGCTCGAGCGGGCCGCGCAGGCACCACCGCTCGCGAGACCCGTGGCGAGGTTGCGTTGTTTGCGCGGCATCGACACGCTCTCCGCAGTCACGATCGCAGCCGAGGTCTGCGACTTCCACCGCTTCGAGACCACGTCCTCGTTCATGGCTTTCACCGGGCTTGTCCCCTCGGAGCACTCATCGGGTGCCACCGAGCGACGTGGCCCAATCACCAAAGCCGGCAACGCCCACGTGCGGAGGGTGCTCGTCGAGGCTGCATGGAGTTACCGGCACCACCCCGCGGTCGGCGAGAAGCTCCGGCGGCGGAACCAGGGCCAACCCCCCGACGTGATCGCCTACGCCTGGCGCGCCCAGCTCAGGCTCTGCAGCAGGTTCCGAAACCTCTCCTACACGAAGCAGCCGGGCGTCGTGGCCACCGCGGTCGCAAGAGAGCTCGCCGGGTTCGTGTGGGGCATGATGACCGACCGCCTTGAGGTGGACTAGATGGAGCTGGGGCGGACGGCGATGATCTCGGAAGAATCCTCGTGAAAACTGGGCGGCCCAAGATCCGCGTGTTCAGTGGGAGGCAGCTTCCGACCGACCAGGTGACGTGCGGTTCCGATCCGCGGATACGAGAGTGGTCGATCGTCGCTGCCACATGGCCGTCCGCCCCCTTCCCCCGCCCTGGACGTCATCCACCCGCGAGAGAACTTGACCGGCCGTCTCATACGAGTTTTCGACCGGCGTTGACACTCCGGGCTTCTTGATGCTGAACTACGGGCGGAGTACGCCGCTCGTCACCTTGGTAGCCCACGTCGCGTACGGCGCGATCGTGGGAGGATTCACCGCGCTCGCCGGTTGATGGGAGGACCGGCATTCCTGCCATCAGTGCCCCGCTTGCCGCAGGGTCCAGCCTCGTGCCATTGTCATCCGGCTTGGTGGCCGGAGGGGAAGGAGGAAGCCATGTGTCTCACCTGTGGGTGTATGAAGCCGCATGACAACCACGGCAACCCGGACTACCTGACCATCGAAGGCCTCGAGAAGAGCGCCAAGCTCGACGACTTGACCTTGGACGAGGCGGTAAAGACCTTGGTCGCGACCGTGGAGGTCGCCAAGAACGAGACCGAACACGAGCACCGCTGAGCCGCCGTCGCATCCCCGGGTCTGACCGCAACGCTCAAATGGCTTGGGAAGTGCTGGCCCGCACCTTCATGGCTGCATAGCGCGGCCGTGAGTTCAGCGGCGGTCGCCACCGGAGCCCCCCGTGGGCTTCGTTGGGCCGGAGAAGGCCGTCGGGAACCACATGTGGCACGTGCGCGGAACGGGGTCACAGGGCTATCGGCCGAAGCCTGCGCAGGCATGGGATGTTCTAGGCCTAACGATTAGCTCGACCGAGGATCCGACATCCTCCTTTCGGATGAGCCAACGCGGCGTTCGCGAACCCGGTAGTCCACCCGTGGGATGGCGGTAGAAGCCCACGCCCAGACGACCTCCGGACACCGCGTGCACCTCGTCCGTTTCGCTTTGGGGCCGAGCGGCGGGGAGCTCCGTTCGCCACGAAGCGACAGGTGGTGGCGACAACGGGTATTGGAGCTGAGATCGGGGAGGCGAGGGAGACGCTGCACGCCAGAAATGCCATCATCCTGTCGGGGGAGCCGGTGAGTGGGTGGCGGAACCCCGACCGGGGCGAGGCGCAGGTCGTGTGAACGATACTGTCCTGACTTGAGAAAAGGGGGTCCACAAGATGCCCCAAGAGATCGATCGAGACGACGTGCGGCGACTCCTGGACGAGGGCGCCCAGCTCGTGGAGGTCTTGCCCGCTAAGGAGTACCAGGAGGACCACCTCCCCGGGGCCATCAACCTGCCCCTTCGGAGGCTGGAGGGGGAGGCCCGTGACCTTCTGGACCCTGAGCGCCCGGTCATCGTGTACTGCTGGGACTCGGCCTGAGACCTCTCCCCACGAGCCGCGTGGCGGCTCGAGAGCTTTGGGTTTACCGAGGTGTACGACTACGTGACGGGGAAGCTCGACTGGCTGGCAATGGGCCTTCCTACGGAGGGGACCAACGCGCAAGGTCCTCGCGCCGCTGATGTGGCCCGGAGGGAAGTGCCCACCTGCCGGCTCGAGGAGCGGCTGGGGGACGTTCGGGATCGCGTCCGCGTCGCCGGTTGGGACGCTTGCGTGGTGGTGAACGAGGAGCGTGTCGTCCTCGGCCTTCTCCGATCCGACGAACTGGAAGGGGACCCCGACCTCCGGATCGAGAAGGCGATGCGACCGGGCCCGAGCACGTTCCGCCCATTTGTCTTCATCGAGGAGATGGCCCGCTTCATGATCGAGCATGACCTGGTGAGTTCTCCAATCACCACCTCCGATGGGAGGCTGGTGGGGCTCCTGAGAAGGCAGGACGCAGCGAGCGAAGCCCTCAGGCTGCGGGAGGCGGCCGGCCGCTCGGAGACTGGAGGGGGCTGATGACCGAAGAGCCGTCGGGGGCGAACTGCTGCAGGTGCGGTGAGGGCATCGACCGGTGCGAGTTCTGCGAACGCGCTGACTGCGAGAACGCGATCTGCTACGACTGCCTGAACCTGGCTCTCGGCCAAGCGCTAGCGCAACCGCATCTCCACGGTGGCTGAGACCGTCGCGCCGTCAAACATCGCCGGTGAGGAACGGCGAACTGCGCTCGCTCTGCTCGTACCCGGCTACGTTCCTCACCTGGACTTCGAGTCGCGGCTTCAGGAGGCGGTCCCGCCAGCCGGGGAAGCTGAAGACGACAGCTGAGATTGTGGGGATGGTTCACGCCAGCGTAAGTCAGAAAGCGTCAGTATGCAGCCCGTGAACCGCCCCGGGAAACCTGGAGGCTCTGATGTTCCCCCACTTCGGTGGAGTCGGCGTGTTTGATTCGTCATGCCCATGACCCCCTGGAGGAG
>JBQTIP010000335.1:0-5439 GCA_052388025.1 Actinomycetota bacterium
GGGTCCGCTCGCTGCTCGGCGAGCCGCCGAAGAAGCTCATCACCGACGAGGCGATCGAGGACAATGTCGCGGCCGCGGTACGGCGCTTCTCAGGCGATTCACCGCGCGTCACCTTCACCGATTTCTCGGGCAACGGCTCCGCCTTCGACTTCGCACTCCCTACAGGGTGGATCCACGGGTTCTCTCGCGTCTCGGCGATCGAGCACCCGACCGGTAACCGCCCGGAGACGTTCCTCGACCTGAAGGAAATCATCACCTACCCACGCGACTCGGCACCCACGGTGATTCGGCTCCTTGAGACGACGCCGGCGACCGGCACGAACAACGTGCGTGTCTACTGGACGCTCCCCTGGCCGATCCCCACATCGGATGCCACCGTTGACAAGATCGCCGACCACGACTTTGAGCCGGTCGCGCACCTCGGTGCCTACCTGTGCTGCCTGCAGCTGGAGAGCCAGGCCGCGGCGAACACCCGCCTGACCGTCCCGACCGCAGACTTCGCTGGCCAGGGCGAGGAATCGGGCCGGTGGAAGGAGGCCGGCGATCGTCACCTGAAGGCTTACCTTGACCACATCGGGGGGGGCCTCGACGGCGCCGTCGGGCCTGCAGACGGCCTGACTGATTGGGACGCCCGCAGCTCCTGGCTGGAGACTGGCCGCCGGTTCCTCTTCCGGCTCCCGCGACGATGACGATCACGGCGACGGTCGTAGGTGCCGAGGAGATCGGACGGCGCTTCGCCAACACCCCGGCCCGCATGGCACAGCTACAGCGGGGGATGGAGTCGGTCTCAAACGTGATCCGGGCGGCCGCTGCCGCCGGATCCCCGAGGTCAACCGGGGCCCTCGCCTCCTCGTGGCTCGGAGCAACGCAACCGCTCGGGACCTCGGTGCTCGGCACGGTCGGATCGCCGCTTCGCTACGCCGCGCCGGTCGAGACCGGAAGGGGTGCGGGCAAACCGATGCCGCCGCCGGACGCAATCGCGGGCTGGGTAGCCTCGCACCTCGGCGACGTGGACCCGTTCATCGTCGCGCGGGCGATCGGGGCCCGAGGCATCCCCGGCAAGGAGATGCTCGGGCGGGCCGTGGATGGCACACGACC
Organism: Actinomycetota bacterium; assembly: GCA_052388025.1. GTDB lineage: Bacteria > Actinomycetota > UBA4738 > UBA4738 > HRBIN12 > JBQTIP01. The sequence continues at coordinate 1,099 of JBQTIP010000335.1, forward strand.
TGCCTGGCAGGCGATCATCTCTCGGACCGTTGCGGGGCTCGTGAGGGGGTCCTAGATGGCGCAGACGACCTGGCAGGCGATCGCCGATCGGATCGTCAACCGGCTGGGGACGGTCGCGAACATCGGCCGTGTCTACAACCGGACGCGCCTCGTCGGATCGCAGAAGGACATCGAGGAGATCGCGACCTCGGAGGTCGGTGGCGAGGACAGGCTCCGCGTGTGGATGGTTCACCTCGAGGCCCCCGCCAAGGGCGCGAGCTGGGAAGCAAGCGGGACCGCGCAGTGGAACCGCCTGGCGGTGATCGAGGGGTTCTTGCAGCTCGAGGACGAGGCCTCCTCCGAGCACCAGGCGATCGCGCTCGGTGAGCTCGTCATCCGGGCCCTCAACACCGACGTTTGGAACACGCGCCTTAACTCGACGGTTCAAGGAGGCGGTCCCGCAGCCTTCGCCGGCCGTGCGGGCGAACCCCGGTTCTTCGGCTTCGTCGTCGCGCACTATGTGCGGATCGAGCTTCCGCTGTTCACCATCGAAACCCTTTGACGGGGAGGAACCCATGACGAAGAAGCAGCAAGTCCACGCCCGATACCTCGGCGGGACCCCCGTCGTGATGCCGGACCTCGACGGGCGGGTCCGATGCTGCCGACCCGCGAACCAGCGGGACACCGAGCACAAGGCCTGGGAGGAGGCGGGTCCCGACAGCCCGGACCCGCAGTGTTTGCTCGTAACGGGAGACGTGATCCTCCTCGATCCCCGCTCGGCCGAGCGCGAGGACTTCGAGATCGTCGTCGTCGAGGCCACACCGGACCCGACGCCGCGCAAGCAAAGGAGCTAGGACATGGCGGGCCCATACGCGCCCTCGGATTCGCGCAACTACGTCGGGATCGGCAAGCAGACGCTGCGAGGCACAGGCGTCGCCCCGACGGTGTTCGCCGCCTACGTCGACGCGGTCGACCTCGACCATGGCGTGGCACTCAACAAGATCCTCGAGGCCGGCGCGGCCGGGCAGGTCACCTTCACCGAGAAGGGCGGCCACATGCCTTCCGGCGGCTTCACGTTCCTTGCTCGGCCGTCGATCACATCGCGCCTACAGGCGTTCGTGCTCGGCGCCGACGCTATCTCTGGCATCGGTCCCTACACGCACGTGCTGACGTCCGACTTTGCGACGGACTATCAATCGGTCGAGCAGAACCTCGCCGACGAGTCCGTCGAGCGCTTCGTCGACTGCGTCGTGGCCGAGCTGGTCTACACGATCGATCCGGACAACCCGGTCTTGCGAGTGAAGGGGACCTGGCTCGGAGGCGTCCCTGCCCACCAGGGCGCGGTGGCGACGGCCGAGACGTATGAGACTGAACTCCCGTGGCTCCTCTCCGAGGGCGTTTTCACGGTCGATGGCGCCGCGGCCGCGGATGTGAAGGGCTTCACGTTCACGAGCCGGATGCGGATCTCGCTCGAGAAGATTGCGCTCGTCACCCCGAAGTACATCGTGAAGGTCGGCGAGGATGCCGAGGTCGAGTTCACCGAGTTCCAGACCGCCATAACCTCGACGGGGTACCGCAAGGTGAACTACGGCACGACGTCCGGCACTGCCGCCTCAGCGAGTGCGACCTCCGGCGCCTTCATCGCCCAGTTCGATCGCGGTGCCGGCGCAGCTGCGCGCCAGTTGAAGATAAACATCCCGACCATCGACTACGAGTCGGCGGTCTACACGCCGCTTGATCCGGGAGCGGGCGAGGGGACGAAGGTCGTCTACTCTGCCTTCGGGCGGAAAGTGGCCGGCGCCGCTCTCGTCACGGTCACGGGAATCACGAACGACTCGGCGGCCTATGTCTAAGGGGAGTGGGATGAAGGAGGAACCGCAAGGCTTCGCCGCGCAGTTCGTCGACCTAGACCTGTTCGCCCCGACGCCGGTCTCCTACCGAGTCACGCTCGCGACCGGCGAGGAGCGACGCTTCGGCATCCCCCAAGACCTCCCGTTCCCCCTCGCTGCGGCGTTCCTGCGCGCCTATGACACCTGGGCGCGGTGTCAGTTCGATCAGCTGAAGGCGCGCTCGGACAGGGCACGGACGGCAGCGGCCGAGCGGTATGGGAAGGCGTGGGAGCTCCTGCTCGAGGCATTCTTGCCGATCGTGGCACTCCGAGAGCCCGAGGTGACGATCGAGGTCATTCGCGACCAGGTCGGGCACAACGCCGCGGCCTCGTGGGTGATGGCCGTCGCCAACCGCATGGACCCAACTCGCTGGCTCGAAGTCCTGGGGATGCTCACGAAAGATGCCGAGACTGAGGAGGCCAGCCCAAAAGTCTCCTCCGACTGATCCGGTCTCTTGGCCGAGCTAACGGGTGGTCGCACGACTACTGGCACACCATCGGCTGGATCGAGTTCTGGTGCTCGCTCGCTGAAGCAGCAGAGCAGGCACGGACCCTAGCTGCTGAGCCCGTCTCGACCGAGGAGCAGGCACTTGTGTCGCATGAGCGCCGCATAGCGCATCTGACGGGCCTGCCGAGCCCCTACGCGGCCGCCTGAGCATCACGCCCCGGCCTTCGGTCGGGGCCTTCTTGTTTGGAGAAACCCTTTGCCCGCTTACAGCGAGGAAGTCATCATCCGTGGCGACGCCTCCCAGCTCGAGGCGGCCCTGAAAAGGGCCTCCGGGGCTGTCACGGCATCGGCCGCCACTTGGTCCGCGAAGCTCTCGGCCGTCGGCAAATCGATGACCGATCTCGGGCGGAAGATGCAGTCCTTCGGCCGCTCGGCGAGGACCCATGTAACCCTGCCGATCCTCGCGATCGGTGCCGTTGCGACGAAGATGGCACTCGACTTTGAGCAGGCCTTCACCCGGATCGACGCGGTCTCCAACGCGTCAGCCAAGCAGATCGCCTCCTGGCGAGGCGAGGTCGAAAAGCTCGCAGTAGCCACCGCACGGGACCCCCGGGAGCTCGCCGACGCGCTGTACTTCCTTGCCTCCGCCGGGCTCAAGGCGGCCGACATCATGCCGACGCTGGAGATGGCGGCGAAAGCCGCGGCCTCCGGGCTCGGCGAGACGAAGGACATCGCGCGCCTCCTCGCGGTCACGCTGAACAACTACGCGGAGTCGGGACTCACGGCCGCGGAGGCGACCGACACACTGGTCGCCGCCGTGAAGGCGGGTTCCGCGGAGCCCGACGAGTTCGCCGACGCGATGGGGCGCATCCTGCCCATCGCCGCGAAGGCCGGGGTGGAGTTCGAGGAGATCGCCGCCTCGCTCGCGGCACTGTCCTCGGCCGGGCTCGCCGTGAACGAGGGCGTGACGGCGATGCGGGGCCTCCTTGCCGCTCTCATCGCGCCCGGGTCCCAGGCGGCCGAGACGCTCAAGGAGATTGGGCTCTCGGCCGACGAAGTGCGCCGCGCGATCGCCGAGGACGGGCTACAGGGCGCACTGATACTGCTGGACGAGGCCGCCGACGGCAACATCGATACGCTTAGAAAGATCATCCCGAACATCCGCGCCCTGACGGGTCAGTTCGCCCTCACGGGTGACCGGGCCAAGGCGACCGCCCTCGTGTTCGACCAGGTCGCGAACTCGACCGGTGCGATGGACGAGGCGTTCGCGACCACGGCGGAGGGGCCCGGGTTCAAGCTCGCCCAGGGGCTCACCAAGCTGAAGGTCGCCGCGATCGCGCTCGGCGAGCAGCTCATCCCGATCGCCCTGGAGGTAGTCGGGGTGGTTTCGGACATCGCCGAGTCCTTCGGGCGTCTCTCGAAGGGGACGCAGGGCACCATCATCAAGGTGGGCCTCCTAGCCGCAGCGATCGGACCCGGCGTGGGGCTCCTCGGCGGACTCCTCCGCCTCGGGGGCGGGCTCGTCAAGGGGGTCGCTTGGCTGGGAGGTTTCAGGGCGGCCGCTACGGCCGCGGCAGGCGCCGCAGGCACGGCATCCGCCGCAACGGGCACGGCGGGTCTCGCTGGTGCCTTGGCGGGTCTGGTCTCGCCAATAGGTCTGGTCGTGGGGGCGACGGCCCTCCTTGCCGGGGGGTGGCTCACGTACCGCGACGATGCCAACCGGGCCGCAGATGCGACGCGGGCACTCGGTGCGGCCTTGTTCGACGGCCGGCTGTCGCTCGATCAGTTCAGGGCCGCGATGGATGCCGAGATCGCAGCCATCGAGGACGCGGACCTCCGCATGGCCCTCCTCGCCCGACAGACGCAGATCGCTGCCGGCGCGACGGAGATCTACAACCGCCGGATCCACGACCTCGCGGCCGCATACGACCTGACCGGGGAGACCGCGGGCATCTTCTACGACGCGATGGCCCGGGGGGTAGACCTCACGATCAAGCAGCGCGAGCAGATCGCGGCCGCGCTGCAC
>JBQTIP010000336.1:0-2438 GCA_052388025.1 Actinomycetota bacterium
GTACTGGAACGCTCCGGCCGAGTCCCGGCTGCGAGACGGGTGGCTTTGGTCGGGGGACATCGGCTACCAGTCGGAGGACGGCTATCTGTACCTGTGCGGCCGCGCCGACGACGTGATAAACGTCGGCGGGCAGAAGGTCTACCCCACCGAGGTCGAGGACGCGTTGCGCCAGCACGATGTCGTCGCCGACTGCGTCTGCGTCGGTGCGTCCGATCCCAAGAACATCACGGGTGAGAGCGTGGTGGCCTTTGTGGTGGCCAGAGAGGACCGCCGGAATATCCCCAGCTCGCGGGAGCTGAGCGCCTTCCTCATGAGCAAGCTCGACCTCTTCAAGATCCCCGTCGCCTACGACTGGGTTCCCTCTATCCCGAAGAACGCTCATGGCAAGGTCGAGCGGGGCCTGCTGAAGCAACAGATTATGAACCGGTCTCAACCGGATGCATGATCCGGGTTGAACGTCGGGAGAAGGCCATGCCGCTGCAAGACTACGATCCGGAGGTCCACTACGATCGCGTGACGGCGGCTTGGACCCTCCTGATGGGTCCCGATCTGCACTACGGGTATTTCGAGGAAGGTGTGAACGACCTGCAGGCGGCCACCCAAGCCCTGACCCGGCGAATGGCACAGCACGGCCGCATCTCCGCGGACCTGGACGTGCTCGACGTCGGCTGTGGCACGGGTGGCCCAGCCTGCTTCCTAGCGCAGGAGTTCCGCTGCCGCGTCCACGGTATTTCTACCAGCAAGGTGGGGCTGGAGGAGGCGCGCCGGCGGGCCGAGGCCCGGGGCCTGGGCGACCGGATGCATTTCGCCTACGGCGACGGCATGGACAACGGGCTGCCCGACTCGTCCTTCGACCGCGTTTGGGTACTCCAGGCCTCGCACTTCATGCGCCACAAGGACCGGTTGTTCGCCGAATGCGCTCGAGTGCTGCGGCCCGGAGGGCGGATGGTGCTGGGGGATATCATGCTGCGCGCCCCCATGCCCATGATCGAGGTGGTCAGACACCGCGACCAGTTCCTCCTGCTGCACCAAGTTTTCGGTCGCGCCAAGATGGAGCCCCTGGAGAGCTACCGCGCCTGGGCCATGGACAGCGGGCTCCGCGTGGACGTACTCGAGGACGTCAGCGTCGAAACGCTGCCGACCTTCGAGCACTGGCGCCGCAACGCGCGCAAGGACCGCGGTCGGGTGATCGAACTGGCGGGCGAGACCCTGTGGCGGCAGTTCCTCGAGGCCTGCGACGTCCTCGAGTCCTTCTGGAAGCACCGAAAGCTCGGATACGCCCTCATCGCCGCAATGAAGGAGGGTTGATCTCCACCCGCGGCCCGAACGGTCGAAGATGGCCATCCAGCTCGAGCCCTACACCGAGGAGCGGATTCCGACTGTCAGCGCCTTCAACGGACGCCTGCGGGAGGCCGGCATCCCGTTCCAGTTCCCGGAACAGCATTGCTCGTCTCGGTTCCCGAAGCGGGCCGGCGCTACGGTTTACGAGGAGTACTACCTGGCGATGGAGGGTGACGTAGCGCGGGGCGGGTATATCCTGAAGAACCAGACTTTCACGGTGCGAGGCGAGAGCCGGCCGGGCGCATTCTGTCGCCTGCCGATCTCGGAGGGCATTATCAGCAAGAAGTACGCGCTAGTGGGCGTCAGGCTGATCCAGGACGCGGCGCGCCGGCGTCCCCTGCTCCTGGCCACAGGGATGGGAGGGGCGGACGCCCCGGTGGCCCGGCTTCTCAAGGCCCTCGGCTGGGGGATGCATGAGGTCCCGTTCTACTTCCGCGTGGCGCGTCCCTTCCGGTTCCTACGCGGGATCGTTCACCTGCGGAGGACGAGGCTGCGGCGCGCGGCGCTGGACCTACTGGCGCTCACGGGGCTGGGCTGGCTTGGCGTCAGGGTGATCCAAGCCCCTCTCCCCGCGCGGAGCGCCACGCGCTGCGACCTGGTGGAGCGCTTTGACGCCTGGGCCGACGAGGTGTGGGCCGCCTGTCGCGATCACTACATCCTCATCGCGAACCGGGATTCTGCCACGCTGAACGCGCTCTACCCCCCAGAGAACGAGCGGTTCCTGCGGCTCCGGGTGCTTTCGGGCGAACGCACCGTTGGCTGGGCCGTCCTGCTCGACACCCCTATGTCGGAGAACAAGTACTTCGGCCACCTGAGGGTCGGGTCGATCGCCGACAACCTGGCCACTCCCGTGGACGCCCCGCTCGTGATGCGCACCGCGACGCGCTTTCTGCACGAGCGGGGCGTGGACCTCGTCGTGACGAACCAGTCCCACGACGCCTGGTGCGGGGCGCTCCGAAGGACCGGCTACCTCCTCGGGAGGCCTTCGAACTTCCTGTTCGGCGTCTCCCACGACGCCCTCAAACTCCTGGAGCCCTTCGAGGCCAACAAGCACCTCGTGCATATCACCCGCGGAGACGGCGACGGCCCAATCCATC
>JBQTIP010000337.1:0-2245 GCA_052388025.1 Actinomycetota bacterium
AGAGGAACACGCCAACCGGCACGTCCGCCACCAGGTGCTCCCGGACAACGTCTTCGAGCAAGCTGCGCAGGGAGGTCGCGGCCTCGTCCATGCTCGTCGGGCCCCCCTCGGTGGCCGCCGGCGGACCCGGCCGCCAGTACCGCCACCTGCAGACGTCCGTTCCCCGGGCGAGGAGGGTGTGGGCCGGCTCGAGCGAGCGCACGCCCCTCAGGATCGTGCGGGGGCCGGGGACGGAGCCGAGGCTCAGGTAGTCCCACGCCGCCTGCATGTCCGCGACCGGCTCGACCAACCCGCTCGCGAGGAGCCCCTTGATCTCCGACGCGAAGAGCACCCCGCCCTCGGCCCGGGCCCAGTACAGGGGCTTGATACCCAGACGGTCACGGGCCAGGAATAGCTTCGGATCGTCATGGTCGCGGGAGTCGTGGATGGCGAACGCGAACATCCCGGTGAGCCGGTCGAGGCAGGCGGTCCCCCATTGAAGGTAGGCCGTTAGGACCACCTCCGTGTCGGTGCTCGAGCGGAAGACATGGCCCGCGGCCTCGAGTTCCCGCCGGAGCACGCGGAAGTTGTAGAGCTCGCCGTTGTAGGTGATCCAGCACCGCCCGGTGAGGTCTTGCATGGGCATGTGGCCCGCCTCGGACAGGTCGATGATCGCGAGGCGGCAGTTGCCGAGGGCAACGGTCGATCCCGGGTCCGTCCAGCAGCCCGCGTCGTCCGGCCCGCGGGAGTGCATCGCCTCAATCATGCGCCGGACGACGTCGGCCCGTGCGTACCTCCCGGTGACCCCCGCTATCCCGCACATGCTGGCTCCCGGTCTCGCAGCGCTCGCTCCAAGCGCCGGTCGAATGCCGCGCGGCCGAACTGTGCCCGCACGAAGCGACGTCCTTCCTTGCCCATCCGCCCGGCGAGCTCAAGGGACGACAGGATCCGAACGCACGCGTCCGCGATCGCCTCCTCCGAGGCCGGGTCCACGGCCAACCCGGTGACGCCGTCGCGGATCGTCTCGGGGGCGGCGGCCTGGTTGCTCGCGACCACCGGCTTTCCGGCCGCAGCCGCCTCGACATAGGCAATCCCGAACCCCTCACCCCAGAGCGAGCCCCCCGGCGCCGGGTCCATGCGGCTCGGCATCACGAACAGGTCGCAGGCCAGGAACTCCCTGATCAGTTCCGGCTCATCCAGCCGGCCGAGGAACCGGACGCGATCGGCGACGCCCAGCCGCGCGGCCAGCGCGCGAAGGCGATCGACGCCGTCGCCTCTTCCCACGATGCGGTACTCGATGGCTCTCCCGAGGGCGGCCTCGATCCGGGGGAGTGCTGCCATGACCTTGTCGTGACCCTTGTACGCGTCGACCTGGTTGATGCGGCTTACCGTGAGCAGGACGGGGCGTTCGCGCGAGGGAAAGGGTGCCGGCACTGCAATCGAGAACCGTTCCGTGTCCACGACGGGGTAGACGACGGGCACGTCGGCCTCGGGCAGCCGCGCCCAGATCCTGCCCGCCGTGTACGACGAGATCGTCCCGATCTTGGTTGCCCCGGCGAGCGCACGCTCTAGCTCGGGGTCCCAATCACCCCAGATGTCCGTCCCGTAGGTCCACACCCAGTACGGAGGGCCACCCTCTCGGAGCGCACGGCCGGTCGCCACGGCGAGCATCGGGTGCATGCACAAGACCAGGTCGAAGCTCCCAAGCTGCCTGCGGAGGATCCACGCCGCTCGCCGTGACAGGAGCCGGTGATGGAGTGTGCGAAGCGCGCGGGAAGCTGGCGCGAAGCGCCGCACGGGGATCCCGTCCAGGGCGGACGCTCCCCGTCGCTCCAGCAGCGACCACACCTCCACCTCGTGCGCCAGCCGCCGGAGGCCCCTCGCCACCTCTCGCGTGTAGATCTCGAGCCCTCCCGCCGGCTCGAACTGGAGCACGGTCATCAAGATTCTCACCCGCCGGACCTCCGATGTGCGGAACGGACCAGTTCGCGGTACAGCTCGTAGGTCTGATCGGCAAGTGCGGTGGCCGAGTAGAGCCGAAGGGCCCGATCGCGCCCTCGTGCGGCGATCTCGGCCCGCCTGCCGGGGTCGTCCGCGAGCGATTGGAGATGGGCTCGAAGAGCATGCCAGTCCCCCTCGGGGAAGACCAACCCGCCGTCGCCGATGACCTCGGGAATCGCGCCGGAGCTCGACCCCACCACCGCCACGCCAGACAGCATAGCCTCGGCCAGGACAAGCCCGAACTGCTCTCGAAGCGGCGGCATGG